>NZ_JBSFTE010000041.1:0-44240 GCF_053590565.1 Micromonospora sp. NPDC003197 | reverse complement strand
GTGCCCTCATCCGGCAAGCCCGTACCCACTACCGCTGGAACACCCGCCCCACCACCCGCCGCCTCAAATAACACCTACTGACGGTCCCTCTTAGACTCTTTCCGATCTGATCCGACCTTTCCTCTGTCCACACCAGACGATTGGAAGTAGATGACCATGAGTCAGCCGGGCGAGAAGAAGGCTTGGCCGGTAACCGTTGGAGCGGTCGCCCTCCTCATCGGGGTCCTGCTCTGCTGCGCCGGGCTGTTTCGCCAGCCGTGGAGCGATGAGGTGGACTGTGGGGGTAAGGCGATGGCGCCGGGTGATTATTGTCTGTCCTCACGGGGAGGAGGACAGACCTATGAGGAGAGGGTGGAGGTCCGCGAGAACGGAACCTGGTTGCTCGTCATCGGCCTGGTGGGGATAGCCGGCGGTGTGCTCTTCCTTGCCACGTCGGGCCTGCTCGGCAAAGGCAAGGATGACGACCCCCAGTAGCTCAGCTGCGGAACGCTTCGACATGGCTGGCCCGGGGTACCCAACCGGCAGACAGGAGCCGCGACGCGGTCCCGTTGCCAAAAAGCACCGAAAGGGGCATGTCGTGACATCGGTTACCCAACGGATCAAGGGATTCCTGAGCAGCCCGCAGGGCCGCAAGCTGATGGACCGGGGACGCCGCGAGGCAGCCAAGCCAAGGACGCAACAAAAGTTGCAACAGTTCGCACAGCGGATCACCGGCCGATCGGCCCCGCGCCGCTGACGCGATCGGCTCGTCCGGCAACTGAAGCATCGGGCAGGTAGAAAGATGCGCTTCTGGCTCTTCAACCCTGCGTACGGCACCCCTGGTATGTGGCAGGACACCGCTCATAGGCGGTGTCCTGCCACGCCAGCGAGAGCCCAGGTGCCCAGCCGTATCGGGAGCACTATGCGACGCGGTAGCGTTGCGCCTCGGTCTCGCGGAACTCCAGGCCGTTGCCGGGCACGGTCAGGTCCGGTACGAGTACGCCGCCGTCGGGTACGAGGGCACCGTCGAAGAAGAGCGACTCGATGCGTACGTGGTCGTGGAACCACTCCAGATGACGCAGGTTGGCAGTAGCTGCCGCCACGTCGACATGCAGATGCGGGACACAGTGGCCGGAGACCTGAAGCCCGTGCGCGGCGGCCACGGCGGCGATCCGCAGCCACTCGGTGATGCCGCCGCAGCGGCTGACGTCGACCTGGAGGCAGTCCACCGCTCCGGCTGCACACATCCGCTGGAAGTAGGGCAGGTCATAGCCGTACTCCCCGGCGGTCACATCCGGGGTGACCGCGTCCCGTACAGCGCGTAGGCCGGTGAGATCGTCGGAGGAGACCGGCTCCTCCAACCAGCGCACGTCGAGATCCGCCACGGCATCGGCAACCCGGATCGCCTGCTTCTCCGTGTATCCGCCGTTGGCGTCGACGTACAGTTCAGCGTCCGCACCGATGGCGTCCCGAGCCTGTCGCATCCGGGTCAGGTCACGATCGACCGCTTTCCCCCAGGACTCACCGATCTTGATCTTTACCCGGGGAATGCCCACCTCGTGCACCCAGTGGCTCACCTGCTCGCGCAACCGCATCTCGTCGTACGTGGTGAAGCCACCGCTGCCGTAGACCGGCACCTGCTCGTACACGACGCCGAGCAGCCGGGCCAGGCGTACCCCGATCAGCCGGGCCTTGAGGTCCCACAACGCGGTGTCGATCGCGGAGATCGCCATTGCGGCCATTCCGGGCCGCCCGACGTTACGCACCGCCCGGCACATGGCCTCGTACGTGCCGGTGACGTCGAGGGCGCACCGCCCGGTGACCACGTCGGCGAGCAGTTCCCCGATCAGTGCGCCGCCGGCCGCCGCCCCGTACGTCCAGCCGGTGCCGACCGCCCCGCCGGCCGTGACCCGAACCAGCACCATGGTGGTGGCGTCCCAACGGAAGGTCCCATCCGCCTCCGGCTGGTCGGTGGGTATCCGATAGACCGCCCAGCGCAGGTCCTCGATGGGCACCTCGATGTCGGAGTCGGGCAGGTCGATGTGGAACATGCCAGGTCACCTGAGAGCGTGGGCGCGGCCGGGACGTCGGGCAAGCATCTGTTCCGGGTAGTCCCCCGGGGCCAACCCCCGGACGGCACCGTTGAGAATCTCGGCGAGGTGTACGGCCCGACGGCCGATCGCGGCGTCCTCGATCTGCGTACGACAGGAAAAGCCGTCGGCGACGACCAGGGTGGCCGGGTCGGCGGCGCGTACGGCCGGCAGCAGGACCCGTTCGGCGCAGGCCAGCGAGACATCGCGGTGTTCGGCGGTCATGCCGAAGTTGCCGGCCAGCCCACAGCAGCCCGAGTCGAGGACCTCGACGTCGAGACCGGCCTGCTGCATCAGCGCGGTGTCCGGGTCGAAGCCCAGGACGGCGTGCTGATGGCAGTGGGTCTGTACGACTGCCTTCGGCCGCCGACCGTCGAGGCTGGTCAGCTGCGGGGTGAAGCCGGGGGACCGCTCGGTGAGCAGTTCCGCCAGGGTCCTGGTCTGCGCGACCAGCCGTTCCACGTCCACGTTGTGGCCGAGCAGCTCGTGTGCGTCGGACCGGAAGACCCCGGTGCAGCTCGGCTCCAGACCCACCACCGGCACACCGTCGCGCAGGTAGGGGGCGAGCACGTCGAGGCTGCGCCGTAACACCCGTCGGGCGGTGCCGAGCTGACCGGTGGAGATCCAGGTCAGCCCGCAGCAGACCTGTTGGGTGGGCATGACCACCCGAAATCCGGCCGCCTCCAGCACCCCCACCGCGGCCGCCGCGACGTGCGGCGACAGGTAGGTGGTGAAGGTGTCCGGCCAGAGCAGCACCTGTCCCCGCTCGCCGGAGCCGCCCGGGGTGCGATGGTGGAACCAGCGCTTGAAGCTGGCGGCGGCAAAGGTCGGTAGCTGCCGGCGCGGGTCCACTCCGGCAACCAGTTTGGCCAGGGTGCCGACGCCGGGGGTGCGTGCGGCCCGGTTGACCGTGCCGGGCGCGAGCATCGCCAGCCGGGCCCAAACCGGCAGCCAGCCGAGGCTGTAGTGGTCCCGGGGACGGATCCGGCCGGCGTAGTGGTGGGCGAGGAACTCGGCCTTGTAGGTGGCCATGTCGACGTTGACCGGGCAGTCGCGTTTGCAGCCCTTGCAGGCCAGGCAGAGGTCGAGGGCATCGGCTACCGCAGGGTCCTGCCAGCCTCCGGTGACGGTCTCGCCGCGCACCATCTCGAACAGCAGCCGGGCCCGACCCCGGGTGGAGTGCTGCTCGTCGCCGGTGACCATGTAGCTGGGGCACATCACCCCGTCGCCGCCGTGTCTACGGCACCGCCCGACGCCGACGCAGCGGTTCGCGGCGCGGGCAAAGCTGTGCTGGTCGGCCGGGTACTGGAACCAGGTGCCCGGTTCGGCGGGGGCGTAGTCGGGACCGAGGCGCAGCTGCTTGTCCAGCGGGTTGGCGTGCACCACCTTGCCGGGGTTCATCCGGTCGTCCGGGTCGAAGATCGCCTTGAACTCCTCGAACACCCGCACCATGTCGTCCCCGTACATCCGGGTCAGCAGTTCACCCCGGGCCTGCCCGTCGCCATGCTCACCGGAGAGCGACCCGCCGTGCGCCACGCACAGGTCGGCGGCCCGTTCGACGAAGGCCCGGAACCGGGCCACCCCGCCGACGGTGACCAGGTCGAACGGGATGCTGGTGTGCAGGCAACCGTTGCCGAAGTGCCCGTACAGACTGGCCGCGCCGTAGCCGAACTCGTCCAGCAGCCCGATGAAGTCGTGCAGGTAGTCGCCGAGCCGCTCCGGCGGGACCGCCGAATCCTCCCAGCCCGGCCAGGTGTCCGGCATGTCCGGTACGCGGGCGGTGGCCGCCAGGGCGGACTCCCGAACGTGCCAGATCTGCTCCTCGTGCCGAGCATCGTCGAAGACCTTCACCGTCGGCGGGTGATCGCTGTGGCGTAACACCTCAACGAGGGCGTCGGCCTTGCCCCGGGCTTCGGCAACGGTGTCACCGCCGAACTGCACCATCAGCCACGCCCCGCCCTCGGGCAGCAGGTGCAGCGCCTCCGGGTGCATGTGCTTGCGGGTCTCGTAGTCGATGAGCTTGTCGTCCAGCGCCTCCAGCACGAAGGGTTGGTGCGGGTTGACGTCCCGTACGGCGTGTGCGGCGGCAACGATGTCGTGGTAGCCGAGCAGCACCATCGCCTTGACGGGTGGTTCGGGCAGCAGGGCCAACTCGGCGCGCAGCACGGTGACGCAGGTCGACTCGCTGCCCACCAGCGCCTGGGCGACGTCGAAGCCGTTCTCCGGCAGCAGTGCGGCCAGGTTGTAGCCGGAGATGCGGCGAGGCAGCTGGGGCAGGTTGCGCAACGCGTCGGCGTGCCGGTCGACCAGCTCCCGGAGGCGACGGTAGATGTCGGCGGGACGGCCACCGGCGGCGATGATCCGTTCGTACTCGGCGTCGGAGGTGGGGCCGACCCACATCCGGGTGCCGTCGTAGGTGAGCACCTCCAGCCGCCGGACGTTGGCGGCGGTGGTACCGCTCCACTGTGCCGTCGAGCCGCACGAGTCGTTGCCGATCATCCCGCCGATGGTGCAGTGCGAGTGGGTGGCCGGTTTCGGGCCGAAGATCAGGTTGTCCCGCCGCCGGGTGTACGCGTTGAGTTCGTCCAGCACGATGCCCGGCTGCACGGTCGCCGTACGCAGCACCGGGTCGAACGACTCGACCCGGTTGACGTACTTGGTGAAGTCGATGACGACGGCGACGTTGCAGCATTCGCCGGCCAGGCTCGTCCCGCCGCCCCGGGCGAGCACCGGCGCACCGTACTCCCGGCACAGTTCGATGGTGGCGGCCACGTCGGCCAGGTCCCGGGGTACGACCACCCCGATCGGCACCTGACGGTAGTTGGAGCCGTCGGTGGCGTAGAGCGCCCGGCTGCCCGGATCGAAGCGCACCTCGCCGAGGATCCGGTGGGAGAGCGCCCGGGCCAGGGCGGTGACGTCCACTTCGACGGGTCCCGCGCCGGGGCGGAGCGTGGGAGTGGGCAGAACGGTCGCCATCACCGCTCCCGCAACTGCTGGATCTTGTCCTTGAACAGGGTGGTGGCGATCGACGCCCGGTGCGGTTGACCGCGCAGGAACGCCTCGGCGAAGTTCTTCGCCTGCTCGTATTTGATTTTTCCGGGCATCGGTGGCTCGTTGGCGTCGACCATCACGTCGATCAACGCCGGACCGTCGTACGCCAGCGCCTCCTGCAACGTCCCGCGCAGGTTGCCCGGCCGGTCGACGTACGCCCCGAACCCGCCACAGCCGCGTGCCCAGCTCGCATAGTCCGGGTTCTGTCCGTCGAACCGGACACCGTACTCGGGATAGCCGAGCACCATCTGCTCCCACAGGATCTGCCCGAGCGAGCTGTTGTTGTTGATCACGACCTTGATGGGCAGCCGATACCGGCAGGCGGTGTGGAACTCGGCCATCAACATGGCGAATCCGCCGTCCCCGGGATAGGCGATCACCTGCCGATCCGGGTAGGCGTGCTGGATCGCGATCGCGTACGGCAGCGCCGGCGCCATGCTGGCCAGGTTGCCGGAGAGATAGAACTCGCGGCCGCCCCGGATGGTCCAGTGTCGGGCCGCCCAGGTCGCCACCGTTCCCGAGTCACAGGTGAGTACGGCGTCGTCGGTGGCTAGGTCGTCGATCAGCGAGGCGAGGTACTGCGGGGCGATCGGGTCGCGGGCGGCGGACTCCAACGCCGCCATGTTGGTCCGCCAGCCCGCCATCTTCGCCTGGTAGCTGCGCAACAGGCGCCGGTCCGGACGGCGGTGCAGCATCGGCAGCAGCGCCGCCAGGGTTGCGGCGACATCCCCGATCAGCGGTACGTCGGTCGGCATCCGCACCCCGGCCCGGGTCGGTTCGATCTCGACCTGCACCGTCTTCACCTTTCCCGGCGTGGGCAGGTGTTTGGTGTACGGAAAGTTGGTGCCGAGCATGACCAGGGTGTCGATCTCCTCGATCAGCTCCTCACTCGGTTTCGTACCGAGCAGGCCGATACCCCCGGTGGTGTACGGCGAGTCGTCGGCGAGCACCATCTTGCCGGAGAGCGTCTTGATCACCGGCGCGTCGAGAGTGTCGGCCATCTGCTCGATGAGCTGCCCCGCTCCCCTGGCTCCGATGCCGACCAGGATGCCGATCTTCTGGCCATCGTTGAGTAGCTGGGCAGCCGCGCGTAGCTCCGCCTCCCGGGGGCGGACCGCCGGAGCCAGATAGATCGGCGCGGTCACCGGCGGGTTCGCCGGGGCGACCAACTCGTACGGCTGCTGCCCAGCCTCGGCGATCTGGATGTCGTTGGGCACGGTCAGGTGCGCCACGCCCCGTCGGCCGTACGCGGTGCGGATCGCGATGTCGACCAGGCTGGGCAGCTGCGCCGGGTTGACGACCATCTCGTTGTAGACGGCAACGTCGGTGAAGAGCCGGTCGAGCTGCACCTCCTGCTGGTAGCCGGTGCCCAGCACGCTGGTCTCCTGCATACCGGTGATCGCGAGCACCGGCTGGTGGTCCATCTTCGCGTCGTAGAGCCCGTTGGCCAGATGGATGCCCCCCGGACCGCTGGTCGCCAGGCACACCCCGATCTCCCCGGTCGCCTTGGCATGTGCGGTCGCCATGAAGGCTGCCGCCTCCTCGTGGTGCACGAGCACGAACCGGATCCGGTCGGCGTTGCGCCGAAGCCCTTCCATGATCCCGTTGATGCCGTCACCGGGCAGACCGAATACGGTCCGGACACCCCAGTCGGCCAAGCGGCTGACCAGCACTTCAGCGGCGATCGCACCCATGCCGGACCGCATACCCGCCCGACGCGCCCTAAACGTCGCGGCGGTCCCGGAACGGCGCCGGCGCGGGCCCGGGAACTGTGACGCCGACACGGGCCGGGAACTGTTCGGCATGGCCGGCCATGACCTGGGCATTCACCCGGTATCGCAGAGGCATCTGAGCGGATGGGGGCTGTCATGAGTGCGAAGAAGCAATCGTCGAACAGTGGTGGAACCGGACGGCCAGGCGCTGGCAGATCCCGCCCGGACAACGATGGGCCCGGGGCGGCCGGCCCGTGGGGCTGGGGCGGCGGCATCGACCGGGAGCCGCCGATGGGTGTCGGTGAGGACTCGCCGTTGGACGAGGGCAGCGAGCCGACCGCCGTACCGCCGGGCCGCCGAGGTGAGCGCCGGGCCGGGAAACCGAGTGAACCTACCGGCCCGGCCGGGCGACACGGGTTCGGCCCGGTCGAGCCGAGCCGGATACCGGCGGCCGGACCGGGTGCACCACCCGACCCCGCGCCGCGTCGCCGGACCTTCCCGAGCGAGGCAATGACCGGTGACCTGCCGGACAACGCGGTCGAGGAACAGACCGGTATGCGCCCGGAGGGCGTCTCGAAACGAAGCGGCCGGTAACGCAACCGCCGTCACCCGGCTGGGTCACTGTCGAGCTGTAGCCCCAAGTCCGGGTCGCTGTCGAGCCGCGCGTGCACGTGCATGTCGTGCCAGCCGTCGGTGTGCCGGGCCTCGCCGCGTTTCGTCCCCTCGGCGGCGAAGCCGGCGCGTTGTGCGACCCGGCAGGACGCGAGGTTCGACGTCGAATGGTTCAGCTCGACCCGGTGTAGGCCGAGAGTGGCGAAGGCCCAGCGGGTCACCGCGGCCAACGCCCGTGGGGCGATCCGACGGCCTCGGGCGGCGGGCAGCACCCAGTACGACACCTCGGCCAGCCCCTCGTGCAGAACGAGTCGGCGCAGGCTGATCTGGCCAACTACCTGCGACGAGTCGACCACCGCCCAACCCGCCCCGGTCTCGGCCTGCCACCGGTCGGACCAGTGGGCGATCCAGTCACGCGCCTCGGCGTCGGTCATCGACCGGCAGTGCCAGCGTTGGATGGCCGGATCGGCGTACGCGACGCGGACGGCCGGATGATCGGACGGCTGCCATGGCCGGAGCACGACGCCGTGGGCAGAGATCACCGGCTGCTCCAGCGCCGCCAGGCAACCGGGCGGCAATACGGGTTCGACCAGTGACGGCACTCGCCGACGGTAGTCGGTCTGGCTCTATGACCTCTGAACGACCCCTCTTTCATTATCATTCTCGATAGTGATAACGTTGGCGTCGTGAAGATGCCGAGGGAACGTTGGGCCGACCTGGTCCTGCATCCGGTACGAATCCGGATCCTGCGGGCCGTCGCGGGTGGCCAGCTCACCACGCACGACCTTGTCGAGCTGCTACCGGACATTCCGCAGGCCACGCTCTACCGACACCTGGCAACCCTGGTCAACGCCGCACTGCTCGACGTCGTCGAGGAGCGCAAGGTCCGAGGTGCCGTCGAGCGGGTGTACGCGCTACCCGAACAGGGCTCGGCGCTGGATGCCTCGACCCTGGCCACGGCCACGGCCGAGGAGCACGAGCGCTACTTCACGGCGTTCGTGTCGAGCCTGTTGTCGGAGTTCTCCCGCTACCTCGCCCGGGAGCGGATCGACTTCGCCGCAGACGGCGTCGGATACCACCAGCTCGTGATGCATCTGACCGACGCCGAGCTGGGCCAGTTCGCCGCAGGTCTCAACGCCCTCATCCAGCCACTGCTGGCCAACGAGCCCGGCAACGGGCGGGTGCCCCGGCTACTGGCGACCATCCTGCTGCCGGCCGACCAGCCGACAGCCACCAACGACAACGACAGCGACAGCGACAGCGAACCACCAGAGCCGGCGAACGGCTCCATACGACGAACGGGGGATGACTGATGGCTTCGGTCACGGTTACCGGCGATCTGATCGACATCCGGTTCACCAACTGGGAGCGGATGTGGATCGGGCGGGAGCGGCTGGCGCTGCCCATCACCGTGGTACGGCAGGCCGCCACGGTCGACAGTCCACTGCACCTTGCCCGAGGCGCGCGACGCGGATACGTGGTGTCCGGCTTCGTCAAAATCGGCATCTGGGGCCTGTTCGGTGGCCCTCGACAGCTCGTGGCGGCCCGCCGCGGCGAACCAGGTCTACACCTCGTCCTGGACCGCGCGGCTGCCGGCGGCGAGTTCGACGAGGTCGTACTCTCCATCCCGGCCGCACCGCACATCGTCGAGGCGATCGGACAGGCAAGGGCGGCCCAAGCATGACCGGCAACCGCATGGCGATCGAGGTCTCCCACCTGACGAAGCGATACGGCAGCGTCACCGCCGTACACGACCTGAGTTTCACCGTCGAGCCCGGCGTGGTCACCGGATTCCTCGGCCCCAACGGTGCTGGCAAGACCACCACGATGCGGATGCTGACCGGCCTCGTCTCGCCCACCTCCGGCACCGCGACGATCGGCGGGCAGCCGTACGCCCGGCTGCGCCGACCGTCGAGTACCGTCGGCGCGGTCTTCGACGCCAACGCGTTCCACCCCGGCCACACCGCCCGCGACCACCTGCGCGTCTACGCTGCGATGGGCGGCCACCCGGATGGCAGGGTCACCGAACTGCTTGACCTGCTCGGCCTCACCGAGGCCGCCGAGCGCCGTACCCGAGGTTTCTCCACCGGCATGCGGCAACGGCTCAACCTCGCCACCGCGCTCCTCGGCGACCCCCGTGTCCTACTGCTCGACGAGCCGAGCAACGGCCTCGACCCGGAAGGCATGTCGTGGCTGCGTAGCTTCCTGCGCCGGCTGGCCGACGAAGGGCGCACCGTCCTGATCTCCAGCCATGTGCTCAGCGAGGTCCAACAACTCGTCGACGACGTGATCGTGATCCGACGCGGCGAACTCGTCGCCGCCGGACCCTGGTCCCGCCTCGCCGGTCCGCCAGCGGTGCTGGTCACCTCGCCCGACGCCGACCTGCTGGCCGCCGCGCTGGCAGCCGGCCCGGGCACTGCCCCCACCACCGCGCCACGAATCGAATCGGCCGGACCAGACCAGCTGCGGGTGTACGGGCTGGACACGGCGACCGTCGCCGACCTCGCCGCCGCGCAACGGCTACGGATACATCAACTAACCACCGAGAACCCCAGCCTCGAACACCTTTTCCTCCACCTGACGACCGACAAGGCGACCGCCCCATGAATCTCTTGATCAAAGCGGAGGTCCGCAGACTGCTGGCCACCCGGATGTGGGGCGGCCTGCTGCTCACCGCTGCCCTACTCGGCGGCGGCCTGATCGGCGCCATGGCGCTGGTCGGCCCGGAGAACTTCGATCCCCCGATGCCCGGCCTGGACACCGAAACCGGCATCCGCTCGATCCTCGGCATCCTCGGCTACACCGCGTTCGTGCCGGCCGCCGCCGGGACCGTCGCGGTCACCTCCGAGTACCGCCACCGCACCGCCGCCGTCACGTTCCTGTTCGTACCACGCCGCTGGCAGGTGCTCGTCGCCAAGCTCGCCACGTACGCGGTCGTCGGTTTGGCGTACGGGCTCATCCTCGCCGGCACCGCCGCTGCGGCCCTCATCACCGTCGCCGCCGCCCGGGGCGTCCCTCTTGGCCTGCCGGTCCCCACCGTGCTGGCGCTGCTCGGCCGCATCGGCATCGCGATGGTGGTGTACCTGCTCATCGGCGTCGCCATGGGTGCCCTCATTCGCAACCAGGTCACGGCCCTGTGTGTCGTCGTCGGCTACCTGTATATGGCCGAGACGCTGCTCATGATGATTCCCGGCGTGAACCTGCTCTATCCGCTCCTGCCCGGGGGCGCCACCGCCTCCCTCACCGACTTCACCTACCTCGCCGACGCCGTGTCCGAACAACTCGGCAGTACGGCTGTCCCGCTCCTCCCCCCGGCCGGCGGTGCACTGCTGCTCACGGCGTACGCGTTGGTCGCCGCCGTCATCGCCGTCATCATTCCGCTGCGCCGCGACGTCACCTGACCAATCACCTACCTGCGTTCATCCCGGTAACGCACTGAGATCGCCCGGTGGCGGTACGGATCCGTACCGCCACCGGGCCGGCCGCAGCGAACCGCAGTTGTGTCGGGTCAGTGGCCGAGCACCCGTTGCAGTCGGCGGGCCTCGGTGACCAGGCGACTCGTACCGCCACGCCCGGCCACGGCGGCGAGCTCGGGGCTCGGCGGCGGGTCACCCGCGCCCCGCTGGGCCGCCGTCTGGGTGGCGAGAGCCAGCAGATCGGGCAGTCCTCGGGGTGCTGCGGGCAACAGAGCGGGTAGCGCGGCGACGATCGTCTGCCACACGGTCGCGACCGCGCCGGCCCGGGCCGCGTCGGTCAGCGCCGGCACCACCCGGCTCAGCTTGATCGTCCCGTCCGCGCCGAGATCGCCCAGCTCGCGCCCCACCCCGGCGGCGAACTGCGTGCCCGCCCCGGACAACAGCAGGAACGCGTCGACCCCGGCCACCCGATCGGCCTCGTGGCGGGCGGCAAGTGTGTAGGCAAACGCGAGGGACATCGCCGGTCCGACCGAGCCGTCGCATTCCGCCAGCAACGGCAGCATCGCACCGTCGCCCCGGCTGTCGCTGTCGGCCAACGCCGCGATACCCGGTAGCGCCCACGCGGCCACCACCTCACGGTGGTGCGGCAGCGCCGCCGACCACAGGTCGCTGCCGGAGGCGGGAACGATCGTCGGTGCCGTCGCGCGATGCAGGGTGAACAGCTGCTGGTCGAGATGACCGATCGGTTCGCCCGCTGGCTGGAGATCGACCACGACCCGACGGGCCGGAGCGGCGGACTGCCAGTAGCCGGGCGACCGGTTCGGCTGGGGGCGCTGCTCCACCCGGACCGCCACCGGATCCGGTGCCCCGCCGACAGCCAACCGGTTGGCGAGCTGCTTTCCGGCCGGCGAACGCAGCGCCTGGGCCCGGGTAGTCAGAGCCGGATCAGCACCGCGAGGCAACCGCAGCAGCGCCTGCTCCAGGTCAATCGGCCAGGGCTGCCAGCCGGCCGCCTCCGCTGCCTCGATCCGGCCGAGCAGCACCTCGACGGCGAGTGATCCGGTGACCGAGGTGGGGGTCGAGATCAGCGCCGGTACCGATCGCCGGTCAAGTCGCACCGCGATTTCCGCGATCCGCAACCCGAGCACCCGGTCGGGAGTCCGCGGAATCCCCGAGCCTGGCAGGCCGAACGAGTCGCCCTCCCAGGCGTGTCGGATGACGGCGGCCGTTCCCTCCCCGAGACTGCGAAGCCGGCCGGGCAGGATGGCGCTGCGAATCGCCTCACCGAGCCAGCCAAAGTGGTGCCGATGCATCCAACTCTGGTTGCCGAAGAAGGCTGCGTGGCGGTCGAGTAACGGGCTCAGTGCGTCCGCCAGAGCCGCCTGGTCGGCATGCAGTGTCACCACACCAGCGAGAATTCGCTCCCAGGCCACTGCGGTCTCGCCGCCGTGCAGGAGGGCTGAGATCTCCTCCGCCAACTCGGCGGCGCTGCCGATCGGTGCGGGCATCGCCGCCGGGGCAGGCACCGGCAACTCGAACATCCCGACCAACCTGGTGTCACCCGCTTCCTCGGCCGGGGACACCCCCGCCGTGCCGAACAGGTCGGCGGCCCGGGCTGGCAGGTCCCCGCCGAGCAGGGACGCCGCGTCCGCCAGGCCGGCGATGGTGGCGGGATTCGCCCGGTCCAGGTGCTTCGCCGCCACCGCCAGCGCTCGGTCCTGGATGTCGAGCGCCTCGTGTCCGAACGCGACCGACACCACGTCGAGCACCTCGCCAACCTGGTCCGGGTGCCGACGGGTCACCCGGTCCAGCCAGCCGAGCTGGGCCTTCACCAGCCCCTTCTCCCGTCGGAGCAGGGTCTGCCGGCTCACGTCCAGCAGGGTCGTCAACTCCAGCCGTCCGGCATCGTCGACGGTGCGCAGGGCACGCTGGGCCAAGCCGGCGACGGTGCTCGGCGCGTCCGACAGCAACCGGGCGTAGTCGAGCACCCGATCGGCAAGCTCGTCGAGGGTCGGAGCCAGCGACTCGTGCAGCACCAGGAACGGGCGCAGCGCACCGGGCCGATCGCCGCGCAGAAACCGCCCCAGGCAACCATCCAGCAGGACCTTACGGTCCAGCCGCCCCTCCCCGGCCAGTGTGACGAGCGCGGTGGGGAAGATCGGGCTGTCGTCCCACACCCGCCGCTGGTTGTCCCAGCTGCCCTGGACGAGGTTGTTGCCGATCCCGTCGATCTCGAAGATCGCCGGTAGGACGAGATCCAGAAAGGGATCGTCGCGTAGTCGGTCGGCGAAAGGCACCGCACGCCGATCAGCGTCAACACGAAGCACCTCGTTCAGCCAGCCTCGGGCGAAGCCCTCGTTGACCGGCGGCGTGGCTCCCGTCTCGATCAGCAGCGCCGCCACGAAGGTCCAGTGGAAGGCGTCCCGGTCGAGTCGGCCGGCAAGTCGTACGGCAAGGTCCCCGAGCCAGGGCACCTGCCGGGCCCGGGCCAGGTCGAGGAAGAGTCGGATGGGGATGCGGTTCCACACGTCCCGCACACTGCGCCGGCACAACAGTGTGGCGGCCCGGGCCGCCGAGGGCAGGCAACCGATCGCGGCCAGGCCCACCCCGGCGGCCGGGTTGCCGGCACCGCCCCACCACCGGTCGACGGGAACCTTCCGGACGTACGCCTCCAGGTCGCGGGCCAACGCGAGACGTTGCTCCTCGGGGGCTGCGATGAGCAGGCGAAACACGCCGCCCCGGTCGGCGCGTTCGATCCGGTCCTGGACCATCGGCCAGGTCAGCATCGACTCGGTCACCTCGTCACCTCACTGCCATGCGCCGTGCTCGGCTGCGTCGCAGGAGCGGCTGCTTCCTCGGGAACGTCCGGGGCCGCACCGTCACGCACCAGCCGTACCGCCAACGCGTGCTTGCACGGCCCGCGCCCGCCCCGGTGCGTGGCCCACCAGGGACAGGTGCAGGTCAGTCCGGCGTCGGACAGCCGTACCTGGTAGCTGCCGTTGTCGCCGCGTACCGTCGCCAGGTCACCGGCCAACGTGACGGCATGGTCCGCGACCAACGCCCGCGCCGCGCGGAGCCGGGGGTTCATCCGCTCGACCGTGCCCGCGTCGTAGGGCAGGGTGCGATGGAAGTAGCCGGCCTCGGCCACGTCGTAGCCGACCCGACCGGCGGTGCCGAGCTGGGTCAACGCGGCCCGTACCCGGGCGATGTCCAACCCGGACACGTCAGCCAGGGCCGCCAGGTCGATCGTGGGATCCCAGGAGAGCAGGGCACTGACCAGATCGGCGTCGTCGGCGGCCTCGTCGGAGGCGAGCGCGGACAGCACCGCTCCCTCGCCGGAGAAGCCCCGATGCGGCTCGGGCGACAGCGTCACCGACAACCGTAGTGCGGGGGTGGTCAACTCCCAGGTGCTCGACACCGGGCTGTTGCCCGCCCCCACCGGTGGGCCGTAGATCCGCAAACTGGTGGCGAAGCGCAGAAACGGGCGGAGGGCCGACAGTCTTCCGGCACCTGGCAGACAGACCGCCCCGGGCAGCGGTCGGGAGGTCAGCCGTAGAGCGCGTCCGGCCGGTATCGCCCAGAGCACCGACCGGTCGTTGCCAGCCGGTAGTCGACGGAGGAACGCCATGGCGTCGGACCCGTTGATCTGGGCCCGCAGGTCGAAGCTGGAGGTGATCACCTGGGCCTCGGCGAACCCACGCAGCCAGCGCGCGGGCAGGGGCACCTTACGCTCGACGATCGGACCGTCGAAGGTGGTCACGGTGAGATCGTCGGGGCCGACCGCGAGGTGCAGTGGGTCTCCCCCGCCGATCCGGGCCAGCGCCTGCCGCAGGGGTGGGTTGACGTCGACGTTGGTGGTGCCGTGCGCGACGACGTCTCCGTCGAGCCCGGCAGGCAGCACATCGAGTCGGGCGTAGACGCCGCAGCATCCGGAGAACGACTCGAACCGCAGCCGGTCCCGGCTGCCGGTCACCACCGGGTCCAGGCTCGCCGGGTTGATCGGCTGGTAATAGCGGGTACGCGCCACCTCCGCGACCGCGAGCAGGCCGACGGCCGCCGCCTCGGGCGCAGTGACGAAACCAGTGAAGAATCTCGGGTGTGTGGTCGGGCCGCCCGAGGTCTGTAGGGTCAGTCGCCCGCCGTCGGGCGCGAGGCTCGACGAGCCGAGATAGGAGTACGAAGCAACCGCTGCCATGGCCCGGGAAGCTACCTCCGGGGTACGACGCCCTGTCGACCCGGCGCTCCGCCCGGGTGGACTGTGCACGATGTGCAGCGGTCCGGCCCGGTATCGTGCCGTCGTGACCGACCACGAGAACCAGCGCGCCGTGGACATCTACACCGATGGCGCGTGCAGCGGCAATCCGGGCCCCGGCGGATGGGGTGCGGTGCTGCGCTACGGCAGTACGGAGAAGGAGATCTGCGGTGGTGAGGCGGGCGACACCACCAACAACCGGATGGAGCTGATGGCCGCGATCCGGGGGTTGGAGAGCCTGACCCGGCCGGTGGTGGTACGGATGCACACCGACAGCACATACGTGCGGGACGGCATCACGAAGTGGATTCCTCGCTGGAAGGCCAACGGCTGGCAGACCGCCGCCCGGCAGCCGGTCAAGAACGCCGACCTGTGGCAGCGCCTGGATGCGGCGACCGGCCGCCACGAGGTGCGTTGGCACTGGGTCAAGGGGCACGCGGGACATCCGGAGAACGAGCGCGCCGACCAGCTCGCGGCCAAGGGACTGCGGGAGGCGTGTGTGGCGGCTGGCGGGTCGCAGCCAACTGCCCTGCCGGCAGCTCGCCGCAGCGGTCGGCCGCCAGTGACCGCCGATACGCCGAACCGATCGCTCGGATCAGCTACGCAAGGCTGACCAGCTAGGCAGGGGTGAGCACCTCCCGGGTCAGTTAGGCAGGGGTGAGCACCTCCCGGGTCAGCTGATGGCTGAACCGTTCGAGAGTCTGCACACCCTGTTCCTTCTGCGCGAGGTTGGTCTGTAGATTCCGCACGCACTCGGTCTCGCCCATCACCGAGGTCCAGTCGATCATGCTCTGATAGCTGCTGATCGCGAAGTACATGAACCGGATGGCGGTGCCGACCGCGAACAGGTCCACCACCTCGGGTGCGGGTCGCAGACCGAGGAACTGCTCCAGCCGTTGCCGGATGCCTTCGACCGTGGAGGACGGGGTCTCCAGGGGCGCGGCCCCGAGAACGCGGAGGCAGGCCACGATGTTCTCGGACTGTCGTTCACTCGCCTGCTCTTCCTCACGCAACGCCTGCTGCAGGTCACCGTGTTGGATGTGGCCGGCTATCCAACCGAGCATCTTCCCGCCGGCCTGCTCGGCGTCGCGAAGTATGCCCAGTTCGTAGAAGAACAGGCCCTCTGCGGTATTCAGTCCCATCCTTCGGTCCCCCGCCCGCTTCTCGACGCCCTGACCGGTTCAGGTGCCCTGGTCGAGTCAGCGCCTTTGTTGAGGTCGTCGGCTACCCAGGATTTCGAATTTGAATCCATCCTCGGGCGACGGCAGGGATCAGACTCACAAGCCTGGATCTTGACATATGTCAATCGATGCGTCAGGTTGTGCCCACCTGGCGACGAGATCGACCAGCGGATCAGGCGACAACTCGACACGAGGGACCCGAGCACGATCGGAGAACTGATGCGAGTCACAACCACAGGTAGGCGGGCGCTCGCCGTACTTGCCACCGCGGGCCTCCTACTGGTGCCACTGACGACGACGACAGAATCACCGGCAACAACGCGGACCGCGCAGGAGTGGACCCCGGCAGCACAAACCCAGGCCCGCAACATCCCGACGCCGGAACGCTACTTCGGCTTCAAAATGGGAACCACCGGCCAGCTCGCCGGATTCACAAAGATCAAAGACTATCTCCGCCTCATCGACCGCGACTCCGACCGCGTCACCTACCAGGTCGCCGGCACCACCACGGATGGCAACGAGTATCCGGTGCTCTTCCTCAGCTCCCCGGGTAACCTGCGCAAACTCGACCGGATCGTCGAGATGAACCGCCGGCTGTCCGACCCACGGGGGCTCACCCCCGAACAGGCCCGAGCATTGGCCGCGCAGAGCGTGCCGGTGTACATGCTGGAAGCCACCCTGCACTCCACCGAGGTCTCCAACACGCAGGCGGTCGTCGACCTCGTGCACCGGTTCGCCACCGAAGACTCCGACTACACCCGTAACGTGCTGGACAATCTCGTCGTCATGGTGATCCCGTCCGGCAATCCCGACGGTCAGCACCGGGTCGTCGACTACTTCAACAAGACGGCCGGTACCGACCTCAACCGGGTCTACCCGGACCTCTACCAGAAGTACGTCGGCCACGACAACAACCGGGACTGGTTCATGTTCACCCAGCCGGAGACCCGGATCCGCACCAACCTGGAGAAGAGGTACCGACCGGTCGTGTTCCACGCCGGACATCAGGCCGGCACCGGCAGTCCCCGGATCTGGCTACCCACCTACGACGAGCCGCTCAGCCGGGACATCGACCCGATCACCATCGAGTCGGCTAACTCCCTCGGTGCTCAGGTCGGCCGGGCCCTGATCGCCGAGGGCAAGACGGGCGTCCAGCACGACGACGCGTACGGCATCTTCTGGAACGCCGACGTCGCCGGCTACTCCTCCTACCGGGGCACGTCACTGTTCCTACACGAGATCGCCAGCGCCCGGGACCTGGCGTACCCGGTCAAGAGTCCGGACGGTAAGCCGCTCGGCGCGCAGGACCGGACCATGCGCAACGTCGCACCGTACGACAGCGACACGTGGACGCTGGAGCAAATGGTCGACTATGCCAAGACCAGCTACTACACAGGTCTGAAGACAGTCGCCGACAACGCCCAGAGTTGGCTCTACAACAACCTCTACCAGGTCGCCCGCAACAGCCTCACCTGGACCGGCGGCCCGTACGCCTACGTTGTCCCGACCGGGCAACGCGACCCGTACGCCACCTTCGAACTGCTCGACATCCTGGAATTCGGCGAGGTCGAGATCGATCGGGCAACCAGGGCGTTCACCGCAGGCAACCGGCACTACGAGGCCGGCTCGTACGTCATCCGCACTCAGCAGCCGCTGGGCCGGTGGGTCGACCAACTGTTGAAGATCGAGGCGTACCCACAGAACGCCCGCAAGTGCGCCAACTGCCCGCTGATCATGCCGTACAGCGAGACCACCGACAATCTGGCGCTGCTGCTCGGCGTCGCCGTGGACGCCGTCGCGGATCCGTTCACCGCCCGGCTGGAGCGGGTCAGCCGGATCGACCCGGCCCCGGTACGGATGCCGGCCGCACCGAAGGCCAGTGGCGCCTACCTCGTCTCGCCCCACTCGTACGCGGTCGGCAAGATGCTCGCCGCCCTCCAATCCGCCAACGTCCCGGTGTTCCGATCGGAGGGCACGTTCGCCGCGTCCGGCCGAGACTTCGCGGCCGGCACCGTAATCGTCCCGCCGAGCAGCCAGGCCCGTACGGTGCTGGCCCGAGTCTCCGCCGAGACCGGCGTACCGGTCTTCGCCACGGACAGCACCCCTCGGGTGAGAGGCTTCCAGCTCAAGCCGAACACCCGGGTTGGCCTGATCCGGGGTGCGAACAACATGCCGGGCGGCTGGCTGATGTGGATGTTCGACCAGTACGGCATCAACTACCGGGTCGTCAGCGCGGACGACTACGCCGGTGCTGGCCTCGCCTCCCAATACGACACGATCGTCATCGCCGACGGCATCACCAAGCAGCGGATCGTCACCGGAATCGACCCGGCCCGTCATCCGCAGGAGTTCGCCTGGGCGCGGGGCGTCGGTGAGGCGGGCTGGGCCCAACTGCGGGCGTTCGTCCAGGGCGGTGGCAACCTGGTCGCCATCGGCGACGGCGCGGACACCGCGCGGGAGTTGCTCGACCTGCCGGTCCGCAACGTCGTACCGACCAACCGGGACCAGTTCAACGTGCCCGGGGCGCTGGTGCGCAACGCCTTCGACCCGAGCGTCCCGGCGGCGTGGGGCATGCCGGCGCAGTGGCCGGTGTGGTTCTACAACAACTCCGCCTATCAGGTCACTGACACCGTGGCCCGGGTGGCGGCCAGCTATCCGACCCAGGGTGAGCTGTTGGCCAGCGGGTACGCCCATGGCCAGCAGGCCCTCGCTGGCCAGGCCAATGTCGTGTCGTTCGACGTCGGACAGGGCCACGTGACCATCGCCGGTGCCGAACTCACCTTCCGGAGCTGGCCACGTGCCGCCTTCCCGGTGCTCTACAACTCCATCTACCACGGTCCGGCACAGCCGACGGACGCACCACGGTTCAACTGACCATCTCGCCGTGGCGGTGGCCAACTCCGCCACCGCCACGGCGAGAGCGGTCGGCGGGTCAGCCGATTGGCAGGCGGGTCAGCCAGTCCTGCCAGGCCTGCTGTGTGTCGGCCGGGTCGGAATCGGTGGCGAAGATGTGGTGCCCGACGACCAGGGCGTTGCCGCGGTCCGTACCGGAGTGGATGAACCGGTAGAGGGCGTCGGTGGTCCGTACACCGAAGTAGGTCGGCAGCCCCACCAGGTCCACGACCCCGTCGGCCGGTGGCAGTCCAGGCAGCTCGAGCCGGGCAGGTTCACCCGCGACGGTGGGGCCGGTAAGCCCGAACGCGCTGGTCACCGCCGCCCACACCTGGTCCGGGTCGCCCGCCCCGGGTCGAAACGCGGTGACCGGGGTGCCGGTACGACCAGTGAAGTGTGCCAAGTATGCCGCCAACGTCCCGAGGTACATGTCCCAGCCGGTACGCAGGGCCTCGTACTCGGTCTCCCAGTTGTCGCCGAGCACGCCGCTGTGCACCATTCGCAGCACCGTGCTGCCGTGGTCGCGGCCTTCGATCAGGTATTCGATGGCCATGAAGGTGCCGTCCGGTCCCGGTTCGGTCTGCTGCGCGTACCGCTTCCCCGGCTCCCAGGCCGTCACTGTCGCGTCCTCGACCTCGCCGGCCATGGTGAACCGGTGCCGTCCACCTTCGCGCGGTTCGACCTCGCTGCGTCCCATGAACCAGGAGTCGATTCCCGGTCCGGTGGCGATCGCAGACCAGACCTCCTCCGGGGTGGCGGACAGTTCGATTTCCTTGCCGAGTTCAAACGGGTGTCCCATGGTGGCACCTCTCTGTGTCGGTGGGCTGGCCGATGCGGTCAATCGGATGGAGCTAGGCCGACGGCCCGGTCAGGACTTCTCGGAATCGGGCGTGCGATTCGGTGGGCTCGCACTCGGATGCAGGGCGATCACCATCCGGTGTGTACGCCCCTCAGGGGCCTGTTCGTCGTGGTACTTGCCGACCAGGCGGGTGACGGTGGCGGCCAACTCCTCGGCGAAGGCCGCCCGGTCGCTGGCCGAGGCGAAGCGGATGTCGGCGTCAAGGGCGAAGGTCGCCACCCGCTTCTTGACTCGGTCCGCGCCGCTGATCAGCGCACCCACGTCCTGGACGAGTCGGGCGGCGATCGCCAGGAGCCATCGCGCGGAGAGCCGGTCCGGGGCCTGAGCCGGATCCGGGCCTACGGCGGCGAGTGCGGCCGGTGAGATCACGTAGGACGCGGCGGTGGCCTGCATGACGCGCTCAGTGACGTTTCCTTTGCGGCGCTCCTCGACCAGCTCGATCAGGCCGTGCTGCTCCAGCGCCCGAAGGTGGTAGTTGACCTTCTGCCGGGCAAGGCCAACCTGGGCCGCGAGCATCGTCGCCGAGGCCGGTTCGGCGAGCGCGGCGAGCAACCGGGCCCGCGTTGGGTCGAGTGACGCCTCCGCCGCCGACGGGTCCTCGATCACTGCGATGTCGTACATGCCGCCACTCTTTCACCGACAAGTTTTATAGTCAAGACAAAAAATATTGTCGGCGTGCCGGATCTGGGCCTCGAGCTAGCCGATCTGCGCACAACCTCGCCGCCGGCCATCCGCAACATGCCCGAGCCCTCATCGTTACCCCCGACTGGAACGGTGATGACCATGGATGCCGACCACGACCGCCGTACGACAGGTGCGATGCTCGCCTGGCTCACCCATCCGGTGACCGTGCTCGGAATCGTCCTACTCGTGGTCAACGACCACCTGCTCAAGTCGGCCTATCCGGGGCTGGTGACCGGAAAACTCAGCGACTTCGCCGGCCTGCTCGTCGCGCCGCCACTGCTCGGCGCGCTCGTATCGGCGGTCGCCCCGCGATTGACTGGCACACCGGTGGCCTGCGGCGCGCTGCTAGTCACCGGAGCGGGCTTCACCGCAGCCAAGTCGACAACAGTCGGTGCGGCAATCGCATCCACGAGCTGGAGCGTGTTCAGCGGACCGTCGATCATCCTGGCCGATCACACCGACCTCATCGCGCTTCCCGCGCTCGGGGTTGCCGCGTGGGCGTGGACGCGGGTGACCCAACGGTCAGCTACGAAACGCACGCCGAGCCGCGTCGGCGTGCTCGTCGTGCTGCCTACCGCCGCCCTCGCGGTAGTGGCTACCAGCGCTCCGTACTACCCGGACGTCGTGGCGGCGACGTCCTGGCGGAACCTGCTCGTCATTGGTCAGGCAAACGCATATCTCCAGGACCGGAGCCCGGAAATCTGGACGGTGAGCACGGACGGTCAGAGCTGGCGGTCGATGACAGACACGGAGGAAGCGGATTTCGAACAGGAGCTGCCCGCGCTCACCACGACAGCAGAGCGCTCCTGCGTGCCGTCCGAGCCCGCACACTGCTACCGCATCGTACGGGGACACCTACGCGTCGAGGAGAGCACCGACGGCGGTACGACATGGTCGGTGAGCTGGGAGATCCCGGACAGTCGGCGTGGCTACCTCGCGCGCTCCTACCCGGAGCTCAACGACATCGACACCTACCTGTCGTCCTATGCCCTGGCCGTGCACCCGGTGCCCGGCGGTCATGTCGTGTTGGTGGCGAACGGCCGGGATGGCATCGCTCTACGCGATACCGCTGGGAGTTGGACGCGAACCTCCGCACACGGAGGGGATTCTGCTCCGCTGGACGCGCGGCCCTCCGTACTCATTCCCGAGACCATCATCGCGATTCTGGTAGCTCTGCTGGTGGTGGCCGCGTCGGGTTGGCGGTTAGCTCGCCGAGCCGGGCGGACCAGACTCATCATCATGTTTGGCCTGGGCGGCGCAGTGGCGGTCATCTGCGGGCTGCGCCCCTGGGACGGGAGCCCTATGGCGGCGGTCGCAGTAGTCATGGTGGCCGCCGGATTGTGCTTCGCCTTGATCGCCGCCATTGGCCTACTCGCCACCTCACCGTGGCGGGTCGTGGGGCGTCGGAGGCTATTCAACGTCCTCATGATCAGCGTGATCGTCGCCCTCGGCTGGTGGGCACCCTACATCGCCTGGGCCCGGGGGTGGACCAACTACATGGGCGCCCTGCTCTTGGGGCTGGCTGCCGTGTCGGCCGGTCTCATCTTCGCCCATCGGGTCGGACAACCGGTCGAACCATCCCCACCGACAGAACCGACATAGGCGCTCCAACAGGCGACGCGCAAGGCTCGATTAGTCCACGATCACCAGGCAGCAAGTCCTCGTCGCCCTAGCCGTCCTCGTCGTAGTAACGACAGCCCAGCGCCGCTCACACGCCCTCGACAAGGCCGCGGAATCGTGTCCTCTTGCCCGGCAGACAACATAGCGGTGATGCGAAGAGCAACATCGTGGCAGAAACCGGAACCACATGAAGTCTAAATCGGACATCGAATTGGCGGACTGCGGTCGGCCTATGTGAGACTCGGCGAGTGACGATCCCGCCGCCGCCGAGCATGCCCCAGCCACCGGGTGCGACTCCGCCGGACCAGGGCACGATCCCGATGCCTGAATATCCCAGCTTCCCTCCACCAGCGCCTGGCATCCCGCCACCGCCGATGCCTCCGAAACGCAATGGCCCCCTCATCGTCGGCGTGATCGCCGGGGTGCTGGCGCTTTGCCTACTCGGCACCTGCGGGATCGCGGTGGCTGCGGTGTTCTTCTTCAACAACCGAGAAGATCAGCAGAATCAAGCAACCGGCGATACCGACCTGTGGCCCTCCCCCACTCCCCGCAGGACTGGTTACCCGGCACCCTCCGACGACGAGGACACGGACCCACCGAACAGGCTCCCCACAACCCAGGCACCGCCGCCACCACCGGCGAAAATTGGGCAGTGCATCGTTGTCAGCGAGCAGGGCGACTTCCAGGGAATCGGTAACTGCAACGGTAGCCGTGGCACCTACCGGGTGGTCTCAGTGGACTACGAGCAAAACAACTGCGCCAATCCGAAATCCGGATACCTCACCGAGGATGGATATCGATTGTGCCTGGAACGACATCTGGTGCGCTTCTACTGTTACAAGTTCCCGAAGGGTAGCGGCTGGATCGTGGGGGCGGCCTGCAAGGCAAAGGGCACCGTTCACATCATCGACATCGTCCCTGGCGCCTCCAACGACAGGGGGTGCACGCGCGACTACAAATGGAACCGCTGGTACCGGTTCACCGATCCGGTCGTCGTCTACTGCGTCATGCAGTACTAGAGGTGTCCTGCGGATTACAAAAACCGGTCGGGTCGGGCCCACAGAACGCGACCCGACCGGTTACGGCAGTCCTGTTGATCACTGATCCACGATCAGCACAATGATCCACACTCATGATCCGCAGGACACACCCTGGCAGTTACCACGGCTGGTGAACCGAACTGACGGTCACATTGACAAGGCTGTTGCATAAAGTTATCAATGATTGTGAGAGCGCTCTCACTGCCCCGTCACACCCAGCAACCCGGCCCCTCTCGGTGCGCGGGCAAGGAGGCACGAGTGCAGCCGACACGAGGAGAACACGACAACACCGACCAGCTACGTCGTACCGCCGCCATCGCCGTGGTGCTTGTGACGTTGCTCGGCGCGGGAATCCTGGTCAACCACAGCTCCGCCGGCGCGCAGGCAGTGACCGCCAGTGCCAACACCGTCTCCGGCGGACACACCAATCACGGGTACGCGCTCAGCCCGGAGCAGGAGGCGGCCGCCATCGCCCTGCAACGAGCCCCGCTACGCGGCTCGGAGTTCCGGGCGGACTGCGCCAGTAAGGGCCGCTCCCCCGACGACCCGATCGTGCGCTACGGCCAGCCGGGCACTTCTCACATGCACGAGTTCTTCGGCAACCAGACAACCAACGCGTACTCCACCCTGCAATCACTAGGCGCCGGCACCACCAACTGCAACCCGGTGGCCGACCTGTCCGCGTACTGGGTGCCGACCCTGTACAAGAACGGTGTGCCGGTGGCCCCGGAACACGTCACCGTCTACTACCAGGGCATCACCGACCCGACGCGGGTCCAGCCGTACCCCCGGGGTCTGAAGATCGTGGTGGGCAACCCGCTGGCCACCCACCCCGACCAGAACCCGGCAGCCCGATGGTCATGCGTCGGCCAGTCACAGTCCAGCCGTGACTTTCTGACCTGCCCGGCCAACTCGAAGCTGGAAACCTATCTGGACTTTCCGACCTGCTGGGACGGCATCAACCTGGACAGCGCCGACCACAAAAGCCACATGGCCTTCGGCATCGGTGGGCAGGGCGGCTACTGCCCGAGCAGCCATCCGGTCCCGGTACCTCGGCTGGAGTTCCTGATCACCTATCCGATCAACGGCGGCGGGCTGAGCCTCGGCGGCACCCGTAACGGGGTCAATGTCACCGATGCCCCCGGTTACACCTTCCACGGCGACTTTTTCAACGTCTGGGATGTCGACGAACTCGCCCGCCGAGTGACCAACTGCGTCGTCGCCGGCTACATCTGCGGCAACGACGGCAACCCGATCCAGCAGTAAGGCATCCGATCCCTGCCCGCCGCCGGCCGGCTATGCTCGTCCACGGCGCTGGTTCGCCCGGGAATTTGCTGCTCGGGCGTCGTAAGAGGGAACCCGGTGAGAATCCGGGACTGCCCCGCAGCGGTGAGCGGGAACGACCGCCGTCAGACGCACTGGGCGCTATCACGTCTGGGAAGCGACGGCCAGTAGGACGCCATCGGAGGCTGTCTCCGATGTGATGCCCGCGAGTCCGAAGACCTGCCCGCGCTGCGTACACGAACCCGTGTACGCAGCCGTCGGCTTCGCGGGTGGGCCGGGCGGATGACGCGCCGTGGCTGGCCAACGCCGCGACGTGGCAGGCCGCTGTCTCCCGGGGATCGACGGTTCGGTTCTCGAGGGACGGACTATTGCTGTGACCACCACCATCGTTTCCCGGCCTGACGCCGACGACGGCCGACCGCCTTCGGCCTCACACCTGACCCTGTCGCAGATCATGGACCAGCACCACACCAACCTGATGGGCACCGTCCATGGCGGCCGGATTCTGAACCTCATCGACTCCGTCGCGGGAGTCGTGGCCGCCCGGCACTCCGATGGTCCGGCGGTGACCGCCGCCATCGACGAGACCGCCTTCCTGCGGGCGGTGCGCGTCGGCGACGTCGTACACGTTGACGCGCGGATCACCTGGGCCGGTCGTAGCTCGATGGAGGTCGCCGTCAGGGTCACTGCGGACCGGTGGGACCGGGCGGTACCGGCTGTCACGGTAGCCACCGCGCACCTGGTCATGGTCGCCGTGGACAACGCAGGTCAACCACGCGCCATCCCCGCTGTGTTGCCGGAGACGGACGACGACCGTCGCCGCTACCGGGAGGCCCGGATCCGACGTGAGCACCGGCTGGCCCTACGGCAGGCACTCATACAGCACACCACCGAGGGCTGAGCCGTGGGTCCCCTCTCCACCGGCGTGCTGGTCGGCTACCTCGCCGCGATCACCCTTCTTATGATCACGCCTGGGCCGGACATGATGTTCGTGCTGGCCAACGCCGCCCGGTACGGCGTCCGCGCCGGAGTCGTCGCTGCGGTCGGGGTCGCCGCCGGCGAGGCCATCCACATCCTGGCCGTCGTACTGGGGCTGGCCACTGTAATCACCACCTCACCGATGCTGTTCACCGCGATCAAGTGGGGTGGCGCGGCGTACCTGGTCGTCCTTGGCCTACTGGCGCTACGTCAGAACCCGCAGTCCCACACAGACTTGGCCGATCGACCCAATACCGGGCTGGGCCGAGCCTTCACCCGAGGGCTGCTAACAAACCTGCTCAACCCGAAAATGATCCTGTTCAGCGTTGCGTTCCTCCCCCAGTTCGTGGACGCGTCCGCCGGGAACGTCACAGGACAACTGATCACCCTCGGCGTGCTGTTCGTGCTGGTGCAGTTGACCCTCGACATCGGACTGGGAATGCTGGCCGGGCGCCTCGCCGGTCGGTTCACCACCGACCGCTGGACCCGCCGGATCGGGCAAGCCTGCGCGGTCACCTTCATCGGTCTGGGGCTGCGACTGGCCCTGGGGTGACCGATGACGCCGGGCGGGGTCGGCACCACCCCCGCCCGGCAGGCAGCACCGGACAGCCCTACCGGTCAGCCGACAAAGAGTCGAGGCGAGTCAGCTCTTCAGTCGAAAGGCGCAGCGAACCAGCGGCCACGTTGGCGACCAGATGTTCCGGATCGCCGGTACCCGGAATCGCCAGTACGTGCGGACCGCGCTGCAACGTCCACGCCAACCGGACCTGCGCCGTTGTCGCCCCGTGGGCGCCCGCAATGGCGAGTATCTCCGACCGGTCGGTGCTACTCGCGCCCGCTTCGCGGCCGGCACCGGCGACCGCAAAGAACGGTACGAACGCTATGCCCTGTTCACCACAGGTGTACAGGAGGTCATCGTTCTGCCGACGGTAGGCGATGCCGTACGCGTTCTGAACGCAGACCACTGGGGCGATGGCCTGGGCTTCGGCCAGGTGCTCGGGTCTGACATTGGAGATGCCCAGGTGGCGGATCAACCCGGCGTCGCGCAGTTCGGCCAATGCGCCGAACCGCTCGGCGATCGATTCGGGACCGTGGACGCGCAGGTTAACTACGTCGAGGTGATCCCGCCCGAGCTGGCGCAGGTTCTCTTCGACCTGCCCACGCAACTGGTCGGGCCTGGCAAGCGGCAGCCATTCGCCTGAGGGATCCCGGCCAGGCCCGACCTTCGTGGCGATAACCAGATCATCCGGATACGGCGCCAAAGCTCGGTTGATCAACTCGTTGGCAGAGCGCAACGGCGAGAAATAGAACGCGGCAGTGTCGATGTGGTTGACGCCGAGTTCTATTGCCCGCCGAAGGATCGTGATCGCCCGGTCGCGATCCATCGGAGTCCCGTCGGCCCGGGCGGTCAACCGCATCGCACCGAATCCGATCCGGTTGACTGTCCGGTCCCCGAGTTTCCAGGTGCCTGCGGAGGCCGCGCTGATATCGATAGTCACGACTCGCAGCCTGCCAGTGCCGGCAACGGGTCCATGTCGGTGGTGGCTGCGCAGCCAATCAAGCCTCCGAAATAAAATAGGAGGCGGCCGGAAAGTCAGTCAGGCGGTGCGCAGCATCCCGGGGCCGAACACCTCGTAGCCGATCCGCTCCACGGATACGCCACGGGTGAGCAGATTGCCGCGCACCAGAGTCATGAACGGCAGCGGGCCACACAGGTGCACGTCGACCTCTGAGGCGGCCTCCAGCGGGATGAGGTCCGGATCGATCCAGCCCGCCTTCACCTGTGCCGTCGGCAACCAGCAGTCGGAGGCGACATCCTCGTACCAGAGGTTGACCCGTAGGTTCGGTAGCTGCTCCATCAGCCGGGGCAGGTGCCGGCGCAGCGCATGGTGGGTCTCGCTCCGGTCGGCGTGGGCCAGAAGCACCGCCCGGTCCGGGGTGGCCGCAGCGACGTACTCCAGCGCTGACATGGCGGGGGTGAGGCCGATGCCGGCGCTGACCAGCACCAGAGGGCCATCCCCGGCGACCGCGCTCACCTCTCCGAACGCGGGGCTGAGTCGCAGCATGTCCCCCACCGAAACCTGCTCGTGCAGGAAGGTCGAGACCGCCCCGGCGGGACCGTCGTCGGTGGCGCGTACCCGCTTGACGGTGATCTGCCACTCGGCCGCGCCGGGCCGACCGGAGAGGCTGTACTGCCGGATCTGCTGATCGTGCTCGCCAAGGTCGACCGCGACGGAGACGTACTGGCCGGGGGTGAAGGACGGTGCCGCGGTGCCGTCGGCGGGGGCCAGGCTGAAGGAGACGACGTCGTCGGTTTCCTCGGTCCGCCCGGTCACCCGCCACAAATGCCAGACATCGACGTCGAGGCCAACCCCGGCGGTGTGGTAGAGCCGCGCCTCGCGGGCGACCAGCTCGCAGGCCATCAGCCAGTAGGTCTCGTCCCACGCGGCGGCGATCTCCGGGGTGACCGCCTCGCCGAGCACCTCGCCGACCGACGCGATCAGGTTACGACCGACGATCGTGTACTGGGCCGGGGTGATCCCGAGCGAGGCATGCTTGTGTGCGATGCGGTCGAGGATCGCGTTCCACGGTGCACCGGTATCGCCTAGCAGGTGTTCGGCGTACGCGACCACGGAGGCGGCCAGTGCCTGGCGTTGCTGCCCGGTGGCCTGGTTACCACGGTTGAACAGGTTGAGCAGTTCCGGGTTCTCCGCGAACATCCGCTGGTAGAAGTGGCCGGTCACCTCTTCGCCGTGCGCCTTGAGCAGCGGCAGGGTGGCGGTGACAATTGCTGCGGAAGTCGCGGTGAGCATGGGTTTCTCCTCGGTGGGTTTTTCAGGACGACCACCCTCATAAAACAGGCGCAGAAAACACCTCTTTAGGGACCGAAGTCCCAGGTCCGCAGGTCGTCCGGCAGTCGACCAGCGGTCCCCCAGAGGTCCGGTTCGGCGACCTGATCGACAACACTGCCGCCATGTCCCCGACAGTCAACATCGATTATTGGCGATACGCTCGGTCAGACCTGGTGGCCGTCAGCTGATCGACGTGGGGCTGGCCCAGGAAAACCACGATCACCCGGCCACGTGACGGTGATTAGGGATGCCGATTATGAGGACAACCCGAATGGCGGTGGCGATCGCAGTTACCGCCGTCCTCTCCACCGCGACAGTGCTGACGGGCTTGATCACGAACGAGGCGTCAGCCCAGCAGCGCTGGCCTGGTTGGTTGGAACTTGTCCGAACCCACCCGTGGCAGTCACTCGGCGTACTGGCGCTGCTTCTGGTCGGTCTGACCGTCGCGCTGGCCGTGTTGCCCGAGGACACAAAGCACAAGACCACCAGCCATCATCGGTTAGCACCTACCAACACCGAACCCGCAACACCGACCGAGGTGTCGACGGCACTGCTCCGGATGAACAGTGACGAGACGCCCGCGAACGAGGACCGGTACGACGAACACCGGGTCCGACTGACCCGCCTTTCCATGGAGCTGGTCAACCGTCTCGGTCGGCGGCGGACGGCGTACCCCCTTGACTTGAGCCTGGCCGAACTGCATCGACTGGGCCTGTTCGTACCCGGCCGGATCGCCCCCTACTATGAACGCGACGCCGAATCGGGCGAGCGGACCGTAACGGCGCTGACAGCCCGGTTGCGACGGGGTGAGTCGGTGCTTCTTCTCGGCGAGCCGGGATCCGGAAAGAGTCTCTCCCTGTATGGCGTGGCACTGGCACTACAGGAGGCCGGCCTGCTGCCCATCCCGTTACGCGCGCTGGACGCCGCAGAGGTTCTCGACAGTGTCCGTAGGGTGGGGCGGGACCCGATGGCGGCGGGAAATACGGTGACTCTAGTCGATGGCCTGGACGAGGCGAGCGAGTTGACCAGTGACAGCACACTCGCCGCCACGCTGCTCGACCTACTCGACCGCACCCCCGCACTCGTCACCTCCCGCATCCGCGAGTACGAGGAGCGCATCGCTTTCGAGACCACCGCGATCAGCTTCGACGAGGTCTTCGTACTCAAGGGCTGGTCGGTGGAGGATGAGTTCGCCGACTATCTGGACCGGCTACGACGGCACCGGCTGATCGCCGATCCGGCCCTCTACCGCACGGCGGTGGCTTCGGAACAATTGGCCCGCCTGGTGGCACGGCCGCTCTACGCCAGGATGCTCACCTTCATCGGGCATGACGCGGCCGCCCAGATCAGCAGCGTAAGCAAGCTCTACGGCGAGTACCTGATCCGGCTGAGCCAGGCGACCGACTTCGCGATTCGGAGTAGCCACCCCGTGTGGAACGGCCAGTCACTGGCCGTCTGGCAGATGGCGGGATGGTTCGTACACTCGCGCGAACTGCCGGCGGACGCGATTCCGATGATCGACCTACACGCGTCGCTTCCCGGTGATCGGCGCAGCGCCGAAATCCGAGCGCTCGACCAGGTGATCGACCGTCGCACGTTGCACGGTACGGAGATCGGCGAGTTCCTGCACTATTCGTTCTACGAGTATCTGCTGGCCTCGTACATCCGTGACCGCCTGCGCTCTGAACTCTCTGCCGATCAGGCGGTCGTGTTGCTGCGTCGAGACTTGACCCGGGAAATTCGACACCACCTCGTCGGTCAACTACAGGAGCTGGCTGATGACCGGCTCGGCGAGCGCTTGTCCGAGTTGTACGGGCAACTGCGCGACCAACCGGACCTCGATCCCGTCGACCGACTCACCGTATGTAATCTCCTGGTCTACCTGATTTCCCGAATCAGCCCAACAGCTCCCCGGCAGCTGGGGGTGCTGCTACGTCGGGAGCGAAGCGAGTTTCTGCTCAACTCGATCCTCTGGGCGTTGTGCCACCACAGGTCGGACTCGGCACTCGCCCGATTCCTTTCGTTGTTGCAGCACGACCCTAAGTTCCGAACCTACAGCCGGGGCTACGTCCTCTACTACTACGGCGATGTCCGGACAGGAAAGCCACCGTTCCTGGATGAGCCTCCCTACCTGTCGCACGAACGCACCTCGAGCCAAGTGCTGGCGATGTTCGAAAGTCCTAACTTTCAGAAGATCCCCGCACAACGCCGCTACGTCGATATCTACACCTTCATGGACATCTATCTTGTACGTCAAGAAGTGATCACCGACCGCACCCTGTCCACCCTTCGGGGTGCGGTCGACGCACTGACAGGACAGGGCTTGCCCCATCAGATGGAAGAACAACTATCGAACATGCTGAAAGCAATCTCTAGTCACCCCATAGCGGACCCAAACTCGACCTCGTTCACCACATGAGCAACCAACACCACTCCACCACAAGAAGGGGAGCTTGTGAAACTCTTCGTCTGGGACCTGCACGGCGTGCTGGAGCAAGGAAACGACCGAGCAGTGATCGATATTTCCAACGAGGTACTGTCGACCTTCGGATACGAGCAACGCTTCGACTACCAGAAAGGCCGGCAACTATACGGACACAAGTGGTATGAGTATTTCTCATTCATCTTGCCCGACGAAACCCACGATCGCCACCTGGAGCTCCAAGAGGCATGCTTCACACTCTCGGAGGAAGAACCCGACCTGCAGTGCCGGTGGATGACGCCGACACCCCACGTCGGTACCGTGCTCACTGCGATCGGCGCCCACCATCAACAAATCGTCATTTCCAACACCCGCTCAGGAACTCTGGACATGTTCCTCAAACTGTTGGAGCTCACGGACCACTTCCCAGCAGGACGAGCATTCGCTGTGGACCAGCACGTTCGGGACGCGAAGACCACCAAGAAGGACGTCCTCGGGGAATATCTCCTCGGGAGACCAGCTTTTGATGAGCTGGTGATAATTGGAGACTCGGCGAGCGACATGCGATTAGCGGAGGTAGCCGGCGGGACCACCTACCTCTTCGCCCATCCCGAGTTCGCCTTCCGCGACTGCGCTGCCGACTTCCGGATTCGCGACCTCCGAGAGGTTCTACGCCGCGTGTAGACCGCTTGGAAGGCGGCATCTACACTGACAGCGATCAGCGCCTGACCATGTGTGAGGTGGATCATGTCATCGCATCACTTCGCCCTGTCCGAAACGCATGGCACACGGAAACACATCTGCGATGCACTGATCGTCGTACCACCACCCTCCCCATCGGACACCAACCCGCCCCTGGGGCCGGCGATCCTCACGACTGTCGCGGCACGTAGCGGCTTTCATGTGGAGGTTCTGGACCTCAACGTCCTTCTACTCAGACGGTTCAGCAACCGGGCCCCCAGCCTGGGGCGAACTCTGGGCGATCATGGTAAGGACCGTGCAGGCATGGCGGCCGCAGCACGATGGCTCTTCGCGCATACCGGCCTATGTGACACGCCGCCGCTACACCTGCCCGACACCGCCGATCCGGTGGCGGGCATGCATTACCCGGTCACCGCCATCACCACTGCCGTCAACGTCGCCGCGACCGATCCAGAACCCTGGCGGTCCTGGCTCGAAGACCAGCTTCGGGCGGCATGCGACCGACCACCAACGATGGTGGGCGTGTCGCTGATGGGGCCCTCCCAGGTCTTCATCGGCCTCCTTGTCCTGCGTCTGGCGAAGAAGATCTGGCCAGACGTAACGACCATCCTCGGCGGCAGTCATGTGACGTTGTTGCACGAGGAAATGCGTCGCGACGCTCGGCTGGGGAGCGTGGCCGACCTCGTGCTCACCGGCCACTGCGAGGACGAGTTCGTCTCCACCCTGGCCTGCCTCAGCCCACGCGGCATACGGCCACCACTGCTACCGACACCTCCTCGGGCCAACACCCCGTTCGAGTACCTTCCCACCTTCTCCGAACAGCAACTCGCCCACTACGACCGGCGGTGGATGACGTTGCCGGTCCAGTTCACCCGCGGATGTTCGTACGGCCGATGCACGTTTTGCACCTATCCCGTGGTCGAGCCACAGAGCACCCCCCTTGTTCCAGCGGCCGCGCGGGCCACGGTCGACACGCTCCTACGCAGACACGGAATTCGCCGGTTCTCGCTCAAGGATTCCCTGTTCACTGCCCCTATGCTGCATGCCTTCGCTCAGGTATTGCTGGTCGATCCGATACCCGGCATTCAGTGGAGCGCCACCACCAAGGCCAGTCGGGCGCTCATCCCGCTGGCCCCCCTCCTGGCCGACTCTGGGCTCGTCACAGTGGAGATCGGCGTGGAGACCATCAGCCCGACCGGTCAACGTATCTTCGACAAGCGGGCTGACCCCGTCATGCTCCAAGAACTGATCCTGGCCCTGGCCGCACAGGGCATCACGGTGGTAGTCAACCTGATCTTCGGATTTCCCGGCGAGCAGGAACTTGAGGCCCAGGCACAACTGGCGTGGTTCCTCCGGTTGCAGGCGGCAGCGCCGACGGATCGGGTCGACTGTTCGTTGAACATGCTGGAAATGGTTCGGGGTGCACCGATGGTCACCCACCCTCCGCCGGGAGTCGAGCTCACCGGTGTCGCCCCCTGGGCTTTCAGCTACGCCTGGAACGCACCCGCATGGCGGCAGGAATTCGCTGCCGACCTGGAGCGGGTGGAGCAGGCCCGTCGGCCAGTGTCAGCCAGGTCGGGCGACACCTCGGCGGCCCAACATCCCCCGCCGCCCTGACAGCCCCCGCGTACGGATAGAAACGTTCTCGCGCAGGGGCTGCGGAGTTTACCTACCGGCGAGCGACAGCCCCGCTGCCCAGCCCTACGCCGGGCGAGCCGGCGTAGGGACCCTCGACGCCAGGGGACTCCTGACGACCGGTCAGGACGGGTCGTTGCACTGGGCGGTGGTGAAGCGCAGCCAGCGACTGGTGCTACCGAACGTGTCGCTGGTGCCGTCGCAGAAGAGGGTGCGGCCACCGACGACCGTTTCGTAGGTGTTGGAGCTGTAGTAGGTGTAGGTGCACTGGTAGCCGGACCCACAGGCGGGAATCGCCTGGGCCGGGGTCACGGGGCCGAGTACGACGGCAGCCCCGACACCAGCAAACGCGGCGGCGAGGGTACGACGGATCACTGCGGCACGAAGGGACACAGAGCCTCCTGACGACGATCAATCGGAGTCGATTGACACATCGTCGGGCAACACCTCGCCACGCGCAACGACAGATTTCCATCGGCCAACGCCTGGCGCCACACTTTGTCAGGGTTGCGCGTCAACTGATACCTCGATCTGATCCAGGGCCGCCCCCGCCTCCGCTCGTTCACCCGGTGCCAACCTGGGCAGCAGGGTACGGGCGGTTTCGACGTACGCCATCGCCTGTCGCCGGTCACCCCGCTCGCCGTACGTCTGGGCCAGGAACAGGCTTACCCGTACGACGTTCGACCACGACTCGGCGGCTGTGAACTCGTCGAGCAGCCGGGCGCACCGCTGCAACGCCTCCGGCACGTCACCGGACTCGCTGATCACGTACGCGATCATGAAGCTCGTCTCCGCGGCGTAGACCGGCATCGAACGTGCCTGGTATATGCCAAGCGCCGTTTCGAAGGCGGTCCGTGACTCGGCCAGTCGTCCCTGGCAGAGTTCGACGATGCCCAGCTCGTGGTGGGCGTCGGCGTAAAGGCGGGACGACAGGTCGGCGGTCTCGATCACATAGGCGCACCAGTGCGCCGCGTCGTCGTAGTTGCCCGACTGCTCCTCCACCATCGACAGCTCGTGTGCGGTCTCGGCGAGGCTGGTCCGCCCCAGCTGCCCCTCGCCCTGGTCCACATCGAGCGCGGCGGCGAGCCAGCGGCGGGCTCCGTCGAGATCGCCGCCGAGTCGGGCCCGGCGACCAAGGTAACGACGTATGTTGACCGACGATTCGAAGTCGCCCCGCAGCTCCGCCGTACGCAGCTGGGCGGCCAGTTCGTCGGTCTCGGTCACGTCCCAGTTTCGCGCGGGCGTCACCGTCTCGGCCGGGGGCAGCCCGACCTCGACGGCGAGCGCGGCCGCCTGGGGTTCACTGAGTGCCAGGGTCTCGACCAACCGCGCGAACTCGATCCGGCAGGCGGTCAGCGCGTCGGCCGTCGCACTGGCCACGGCATGCCCGACGGCCACGCGCAGCGCCTGCGCCGCCGCTGGCGGCTCCCCCAGCGCCAGCAGGATCGTCACCTGGTGCAGGCGCATAGTCACCAGGTTTCGTCGCATGAAGGGGGTCTGCTCGTCCTGCAACAGCCGGTCGATGTGCACCCGGGCGGTGGCCCAGTCGTCCCGCACCATGGCGGCGTGTCCCAAGATCGCGTCCAACATGTTGAAGATGACGTCGGCTCCGGGGCGGGTGGCGTACTCGGCAAACGCGAGTTGGTGGAAGTCGTCCAGCAGGCTGCGGGCCCGTTTCCAGCCGAACGAGCCGACCGGTTCATCGGCGAACGCCTGCGCCACCGAACTGGCCAGTTCGTAGGCTCCGGTCCGTACGGCGTGCCACAACGACAACAGTGTGGTTGATTCGAGCAGGTTGACGGTCAGGTCCCGGGTCTGCCGGTCGGCGTAGGCACCGCGCCCCTGGCCCGCAGCCGTGCCCCGGCCGGGGGTGTTCGCCAGCAGCACCATCGCCGAGGCGCTGACTCCCCGGCTGAGAGCAGCCACCTGGGCTGGGGTGAACCATCGACGCAGCGTCGCGCGGAGGGCGTACCGGACCACCGGCGCGACTTCGAAACCCACGTCGGGGTCGGCGGCGAGCTGTCGTACCAGTCCGGCCTGGGCCGCCTCGGCGAGCAGTTTCCGCCACTGGGCTGCCGGAACGACCATGCCGGTGGCCTGGGTGTACGGGTCCTCGGTGAGTCCCTTGTTGGTCAGGACGGCGAGTAGCCGGGGCAGGACCACCGCGCCGTGCAACCCGAGCAGGGACAGTGGGCGCAGGCTGGACTCCGGCAGCGTGTCCAGGCAGCGGGCGACCGATTCGTCGTACAGCGGATCTGACGGGTGCGGCGGCGAGACGGTGCCGGCGAAACCCTCGCCCTCGCCCTCACCTTCGGCCTCGGCCGGTAGACCGAACTCCATCTGCCGGCAGACCTGTTCCACCGAGTGGGTGGCCAGGGCTCGTAGGACGGCCTGAACCGAGCCGCCGTGCCATCCGGTGCAGCGGATCAGCCAGCGCAAAAGCGGCGCGGTGACCGACTGGAGCTGCTGCTCGCCACCGTGGTCGACGATCGCCCGGCGCAGCAGCATGCCGGTGACCTCGGGCGGAACGTCCTGCAGCGAATACGAGTGGTGGGCCGCACCGAGCGTGTCGTGTCGCAGCCCGATGATGACCCGATGCCCTCGGGGCAATAGGTGCAACGCTTCTTCGCAGGCCGGCAGGTGCTCGTCCATCCCGTCCCAGATGTGCAGTACCTGGGACCGTTCCGCAGCCAGCGCCGCATTCCGCAACCTCCCGGTCATGCTGGCGAGCTCTGCACCAGTCACCAACTCGACTCGTTCGAAGGTGTGGACGAGTTCGGCATAGCGGGCGTACGACCGGAGGAAGACGCTCTTACCGAGCGCGACGGGGCCGTGTACCACGACCGGAGCCGGCGACCTGAGCTGCCGGTCGAGGTGGGTCACCTCGTCGTCGCGGTACATCAGCATGTCGAGGTCGTCGAACTCTTCATCGAGTACGGGTTCGCCGGGCGGTACCGGGACGTCCAGTACCGGGGTGGTGCTTACCGCCTGGGTGTAGAGCACCGGCATGACCTGGAACGGCCGGGTGCGGCCCAGGGTGGTGGACGGGTGGCGAATCTGATCCAGCAGGGCGCGACGGCCGGCGGAGGCTGCGGCACCGATGGTTTGCCGGTTGCCGAGGGCCCGGTAGAAGGCGGCCATGAACCGGGAGGCGACCGCGGCAGGCACGTTGTGGGTCATGGCCAGCACCGCTGGCACCCCGGCGGCGAGCAGTGCTGATGCGACCGTACGCAGGTTGGGGTCGGTGGAGCGGTGCGCCGAGCGGCAGGCGTTCAGCACCACGACGGGCGTCTGTTCGACCGGGACGACCGCCGCGAAGTCGGCCGCCGATACCCGGTCGGGGCGGCCGTCGGCCCGTTCGAACACCAGGCCACTGGCGAGTTCGGCCGGGGTCGAATCGGCTCGGAAGAACCCGTGCCCGTCGAAGTGCACGATCGAGTAGTCCGGTGTCGTGGCCAGCACCTCGCGAAGCCGCTCCATCGTCGGCGGATGCAGCAGGTCCACGTGCACCGAACCCACCGACCGGGCGGCGACCTTCAGCATCGGCCCCCGGATGGTTCGGGCCCGGACGTCCTGGGCACCGTAGGGCCGCGGTGACACGAGCAGCACCCGCAGTGGTCCCGTGTGCGCCGGTGCCGACTTGTCCTGGTGGGTCAGGCGTACGCAGCGGGTCAAGTCCCGGGCCGAGGCCAGGGGGTAGGTGTCGGTCCCGGGAATGCGCAGCAACTCCCAGGGGATGGCGAGGAACTGCGGGTCCTCGGAGATCAAGTGGACGGACCGAGCGTCGTCCACGGTCCGGACGAAGTCCTCGAAGATCTCGGTCAGTCCGGCGGAGTCGGTGAGCGCCCGACAGAGTTCGTAACCGAGCTGTTCCGAGTCGTTGAGCGCCGTCAGGTAACGCTGCCGTTCGGGGCCGAACGGCAGCGGCGCACACTCCTCCAGCAGCCAACGCAGTGTTTCCGCGCGCTCATCGGTGTACGGAGTGCGGAACTCGGCCTCGGCGCTACGCGCACCATCGGTGAGCGTAATTCGGTCGACCCCGTCGAAGGTGACGAGAAGATCGATCCCGTCGCGATCCGGTACGCCGGACACGCTGCGGCTCAGTTTGGCTCGGTGAGACGAAATTCGACGACACTGCTGCCGTCGGGTCGTTCGGTCTTGCGGTAGTAGACCTCCCGGCCCCGCGCCTTACGGCTCAACAGGCGTTTGATCAGGTCGTAGAGGGCGTTACCGGCGACGCCCGTGGCCAGAGAGCCCAGCACCACCAGGGTGCCATCGACCAGGGCACCCGGGTCGAACCGGTCGAGGGGACCGGCATGGGGGCGGGCCACCGCCACCAATGCGTGATCGTCGCTCATGTTCCACTGGTGTACGAACTCCGATGCGGTAACCCCGAATTCGTCGTCGACGGCGACGATCACGTCCATGCAGCACCTCCGGGCGTCTTCCCGGGTCGAACGATAGAGGACGTCGGCCACCCCGCCAGACTGCGCTCCGGTGTCTCGCATTGGCCGGTCGGGCACCGACTCTTCGGGCGATAATCGAGGTCCGCCCGGGCCACCGGCTCGAATCAAATGAGGTGGTGAAGGTCCGAATGACTCAGGACCTGCGAGCACGTTCGGCCACCGCAGTCCTCGACGACCACCTAAAACTGTCCGCTGAGAACCGGTTCGAGGAGGACATCGAACGAAACGTCTCACCGGACTGCGTGATCCTGGAGCGTCGTGGGGTGTTCCGGGGTCGTACGGGGGCACGTGAACTGGCCCGGTTTCTTGCCGAAGAGATTCCCGATGCGCGGTACACCTACACGTGTCGGCTGGCCGAGGGACGCGTCGCCTTCCTGGAGTGGTCCGCCGAGGCGGCGCATTCACGGGTACGGGACGGCGCGGACTCGTACGTCGTCGAGGACGGCTGGATCGTGGCCCAGACGATCCACTACACGGTCGAGCCGAAAGATCCACACTGACCGCAGCCAGGGCTTCGCCGGTCTCGCCCCGCCGAGCGGGTGGGGATGCTACGACTGCGGGAGGAGGTAGGTCGAGGAACGGGCAGGCTGATCATGCGTACGGGGATCGAGGCGGAGTTCGGGTCGCCGGAGGAGCGGTCACGCCGCCCCACCTCTCTCGAGCTCTTCTTCGATCTGGTCTTCGTCTTCGCGCTGACCCGGATCGTCGCCCGTATCGACGAGGGCCTGACCATCCATCCCGGTGGCAACGAACTGTGGGAGGTCACGCTCGGCTTCTTCAAGGCCGTCGTGTTGCTGCTGGCGTTGTTCGCCGTCTGGCACGGAACGGCCTGGGCGACCACCCGGTACAACCCGGACTCGACCGTGGTCCAGATCATCGTGATCATCGCCCTGGTCTGCAGCATGGTGATGGGGGTAGCGATGCCCCGGGCGTTCAGCAGCAGTGGTCTGGCCTTCGCGATCGCTTTCTGCATCGCCCAGATCAGCCGACCGCTCCTGCTACGGATCGCGCTGCGTCAACACGACCGGCAGGCCCTGAAGCTACGAATGTTGATCACCCACAGCGCGTTGGCCGTGCTGTGGATCTCCGGTGCGCTGGTCGTCGGATGGCCGCGTGGCCTGCTCTGGAGTACGGCGCTGGTCGCCGAGTACACCCTGATCCGGTTCGGGTGGCCGGTTCCCGGCCTGGCGCGCTCTGACCTGTCCCGCTGGGACATCGCCGGCGGCCATCTGGCCGAGCGCTTCCAGCAATTCTTCCTGATCGCGCTGGGCGAGACGATCCTGGTGATCGGCTTCACCTACAGCGAAGGCAGCTTTACGAACAGCCGTACCGCTGCCTTCGCGTTGGCAATCATCACCTCGCTGCTGATCTGGCGGATCTACTTCCACCGCGCCGGGTTGATCCTCGCCGAAGCGGTGGCCGCATCGGCACATCCCGCGACGATTGGTCGGTCGGTCGCCAACACCCACATCCTGATGACCATCGGCATCGTCGCTACCGCCGCCGGCTACGAGATCTCCATCGACCACGCCTTCGACTATCCGAAGGCATCCTGGCTGATCCCCATCCTCGGCGGGCCAGTGTTGTTCATCGCCGCTCGGTCCCGGCTCGAATACGAGGTCTTCTCCCGAGTGTCGCCGTCGCGCATCGTCTCGATCGCGGTGCTGCTCGTGCTCGCGCCAGTCGTACTGTTCGCGCCAACGCTGGTGGCGTCCGCCGTTGCTGCGGTGGTGCTCGGTGCCGCTGCCGTGGCCGACCTGCGCCGGTCCCGGGGGGCACCGCCGGAGCCGGCGGTGCCCCCCTTCTGACCACACGGCCAGTTCGCCCACCGGTCGGATCGGTGCGCCAACCAACACTGGATCAGGCGGCGACGGCGTCGACCAGCCGTTCGTTGAACCGGTGCCCGGCCAGCGTCGTGAGGAACGTGTCGATGAACTGGCTGCCGAGTCCGTCCCCCTCGGCGGTGACCACTCCCGCGTCGGCCGTACCGCCGGTGGGCAGGTGCGCGGCCATCCAGAGTTGGGCGCCAGCGCCGACGAACCCCAGCGGCTTGGCATGCTTGTACGCCTCGGCGACGAAGTGCACCGCGTACCCGTCGGCCCGCAACGTCTCGGCGGCGGCAGCACCATCCGGGACCACGACCGCGTCGTACAGCACCGACGCCATCGTGGTGATGGCCCGGTCCACCGGCAGGGCCGATCCGTCGGCGGCAGTGACCGCACCGTCGGCGGCGGCCAGCAACTCGGGTACGGCGTGCTGCGCCCGCAGGGCATCGACCAGCGGCGTCACGCTGGCCGCGTCGACTCCGTCGGCGACCAGGATGGCCACCTTGCGTCCCTTGATCGAGTCGTGTGGCGCGTTCGCCTGGCTCAACGCGGGTGAGCGGCGACCATGGTTCTCCCCCACCTTGGCCGGCGCCTCGACGCCGATCCCCGCGGCGACGGCAACGGCGAGCCCGTGGTCGATCTGGGTAAGGTGCTCGACGACCCGTTGTCGGATGTGCATCCGCTCGACCTTGCCCAGCTCGAACCGGTAGGCGGCCACGATGTGCCGCTTCTCCCAGTCGGACATGCTGTTCCAGAACAACGTCGCCTGGCTGTAGTGGTCGGCGAAGCTCTCCGGTCGTTTGCGAATCTTCGGGCCCTGCACGATCTCCGGGTAGTGCACGTAGCCCGCGTCACCGGCTGGCTCTGGCGAACCCTCGCTGATCGAGTTGGGATGGTAGTTGGCCTGGCGAGCCGGGATGGGGTCGGCGTGGAAGCCGTCCTGCTGGTGGTTGTGCATCGGGGCAACCGGCCGATTGATCGGGATCTGGGCGAAGTTCGGCCCACCCAGCCGGGTCAACTGGGTGTCGAGGTAGGAGAAGAGTCGGGCCTGGAGCATCGGATCGTCGGTGAAGCCGATGCCGGGTACGACGTTCTGTACGCAGAACGCCACCTGCTCGGTCTCGGCGAAGAAGTTGTCCGGGTTGCGGTTGAGCACCATCTTGCCGATCGGGCGGACCGGCACCTCCTCCTCCGGAATGATCTTCGTGACGTCGAGAAGGTCGAACCCGAACCGGTCGGCGTCCGCCTCGTCGATCAGCTGGACCCCCAATTCGAACTCGGGGAAGTTGCCGGCCTCGATCGATTCCCACAGGTCCCGGCGGTTGAAGTCCGGGTCCTTGCCGGCCACCTTCTGCGCCTCGTCCCAGACCAGCGAGTGCGTGCCCAACACCGGCTTCCAGTGAAACTTGACGAACGTCGACGTACCCTGCGCATTGATGAACCGGAAGGTGTGGACGCCGAATCCCTGCATCATCGCGAAGCTACGGGGCAGCGCCCGGTCCGACATCAACCAGATCACGTGGTGCATCGACTCCGGCGCGAGCGAGACGAAGTCCCAGAAGCTGTCATGCGCCGAGGCTGCCTGCGGCATCTCGTGGTACGGCTCCGGCTTGAGCGCGTGGACGAAGTCCGGGAACTTGATGCCGTCCTGGATGAAGAAGACCGGCATGTTGTTGCCGACCAGGTCGAAGTTGCCCTGGCTGGTATAGAACTTCGTCGCGAAGCCGCGAACGTCACGGACGGTGTCCGCCGACCCCCGTGAGCCCTGCACCGTGGAGAAGCGAACAAAGACCGGGGTACGCACCGACGGGTCGGTCAGGAACTCCGCACAGGTCAGCTCAGCCAGTGACTCGTACACCTGAAAATAGCCGTGCGCGCCGGACCCACGGGCGTGCACCACCCGCTCGGGAATGCGCTCGTGGTCGAAGCGCATGATCTTCTCACGGAGGTGGAAGTCCTCCAGCAGAATCGGACCTCGCGCGCCGGCCTTCAGCGAGTTGTCGGTGTCCTGGACCGGTATCCCCTGGTCGGTGGTCATGACCCTGCCCCGGTTGTCGAGGCGGTAGCTGGCGAGTTGTTCGTCCTTGCTGGTCGGGCTGTTCTGGTGCGGACTACTCATGAACCTCTCCCTGCACGGCACGCGGTCACTGCCGTTGCATCTTTTCCACCCATTGCCAGTTTTATGCCTAAATCGTGAAACCCACGGCGCCGACCAGGGCTGGGGAGATTGCTGCCGTCAACGGCACCGACGCTGACGGAGCCGCACGGAGAGATCAGAACCTGAGCCGCGCGGCGATGGGCAGATGATCACTACCGGTCGCCGGCAGCGACCAGATCTCGATGACGGTCGCTGCTCGCGTCATGACCTGGTCGATCCGGGCCACCGGAAACGCGGCGGGCCAACTGAACGCGAAACCGGATTCCGCGGACGTCAACCGCGAGCTGACCGGATGGAGACCTCGATCGTCGACCGTACTGTTCAGGTCGCCCAGCAGGATCACCCGATCCAGCGGCTCGGCGGCGATCGCGGCACCGAGCAGGGCAGCACTCTCGTCCCGCCGGGCAGTGTTGAATCCGCTCGTTATGCCAAGACGCACCGAGGGCAGATGGGCCACGTATACCGCGACGTCTCCCGTGGGCATCCGCACCGTGGCTCGTAGTCCTCGGTTCCAGTCCGTTCCGACTCCCGTCGGCCTGATATCCAGCAGTCGCGCATCGGCGATCGGCTGTCTCGACCAAAGCCCAACGGTTCCGTGCACCGTGTAGTAGGGATAGTCCGATGCCAGGATCGCCGCGTAGGTGGGCAACGCCGGAGGCGTCAGTTCCACCAGGGCAATGAGATCAGGCTGGACTTTCAGCAGGGCCTGGGTCGTGCCCGCCGGGTCCGCGTTCTCGTCGCTGACATTGTGCTGAAGTACGACGATGTCGTACGTCGCGTTGGCGTGGGGCGGCAGCAGGCCGCCGAAGACGCTGAACCAGGCAACGATTGGTAGCAGCAGGGCAACCAGGCCGACGATCGAGCGGCGTAGCAGCGCCAGGCCCAGCAGCACCGGCACGGTCAAGCCGAGCCACGGAAGGAAGGTCTCCAAGAGGCTACCCAGGTGCCCGACCACATTCGGTACGGCCCGGTGGAACACCAGGAGACAGGCGACGAGCCCGGCGAGCAACGCGATGATCCGGCCACGGCTCCAGCCGGAACGTCCCCGCGCGTCCCTGCCCCAACTCCGCCAGGATGATCGCGACACCCAGCGGAACCGGACGGGTTGGTCCCGGGCCGCCCGGTCACCGTCCACCTCTTCCATCGACGCCCATTCTCCACTTGGTCGCCAGGCGAAAGGAGGGGCCCCTTCCTATCGCTTTCTGTCTTGAAAGGGGCCCTTCCTAACCAAGGTCAACCGGTGGTCGATTCGCTGTCGCCCGTTTCCGGCTCGGCCAGGGCGAGCAGCGCGGTGGAGCGTTCCGTGCGCTGATAGAGCACGTGGTGCCCGGCCTGCCGGCCGATGACCAGGCCGGCCCGGCGTAACCGAGCAAGGTGGTACGACACGGTCGCTGGACTGAGCTGGTGTCGTATCGCCAACTCGGACGTCGAACGGGGCATGTCGAGGTCGGCGAGCAGAGCGGCCCGACGCAGCCCGAGCAGGTCAGCTCCGCCCCCTGTGCCCTCCGGGAGGTCCCACACCCGACCCCGGCCACGTGCCGGATAGCCGATCATGATGTAGTTCAGATTTCCCAGCCACAGAGCCGGCCAGGGTAGGAAGACGGACGGCAGCAGGACCACCCCGGATATCCGGTCGAGACGGATGTTCAGTGGCCGCCGCACACTGATCCGCGTCCCGTCCCAGAGCAGATCGGCGTGGATTCCGCCAAACAGCGACCCGAACCCGGTCCGACTGGCTGCCTCCGCATGGTGTCGCACGTCGTCGTCGAGGACCCGGTGCAACGCGGGCCACGAACCTGCCATGATGCGCCGCCAGCAGCGGGCAAGTTGCTCGGCGACGCACTCGGCCAGCACCGACTCCCCCACGGCAAGTACGTCGGCGACCGCAGCCGGCAGCGGAGCACGCGGGTCACGCCCAGCGCGTGCACCGCTGCGCCGGAGCGCGTCCGGCGGGGGCGGGCCGATCCGGAAGGCCATCTCCATCAGGTAGCGCACCAGCTCCGGCTCTGCGGTGGCGACCGCATCCAGTTCCTTTGCCAGCGTAGGCGCGTACTCCGCCGCGATCGGCACCAGGAAATCCGGCACGTACCACGACGAGTGGTCCACCAGGCCGAGTAGCACTGCCAGGTCCGCCTCCTCCACCTGCGGCCGGGTCACCGTCACCCAACGCTGGGCGTACGGTGCCCGCTCGGGGTGGCTCAGCACCTCCAGACCGTTGGTCAGTTCAGCAAGCCGGGACAGGGCGAATCGTGACCTGGCGAGACCGTCGGCGTCGACACCGATCGTGATCACAAACAGACCTCCCGGACATTCGAAGTTCCTCGAATCGCTCGCTTGGTACCAACCGAACTGCTCGACTTGCCCACACCGATCCACGTGATCCGTCGCTGGGCCCGAGCCGAGACCGCTCGGGCAGCACTGACTGGGAGAGTAGTTAACGATCCCCACGGATTAATCCGGGGGATTTTCCCTCCCGGGCAAGCCCGGGATTCCCAGCTCGGACCGCACCTGATCCACCGTCCCGGAAGG
>NZ_JBSFTE010000040.1:0-52154 GCF_053590565.1 Micromonospora sp. NPDC003197 | reverse complement strand
CCGGGATCTGGCACAACAACAAGACCGGAGCACCCGTCACCCGATCACTGATCGCTTACGACCACTGACCAGGTTTCGGAACTACTCGTCTAGTCCTGCGGCGGCCGTAGGCCGTCGATGACGAAGGACAGCAGCCGGTCTGCCTGCTCATCGGGAACCTGGTCGCTGACCCAGGCGACGGCGTTCAGCAGGGCAAACAGGTCTGCTGCCCGGGCATCGGCACGGACGGCACCCGCCTGCCGGGCCCGGTCGAGTAGCTGTTCGCCGGCTGCGACGAGTGCCTGGCAGCCGGCGTACAACGGTGAGGTCTCGTCCTGGTAGCTGTCCATCAGGGTGGGCGCCAGGTCACGGTAGGCGGTGACGTGGATCAACATGGCACGGGACCAGAGGGTCAGGGCCGCCACCGGGGACGGATGGTCGAGCAGTTCCCGCGCCCGGTCGGTGACCCCGGTCATGCTGTCGTGCAGTACGGCCTCCAGCAGGGCGTGCCGGGTCGGGAAATGCCGGTAGAGGGTGCCGATCGCCACTCCGGCCCGCCGGGCGATCTCCTCAAGTGACGTCCCTACGCCATGCTCGGCAAAGGCGACTCTGGCCGCACCGAGGAGCCGGTCGTAGTTTCGCCGCGCGTCGGCCCGCATCTGCCGCTGCGGCGTCGGCGTCGGCGTCCCACCTGTGGTCATACACGTCCCCTTGCTAACCGGAGGCACCCTCACTATATTTCCGGAGGCCGCCTCAGTTTATCGCCTGAGGTGGCCGCCACCTATCAGGAGGGGCCACATGAACAAGATCGTCTTGGTGTCCGGAGCGACCGGACGACAGGGCGGTGCCACCGCCCGTCACCTGCTCGCCCGCGGCTGGCAGGTGCGTGCCCTCGTACGCGATCCAAACGCCCCCGCCGCCCGGGAGCTGAGCCGAGCCGGGGCCGAGCTGGCTCTCGGTGACCTTGACGCCCCCGACACCCTCCACACCGCCGTGGCCGGCGCGTACGGCGTCTTCGGCGTCACGCCCGACAACGCGGACCCGGATCAGGAGGTACGTCGAGGCCGGAACCTGGTCGACGCCGCTGCGACGGCCAACGTCGAACACTTCGTCTTCGCCTCGGTCGGAGCGGCCGAGCGCAGCAGTGTCCCCGTCTACCGGAGCAAGTGGGCGGTCGAGAAGCACATCCGCGCTCTCGGGCTGCCCGCGACGATGCTCCGGCCGGTCCGGTTCATGGAGAACCACACGATTCCGGGGCTACCCTTCGGCGGAATCGTCGACGGGGTACTCGTTCATCTCTTCGGGCCCAACACGCCGGTGCAGCTCATCGCCGCCGACGACATTGGCGTCTTCGCCGCTGCGGCCTTCAGCGATCCGCGCCGCTACCTTGGTCAGGCCATCGAACTGGCCGGCGACGAACTGACCCCGACCGAGACGGTCGAGTTGATCGGTCGGACACTCAACCGGACGCTCACCTACCGGCAGGCCACCGCCGCCGAGGTGGGGTTCAGCGACGCCGTCGTCGCGGAGTTCACTGGCGAGCAGGGCCTCTGGCGGGCGGACATCCCCGCACTACGGGAGCAGCACCCCGGTCTGCTCGACTTCCCCACCTGGCTGGAGCGTGGCGGCGCGGCCCGGATCGAGGCGCTGTTCTGACGCCGGAAGCCCGGTCGGGGACACATTGCCCCGGCCGGGCCGCCGGCCACCGTCTGAGCCGGAGTCGCCGGCCACCGTCTGGTCAGCCGCCGACGCGGATGAGCCGGGCGGAGAGGTGTGGGGCGAGGCTGTGTCCCATGGCCGCCATCTCCTGGGCGTAGAGCAGCGCGCCCTCCACAATGCCGAAGAGCCGATGCCCGCCGGTGACCTCCTTGGCGGTGCCCGTACGCACCACCGCGTCAGTGGCCAACTCGACCCGGGTGCCGGTCAGCTTGCCCAGGTAGAGCTCCATGATGCCAGTCGGGCTGGTCATCATCGCTTCGAGATCATCGGTAGCCCGGTCACCGTTCATCACCGGCCGCCACCAGCCGACCTCCCGCGCCGACTGCCGGATCGGCTGACTCTGCTCGTCCAGCAGCCAGGCCCGCGACTCGTAGAACAGGAACGGACGCCCGTCGTGACTGATCCGGATCTCCTGCGCGTAGTCGAAGTCCTCGATGGTCGGGTAGCCGCCCCGGCCCCGCCCTCGCCACACCCCGATGTACGGCAGCAGGCCGAGCAACGCCGGATGCAGGTCCGGACCGACCCGCAGGTCGTGGGTCTCCTCGAACGGGTACGGGTCGACCGGCGGCGCGTTCAGCCACGGCGGCTGCAAAGGGTTCTCTTGCGGACTCGTACTCACCAACAAACCTTCCGTTCACTCACCACAGATCATCCGTTCGCGACTGCGAATCCGCGCCGCTCAGCAACAAACCTTCCGTTCGCGACTGCGGGGCTCACTCGCTGCGCTCGCTCACTCCTCGCGCTCACAGATGCCAACCTTCCGTTCGCGACTGCGGGGCTCGCTCGCTGCGCTCGCTCACTCCTCGCGCTCACCAACAAATCTTCCGTTCGCGACTGCGGGGCTCGCTCGCTGCGCTCGCTCACTCCTCGCGCTCACCAACGCCCCCGGGACACGCGTACCGCCAGGTAGACCAGGCCGCCGGCGAGCACGCCGAAGCCTGCCACCAGCAGGCTGACGAACCCAATCTCGGTAACCATCGTCAGATCATCCTATGCTGGCCGACATGGCACGCTCTCTCGTCGTCAAGGTCACCGCTGGCGCGGACTCTCCCGAGCGCTGTGCGCAGGCGTTCACCGTCGCCGCCACTGCGATCGCCTCCGGGGTGGACGTCTCGCTGTGGCTGACTGGCGAGTCGTCCTGGTTCGCGCTGCCCGGCCGGGCCGCCGAGTTCGAGTTGCCGCATTCGGCACCGCTGGCGGAGTTGCTGCACGTGATCCTCACCAGCGGACGGGTGACCGTCTGCACCCAGTGCGCCGCCCGCCGCGAGATCACCGAGTCCGACGTGCTGCCCGGCGTACGCATCGCCGGGGCGGCGGTGTTCGTCGAGGAGTCACTGGCCGACGGCGTCCAAGCCCTCGTCTACTGATCAAACTCGGTGGCCACCCACCTGCCCGCAGATCTTGGTTGAATGCGGCCCCTGCAGGAGCCAAATTCAACCAAGGTCTATTCTCCTGCGGCTCGCGCCGTCCGCTCCGCGCCGCCTAGCCGGCGCAGCCTGACTCGGTGACCGCCACCCGCACTTCGCCGTCGAGGGCCTCCACCATGAGGCTGCGCGACCCGCTGCGATAGGCGTACCGGTCGGTCTGATCGATGACCACGACGGCGTCGGCACCGGCAAACGGGCGCAGCGCCGTGGCCAGCGGCGTGGACACCGCCCCCCGGCCGACCGCCCACACGGTGCGCACCAGGCCACTGCCCGGACACGGCGCGCTGGCCCGATCGACCGGAGCAGGTGACGACACCCCGAGCGCGGCGAGCACCCGACCCGGCTCGTCGTCGATCGGCTGCCCCGGCATCAGCTCGGCGATCTCATATCCGGTCGGCAGCGGACGACATCCGGTGCCGGTGGTCAGCTTGACCGTGCCCGGCTCGGTCAGGCCGCCCTTGATGCCGACGAACTCTCCCGCGTCGGCCCGAAGCGTGCCCTTGCTCGGCCGGATTCGAGCCCGATAGTCCGCAGGCAGCCCCTGGGCGATCCGGTCGAGCAGGGCCTGCTCCTGCGCTTCGACGGTACGGAAGACGACGTCCCGCTCCAGGGTCGCGCCGTCCCGGATCAGGCTGAGCCGGCAGCCCTGCACCAGCCGGGGAGCGGTGAGTTCGACGGCGACGTCCGGGCCGGCGGCTACGACGAGTTCCCCGAGTGCCCGGTCGACTACCTTGCTGGCCTGCGCGATGTCGCGCTGCTCGCGCACGGTGGGCTCGTCCCAGCGTACGGAGAGATAGGTGACCACAAGCAGCAGCGCGGCCCAGGCGGCAACGGCGGCGATCAGCCAGGTCCGCCGCTTCCGGTTCGGTGGCGGGGCCGGGTGACCGCCCGCCCAGGGCTGCGCCCCCTGACCAGCCATCCAAGGCTGCGCCGGCGAACCATCCGGCCACGGCTGCGCGCTCTGACCAGCCGGCCACGGCTGAGCCGGCGGTCCGGTGATCGGTGGGGGTGGCGGTGGGTCCTGGCCCGGCTGGCCGGCTCGCTCACTGGGCTCGGTCACGCCGCCATGGTGACACGTACCGGAAGCGGTCAGCGCGCGAGGGCGAGCCGGTAGCCGACTCCCCGTACGGTGTGCACCTGTGGCCCGTCCTCGACGGCCCGCAGCTTGCGGCGCAGTCGCTTCACCGCGGAGTGCAGGATTGCCGTGTCGCCGAGGTAGGCACCGCCCCAGACCGACCCGAAGAGCCGCTCGTACGTCCAGACGCCGACCGGTGGGCTGGCCAGCCGGGCGAGCAGTTCGCGCTCCAGCCGGGTCAGGGCCAGTGGCTCGCCGCGCCAGGTGACGAGATGGTCGGCCGGGTCGACGGAGAGATCGCCGAGACTCACCGGTACGGACGACGAGTGCGTCCCGTCCGGTTTGGGCGGGAACAGCATGGCTCGTAACTCGGTCAGGTCAGCACAGATCAGAACCGGGCCGAAGTCATTCAACCGTTGTACGACCCGCTCGCGCACCTTGGCGTCGTTCGACACACAGACGACGAGCGGCATATCGACACTGGTCACCGCGCTCTCCCCCCGTTGCCAACGAGCACAAGCCAACGCTCTTAGATCAAGGTAGTCAACAGCGATGTGGACCAATTTCCGACAGCAGACCGAATTACGCCCAGTTACTGATCGGATACTGATCGACCACATCCATTGATCAGCTCCACTGCGCTGCCCGAGCATGACTCCAGGCTGATGTGGGGGCCACCAGCTGTTACCCGAGAGCGCTTCCACATGGGCTGGCAGCGTCCGGACATCCCGGAGCTGCGGTCGGTGCCCCGATTCGGGGCGCCGGAACAGTGGGGAGGAAGCATGTCAAAACCCCCAGATCCCTGGAGCGCGAAGCGCTCCAGATTCTGGCGACCATTCGCCGTGGCAGCGGCCGTGGTCCTCGGCATCTCGGCACAACCGGCCATCGCCACCGCTGCCGAACCGGGCGCATCGGCGACGGTGAGCCCGCAACTCGTCACGGAATTGTCGACCAAGGGCACCACCAGCTTCATGGTCTACCTGCGCGAGCGCGGCGACCTGAGCAAGGCAGCGACGAAGACCGGCTCGGACGCCCGGGCCACCGAGGTGTTCCAGCAGCTCACCGGCACCGCTCAGCGGAGCCAGCAGGGGCTGCGGGCCGAACTGGACGACCGGAAGAGCCCGTACACGGCCTACTGGATCGCCAACGCCCTGCGCGTCGAGGGCGACAAGGCCCTGGTCGACGCGATCGCCGCCCGGCCCGAGGTGGAGCGGATCGACCACGTCCGCAGCTACAAATTGATCAAGCCAGAACCGGCGGAGGCCGCGGCCAAGGCCGGCACCAACGCCGCCGAGTGGGGCCTGACGAACATCGAGGCGCCCCGGGTCTGGAGCGAGTTCGGCGTACGCGGTGAGGGCGTCGTCGTCGCCAACATCGACAGCGGCGTCGACTACGAGCACCCGGCGCTGGTCGGCAAGTACCGGGGCAACCTCGGCAACGGCACCTTCGACCACAACTACAACTGGTACGACCCGGCCGGCATCTGCTCCAGCGCGGCCCCCTGTGACAACAACGACCACGGCACCCACACCATGGGCACCATGGTCGGTGACGACGGTGCGGCCAACCAGATCGGCGTCGCGCCGGGCGCCAAGTGGATCGCCGCCAAGGGCTGCGAGACCAACAGCTGCTCCGAGTCGTCGCTGCTCGCCTCCGGCCAGTGGGTGCTCGCGCCCACCGACCTCAACGGTCAGAACCCCCGTCCTGACCTGCACGCCGACATCGTCAACAACTCGTGGGGCGGTGGCGGCGGCGACCTGTGGTACGAGCAGACCATCGCTGCCTGGCGGGCTGCCGGGATGTTCCCGAGCTTCTCCAACGGCAACAGTGGCCCGGCCTGTGGTACCGCCGGCTCCCCCGGTGACAACCCCAACGCGTACGGGGTTGGCGCGTACGACGTGAACAACAACATTGCCAGCTTCTCCAGCCGGGGCGCGTCCAGCGTCGACGGCTCGATCAAGCCGAACATCTCCGCACCGGGTGCCGGTGTCCGGTCGAGCGTTCCCGATGGCGGGTACGCATCGTTCAGCGGCACCTCGATGGCGGCCCCGCACGTTTCCGGCACGGTAGCGCTGATCTGGTCGGCGGCACCGAGCCTGCGCGGTGACATCGCCGCCACGGAGACGCTGCTCGACGACACCGCCACCGATGTCAACGCCCTGACCTGCGGTGGCACCGTCGACGACAACAACGTCTTCGGCGAGGGCCGGCTCAACGCGTACCAGGCGGTCAACACCGCCCCGCGCGGAGCTGTCGGTCAGCTCACCGGTGCCGTCACCAACGCCGCCGGTGGCGCTGTCATCGCTGGCGCCACGGTGACTGTGGACACCCGTAGCGCCACCACCGGTGTCGACGGCCGGTACCGGCTGACCGTGCCGGCGGGCGAGCACGAGGTGGTCGCCAGCGCGTACGGCTTCGCCACCCAGACCGTCACGGTGACTGTCCCCGAGGGCGGTGCCGTCGACCAGAACTTCGCTCTGGTCGAGTCGCCGACCGTCACGGTCACCGGCAAGGTGACCGACGGCTCCGGGCACGGCTGGCCGCTGTACGCCAAGATCGAGGTGGCCGGTCGACCGGGCGCACCGGTCTACACCAACCCGGCGACCGGCAAGTACTCCTTCACGGTTCCCGGTAACAGCAGCTACAAGCTCACCACCACGGCCAACCTGCCGGGCTACCAGACGGTCACCAGTGACCTGGTAGCCGGCGCGACGGCCAAGACCGTCAACGTCGCGGTGCCGATCGACGCGGGCTGCACCGCGCCCGGCTACCAGGCCACTCTGAGCGACCCGCTGCTGTCGGAGACCTTCGACGGCACGGAAGCTCCGGCTGGCTGGTCGGTGGTGAACCGGACCACCGGCGGTGGTTGGGGCTTCGAGGACATCGGTAGCCGGGGCAACCTGACCGGCGGCACCGGCGGCTTCGCCAACATCGACAGTGACGAGTTGGGCACCGGCAAGACCCAGGACACCGACCTGGTCACTCCGGCACTCGACTTCACCGGTGTGAACGCGCCGCTGTTGCGGTTCAACAGCGACTACCGGGCGCTCAGCAGCCCCGCCGACATCGACGTCACCGTCGACGGCGGTGCGAACTGGACCAACGTCTGGCACCAGACCGCCAACCGGCGCGGTCCGGTCGTCGAAGAGGTCGCGCTGACCCCGGCCGCCGGAGCGGCGAGCGCGCAGGTGCGCTTCCGCTACAAGGGCTCCTACGCCTGGTGGTGGCAGGTCGACAACGTGCAGGTCGTCAACCGGCTCTGCACCCTGGTCGGCGGCGGTCTGGTCACCGGCTTCACCACTGACAAGAACACCGGCGCGGCGCTCAACGGCGTGACGGTGACCAGTGGGGACGCCCCGACCGAGAAGGGCACGTCCGTCGCCACGCCGGACGACCCAAACATCGCCGACGGCTTCTACTGGTTGTTCTCCAGCCAGATCGGGGCGCACCCGTTCACCGCCACCAAGTCGCCGTACCAGGCGCTGACCAAGTCGGTGACGGTCGTCGCGAACGGCACCAAGAAGGCGGACTTCGCCCTCAAGGCGGGTCGACTGACGGTCACCCCGGCCTCGGTCGAGTCGCACCAGCCGTATGGCAGCACCCGCAGCACGAAGGTGACCATCAAGAACACCGGTAGCGCCCCGGCCACCGTCGAGATGCTGGAGAAGACCGGCCAGTTCGGCCCGCTCTTCACCCGCAAGGGTGCGCCGCTGGTCGAGCACACCGTGAAGGGGATCAGCAAGACCCAGCACGGGACGGCGTACGGCGCTGCGGGCAACGTCGCCCAGGCCGCGCCGCTGGCCGACGACTCCTGGACCCGGGTCGCCGACCTCCCGGCGGCGGTCTTCGACAACGCGGCCGTGGCCCTCGATGGCAAGGTCTACTCCATCGGTGGCGGTAGCACCAGCGGCAACGAGAAGAAGATCTGGGTGTACGACCCGGACGCCAACGCGTGGAGTGCCCTGCCGGACATGCCGTCGGCGCGGGCGAAGCCGTCCGCGGCAGCGGTGAACGGCAAGATCTACGTGTTCGGTGGTTGGGCCAGCGGCGGTACGCCGGTCGCCACGGTCGACGTGTTCGACCCGGCGGCGGGCAGCTGGAGCACCCTGAGCGGGGTCACCAACCCCTCGCCCACCTCGGCGGCGGGTACGGCCGTGGTCGACGGGAAGGTCTACCTGACCGGCGGCTGCCTGGACGGCAACTGCACCGACTCCAACAAGCTGGTCATCTTCGACCCGGCCGCCGGCTCGTTCAGCACCGGTGCGAACTACCCGCACCCGGTGTCCTGGATCGCCTGTGGTGGCATCGGCCAGAACGTCTACTGCGCCGGTGGCACGGGTGAGACCGAGTACACCGACGGCTACGTCTACTCGCCGGCTTCCAACGAGTGGACGGCGCTGCCGGCGATGCCGGCCGAGCTGTGGGGCTCGCAGTACGCCGCCGCAGGTGGCCTGCTGGTGCTCGCCGGTGGGGTCACCGCCGGTTCGTCGGCGGTCTCCAACCGCTCGATGGCGTACGACCCGGCCGCGGGAGCCTGGCGGGACCTGCCGAACGCCCAGTTCAGCCGGTACCGGGGTGCCGCCGCTTGCGGCGCGTACAAGATCGGTGGTTCGCCGTCGTCGTTCGTGGGCTCCAAGGAGACGGAACTCCTCGGTGGCCTTGAGCAGTGTGACGACGCCGGTGGTGCCGACGTGGCGTGGCTCTCCACCAACCCGACCTCGTTCACCCTGGCCCCGGGGGCCAGCAAGACGGTGACCGTCAGCCTGACGGCCACCGCCGAGAACGGGGTCTTCCAGCCCGGTGCCTACACGGCCGAGCTGGGGATCCGGTCGGACAGCCCGTACCAGGCGCCGACGGTAGCGGTGAAGATGAACGTCCAGCCGCCCGCCACCTGGGGCAAGATCCAGGGCACCGTGGTCGGCGAGACCTGCGCCGGTGCCACGGTGGGGGTCAAGGCGACGGTACGCCTCAACTCGGGGGCCAACGGTTACACGCTGACCGCTGACGCCCAGGGTCGGTACTCCTACTGGGTGCCGAAGGGTAACTACGAGGTGATCGTCGCCAAGGATGGCTGGATCCCCGAGGTCCAGCGGGTGCAGCTCGACGCCGGCTTCGTGTCGACCGTCGACTTCACCCTCGAACCGGTCTCCCCGTGCGGGAACCGGGTGGGCGGGATCTGATCTGAACTGATCGGATCTGCTGCCTGAACCAGACTGGTGGCCGTCGGACCTGCCCCCAGGGTCCGGCGGCCACCACCTGTCTTGTCGGTACGACTTGAATCATCAAAACAGCTGGTTGTCGCGCCGGAGGCGGTGTAATCGGAGTGAATCTCGTCTCGCGGGAACAGGGCATTGAATGCACGGATCTTCGGGGTGTTGTCCGTACTCTGCGAATCATGACCGAGCGGCCTGCGACACCGTCCCACGCCATCGCCGAGCTACGCGCCGGCAACCAACGCTTCGTCACGGGTACGGCGATGCACCCGAACCAGGACGCCGACCATCGCGCTGCCCTGGCCAGCGCGCAAACCCCGTTCGCGGCGATCTTCGGCTGCTCGGACTCCCGACTGGCCGCCGAGATCATCTTCGATCAGGGTCTGGGTGACATGTTCGTGGTCCGCACCGCGGGGCACACCGTCGGCGCCGAGGTGCTGGGCAGCATCGAGTACGCCGTCACCGTCCTGAATACGCCGCTGGTGGTGGTTCTCGGCCACAACTCCTGCGGGGCGGTACGGGCCGCCTGCGATGCTGTCGCCACCGGGAGCAGTCCCTCGGGGTTCCTGGGGACCGTCGTGGACGCCGTCGTCCCCAGCGTCCAGCACGCGGCGAGCCAGCAGGTCCACGACGTGGACCGGATCGTGGACATCCACATCCAGCGCACCGTCGGGCAGCTGGTACGCCTCTCCGACAAACTCGCCAAGGCGGTCGCCGACGGTGAATGCGCCGTGGTCGGCATGTCCTATCAGCTCAGTGACGGCAAGGCCCGCATCGTCACCGCTGCCAGCTGACCGAATCAGGACAACCGGCTAACCCCCGCAGAAGTCGAGGGATTCCAGCGTGGGCCCGACCACCGGGGTCGCCTTGTTGCCCGCCGCGTCGGTGGCGTGCACGGTGAACGTGGCGTCTCCCTTGGGAATGTCGGGGGCGCCGGGGAGCCGAACCTCGAACCGGCCGGTTGACGAGTTGTAACTCATCGCTATCGTCCCGCTTGCCGTGCTCACCTTGCTGCGCCAGGCTGCGGTCACCTTGAGCCGGCCGGGGGCATCGGTGGCGTCGGTGACCTCGGCCGACAGCAGGGCGCTCTTGAACCTGCACCCGGTCTTCCAAATGTACGTGGCGCTTGAGGTGACTGACTTGGCAATGACCGGGGCCGTACGGTCGGCTGGCTTGGTCGACGTGGGCGGTGCGGTGGTCTTCGCCGGGGTCGGCGTGGGCGGCGACTTGGTGGTGGGGCTATTGGTGGGGTCGGCCGGCGAGGTGGTCGTGGTTCCGCCGGACGGCACCGCCGCTGATGGGGTGGCCAGCGGATCGTTGGAAGGCGTCAACGACGGGTCGGCTGAACCGCCGACAACCATGGACGGCGTGGCGGCGGACTGCTCCTCTGCACCGCAGGCACTTGTCCCGATAAGTGTCACGACGCTGGCAACCACCACAGCGACGCGGCCAGTTCTGATCGCCACCCGATGCCCCCCGGTTCGGATTGGACCTGCCCGCCTAGCCCAGCAGCGCCATCGGCGCCACCGGCCCAACCGCCACAGAAATATCGAATTTTATGGCCGTCAGAACGGATCACCAAAACGCCAGGTAGACAGCCCTGTACACCACTTCGGAGAAGTCGCACGTTCACATCCGGCACGGAGCCGTCACCGGCAGCTGACATGATCTATGTGTGACGACGACCTCCAGCGACACCGAGACGCAGCCCCGCCCGACGGCCCATCGGATCGCCTCGGTCATCACCGAGGCGTTCGCGCCGGCCGTACTGGCTGGGCTGCTGCCCCTGGTCATCGCCCTGCACGCCAGCACCAACCTGCTGGCCGGGCTCGGCTGGGCGGCCCTGGCGGTGTTCTTCTCCGCCGTGATCCCCTACGGCATCATCTGGCTCGGCGTACGGCGGGGCCAGCTCACCGACCACCACATCGGCGTACGGGAACAGCGCCGCAAGCCCCTGCTCCTCGGCCTCGTCTCGGTGCTCGTCGGGCTGGCCCTGTTGCTCGTCCTCGGTGCACCCCGCCCGCTCATCGCCATGATCGTGGTGATCTTCGGAGTGGTGCTGATCCTGGCCGTGGTCAACATGTTCTGGAAACTCAGCGGCCACACGGCGGTGGCCTCCGGCTCGGCCACCGTGCTGGTGATCGCCTTCGGTCCCGCATTGCTCGCCGCGTTCGTGATCGTCGTGGCTGTCGGCTGGTCCCGCGTCCAGCTACGGGCCCATACCCCCACGCAGGTCGTCACCGGCTTCATCGCCGGCATCCTGATCGCCGCACCGACGTACCTGCTGGTGGCGTGACGGCCCGCCCACTGTGCTTGGTGATCCTCGACGGCATCATTTTCACGATAGAGAAATCGAATTGCGGCCCCCCGCCTTGTATTGTCCGAGCAACGCAGTTGAATGCGTCGACGAGCTGGGGTTTTCCAATCTTTCACCAGCCGTCGCCACATGTTGCGAAAGACAACCAGCCGACGTTAAAAATCGAGGCTGGAGTGATCAGATGACCGATGAAACGGGTTCGACGGCGCCCCGGCGACAACTGGGCCGGATGCTACGAGCGCTCCGGGACGAATCGTGTGTCACGCTCGACGGCGCAGCGGCCACGTTGGAGTGCCCCCGGCAGAAGGTGTGACGGATCGAGCGGGGCCTCGGGGCGGTCCGTACGCCCGACGTGAAGGCATTGTGCGAGCTGTACGACGCCTCGCCCGAACTGACCGCCGCCCTGACCGCCCTGGCTACCGAGACAAAGGCCAAGGGCTGGTGGCACGCGTACGGCGACGTCATCCCCGAATGGTTCGAGCTGTACGTCGGCCTGGAATCCTCCGCATCGCTAGTACGGAGCTACGACGAGTCGTTGGTGCCCGGTCTGTTTCAGACAAAGCGCTATGCGGAGGGCATCTACCGGTTAGATCAGCCGGGCATGAGCGTTGAGGAGATGGCTCGACTCGTCGCGGTCCGACTGCGTCGACAGAGGCTGCTCACCCGCCGACTACCGCCACCACCCCAACTGGCATTCATCCTGTCCGAGGCCGTCCTGCTCCGGTCGGTCGGTGGCTCGGCGACGATGACCGAACAACTCCACCACCTGCTCAAGGCGGCCCGCCTGCCCAACGTCTCGCTCCGGGTGTTGTCGCTGGCCGCCAGGCAACACGGTGGGGCGGTGGCCGGCTCGTACGCGACAGCAAGGACCAGGCCGGCCCCATCCTCACCTTCACCCCCGCCGCCTGGTCGACCTTCCTCCACCACCTCCCCACCCCCTCTCATTGATCCACCCATCCCGTTGATCAAGAGGTTTGCGTCAGATCGGGGCGGCCCGGTGACGCAAACCTCTTGATCAACGGGGCGGGGGCGGGGACATGGGCGGGGACGCGGACAGAAACGGGACGTCGCCCGGACCTGGCTTGGTCCGGGCGACGTCCACTGTCGACAGAGAAATGTCCTAGGCGACGGTCACGCCGACCTCGTTGAAGCCGCGGCCAGCGGTGACCGACAGGTCGCCGTTGCCATGCCGGGACAGGGCGCGCAGCGTCCAGGTGCCCGGAGCGGCAAAGAACCGGAACTGGCCGGCCGGCGAGGTGACCACCTCGGCGGTGAACTCACCGGTGGAGTCGAGCAGCCGGACGTACGCGCCCGGCACCGGCTCGCCGGAGTCGATGCGTACGACGCCGGTGATGACGGTCTCCTTTGCCAGGTCCAGGCCGGCGGGCAGCGGCGCGGCCTGGTCCGGAGCCGCGCAACCGGCGGCGGTGCTGGTAGCGGAAACTGGTGCAGTCATGATCAGGCCTCCCCGGGCTCGTCGCCGAGTACGACCGGCACGCCGACCAGCGAGCCGTACTCGGTCCAGGATCCGTCGTAGTTCTTCACGTTCTGGTGGCCGAGCAGTTCCTTGAGCACGAACCAGGTGTGCGAGGAACGCTCACCGATCCGGCAGTACGCGATGGTGTCCTTGCTGTCATCCAGCCCGGCCGCTGCGTAGATTGCCCGCAGCTCGTCGTCGGACTTGAAGGTGCCGTCCTCGTTGGCCGCCTTGGACCACGGCACGCTGACCGCGGTCGGGATGTGCCCCGCCCGCTGGGCCTGCTCCTGCGGCAGGTGTGCCGGGGCAAGCAGCCGGCCGGCGTACTCGTCGGGCGAGCGCACGTCGACCAGGTTCTGCACACCGATCGCGGCGACCGTCTCGTCGCGGAACGCCCGGATGGACGTGTCCGGTTCCTGCGCGACGTACTGGGTGGCGGGGCGGGAGACCGGGTCGCTGACCAGCGGCCGGGCGTCCAGCTCCCACTTCTTGCGGCCACCGTCGAGCAGCCGTACGTCACCATGCCCGTAGAGCTTGAAGTACCAGTACGCGTAGGCGGCGAACCAGTTGTTGTTGCCGCCGTACAGGATGACGATGTCGTCGTTGGCGATGCCCCGCTCGGAGAGCAGTGCCTCGAACTGTGCCTTGTTGACGAAGTCCCGACGTACCGGGTCCTGCAGGTCGGTCCGCCAGTCCAGCTTGACCGCACCGGCGATGTGGTTGGTGTCGTAGGCGGCGGTGTCCTCGTCGACCTCGACGAAGACGACGCCCGGGGTGTCGAGGTTCTTCTCGGCCCAGTCGGCCGAAACGAGCGCGGAGTCGCGACTCATCAGTTCACTCCCTGGTGAGGATGGGTGTGAGCCAGCGCGTGAGAAGAAGATGTGTACTGGTCGCACTTCACACGCGGGACCCAACGGAATGGATCACGGGTTGTGCGACGGCGCCGCTGCCGGGCGTGGAGAAAATTTCAGAGGGTACGCAGCACAAGCAGCTCTGCCGTCAGAAGGCAGAGCGACACAGGCAGGTGGCCACGCGACACAGGTCGACCGCGCGCCGTTTGGTGAGGTGCGTCCCCATGGCCACGGAGCTTACCAGCGGTTCAGGTCACTACCCCAGGACAGACCACCATCCGGGACGCTGCCCGCTCGTCCCGGATGGTGTATGCCTTCGTCCAGGCCCCGTTGAACGGCGCGCGCCTAGGCCCCGTTGAGCGGCACGTTCGTGGCGGTCGCTCGGACGGCCAGGCCCTCCGGCTCCGGCCGTACCTCCTGCACGTCGAGTTGGAACGGCATGGCCGGCAGCGGCAGTTTGACGGAGATCTGCCGGGCGTACGACTTGATCAGTGCCTCGGCCAGCGGATTGACGGTCAGCCCTTCGACATCGAGGGTGTCGAACCGGATCGCAACCTCTCCCTGCACGATGCTCAGGTCCGCCGTACCGCGCAGCATGCGTTCCTGGCCGAGGATCTCCAGCGGTCCGGCCACGGCGAGCTTGCCGTCCTGCTCCGAGAGGCGCAGCCCGGGCTTGCCCATGAACTGGGCAACGGTGTCGTACGAGACGGTCCCGGTGCCCACCACCGTCTTGGCGGTAATCGTCCCCTGCCCGGAGCGCAGGCTGTCCAGGGGCGCATGGACGTCACGCGCGTCGATGTTGATCTCGGGCAGTCGCACGCTCTGTCCCTGGACCGGTCCTTCGGCGTCCCGAACCTTGATGGTGATCGACTCGTACTGGCCGTTGGCCACCTGGGTCAGGAACGGGAAGCCGTTCACGCTGACGTCCGGTTGGGACGAGGTGATCTGCTGCCGGGTGAGTTCCCGCTCGGCCTGGTCGGCGATGGCCCGCTCAGCGACCCCGACGGCCAACCGGTCGGCCACCGCCAGCACACCGGCCAGCACAATCAACAGAACGATCAATGTGATCAGCAGCCGGCGACCCCGCCGCCGCCGGACCGGCTGCTCCGGGTACGTCTGATAGCTGTCTGCCACGCCGCCTCCTGACTCGTCCGGTGCCACCGATCGCGACACCGTCATGTACCCGACTTCCCCGCTCCGCAACCGGTACGGATCAGAGGAAGAGCACGCTCATCGCGTACGCGGCCGGTGCCGCCAGCGCGAACCCGCCCAGTGGGCCCTGCATGTGCCGGGCGACCCACATGGTCGGCGGGTCGCCGGCCATGAGACGACCCGCCTCGGCATAGCCGACCGCCAGGTCGGTCAGGGCGGCAGCGGCTGCGGTGACCAGGCCGACCACAGCGGCACTGGTCGGGCTGAAGCCGATCAGGTATATCCCGATGATCCCGGCGGCGAGCGTGCCTGCCATCGAACCGATGACCACACCGGCCGCCCCTCGGGGCACCTGCGGCGCCAACCTGGGCACCGGCAGCACCGCGTCGGTCAGCCGGGCCAGGGTCAGGGAGACCCCGGCCGCAGTGAGGCACACGAAGATCGCTTGGGTACCGATCGGCACCCGGGTAAGCACGATGAGCGTCCCCAGCGCGACAACGCCGACCACGATGAGCAGCGTGGAGCCGAGCGAGTCGGTGACGCGGGCCCGGTCGGCGGGCCGAATGAGTTGGCCGAGCACTCCTGCGACGAAACCGCCCACCGCCACATAGCCAAGCGGGGCCAGGCCGGCGATCTCGGTCGTGACGGCGGCGATGTCGGCGATGGCCGCTGCCACGACGGCGATCCCGGCGACCAGGAACAATGCGGGTGGACGCATCGCCATGGTCCAGGCGAGAACGAAGAGGACCTGCACCCCGAAAACCACGATGGCAAACGGCACCCGCGCGCTGCCCGGGCCGGCGAGTTGGGCCCCGAAGACCAACCCGATCCCGAGCAGGGCGGCGAAACCGCCGATGGCGAGGGCCAACGAGCGGCGGACCGGAACGACCTCGATCTCTTCCTCGTCCAGCTCATCGTCGACCGGCGGCGGGCCGGGCACGAGTTCCCCCCGGGGGCGTCGCCCGACGCCGAACTCACTCCACTCGTCGTCAACCGAGTCGGATGGGTGGTCGGCCAGTCGAGGCGGACGGCCCGGCCGGGGGTCCGCTGGGCCGTGAAAGTCCGGTACGCGGCCGCGGCCGGGCGGCCCAGGCCGATCAGCAACATGCGGGCCAGGCCGGTCGCCAACATGCGGCCCGGGGCGGTCATGGCCTGGCGGTACGGGGCGATCGCCGCTAGCCGGTCCGGGCCGATCAGCAACATGCGGTCCGCGCCGGTCACCGCCAGCCGGTGCGGGTCGATTACCGAAAGGCGGTCCGGGCCGATCATGACCTGGTGGTACCGGCCGGTCCTGGCCGGGCGGTCCGAACCGGTCCTGGCCGGGCGGTCCGAACCGGTCCTGGCCGGGCGGGCCGGGCCGATCGCGACCGGGTGGTCCGGGCCGGCTGCGGTCGCCCCAAGAGTCGCGACCGGTCTCGGGGGGCATCGAGGGGTGCACGCCCTGATCGTGCCAGACCGGACGGGCAACGCGCCCGCCACGGTTTCCACGACGTAAAAACCTAGCGGACCAAATTCGCCAAAAGTGACAAGAGCGACTACTCGCCACTGGGGTGGCCTGACAATCGGTTAAGCTCAGCCCGACTTGCCCGTCAGTGACGCCGGGATCGACACCAGTCTCCAGCGGTCCCCCGCGAAGCCGGAACTCCGCTGGCCACCGTGCGGCCTCGCCGCCGGGACGGAGGTGATTGCGTGGAGCTCCTACTACTGGTTACCGCGCGGGCAGCCGAGCCTTCGGCCGTACTCCCGGCCCTTGACCTGCTTCCCCACTCGGTGCGTACCGCTCCGCGCGACGTCCGCACCCTCGTGTCCGGGCCGAGCCCGGACGCCGTACTGGTGGACGCTCGCTCGGAACTCAGCGATGCCCGCGCCACCTGCCGGATGCTGCACTCCACCGGTCTCGGCGTACCGCTGATCGCGGTGGTCACCGAGGCGGGTCTGATCGCCCTCAACGCCGACTGGGGCGTGGACGACGTGATCCTCACCGGAGCCGGGCCGGCCGAGGTCGAGGCACGGCTGCGGCTGACCGTCGGGCGGCTCAACAGTGCGACCGCCGGGGCCAGCGGGCTGATCCGGGCCAGCGAGTTGACCATCGACCCGGACACCTACGCCGCCAAACTGAAGGGCCGACCGCTCGACCTGACCTACAAGGAGTTCGAGCTGCTCAAGTTCCTCGCCCAGCATCCGGGTCGGGTCTTCACCCGCGACCAGTTGCTGCGCGAAGTCTGGGGCTACGACTACTTCGGCGGCACGCGTACGGTCGACGTGCACGTACGTCGGCTACGCGCCAAGCTCGGCTCCGAGTACGAGTCGATGATCGGCACGGTTCGCCAGGTGGGTTACAAGTTCGTCCTACCGTCGTCCCGGTCCCTGGCCGACGCCGAATCCGCAGGCAGTTCGACCTCCTCCACGCCGCGGCCCGCCAACGGGGCCCGACTGCCGATCTGAGGGCACCGCCTCGCGCAGAGCCGACCCCCACCCGTCCACACTCTGTCCCACACCAGTCAGACGCCGCTCGGGCGACCGCCCGGGTGGCGTTCTGTCGTCTGCCACCTCCCCGTCACTGGGTCGCGTTAGCGAATGGGGATGAATGCTAGAAAGCTTCCCTTATAGCCGAAATGCGCACATATCCTGGCGGCTCAGGAACGTTGCGAAGGGGGCGAAGGGGGCAATGGTGGCGTCGTCGACAACGAACGGCCCGGCTCGGTCAGAGGCAGCCAGCCGGTCAGAGGCAGCCAGCCGGTCAGAGGCAGCCAGCCGGACAGAGGTAACCGGTCGGACAGCGGTAACCAACAACAGACTGTGGGCAGTTTGATGGCGGCCAGGGTCTCCGCCGTACGCGTCCTCAGCGTCGCCACCATGCTCCTGGTCTTGATCCTGATCGGGGGCTACGCGCTCGGCCTCAACCACAGCCCGAACAACCAGCGCCAGGCCCGTACGGCGACCATCGGATCGCAGACCGAGCCGCCCGACGATGTCGTCAGCGACGACCCCCCAACCCACGACGCCGAACCGGAGTCGCCCAGCCCCACGCCGTCCCCGCAGGAGAGCCGGACCCCCTCCCCCAACCCGGACACGGCCGCCTTCGGTCTGCCACTACCGCTGGAGGAGGAGGGCCCGTTCGGTAGCCGGATGACCACCGGTACCCGGAAGGTGGCACTCACCTTCGACGACGGTCCCGACCCGCAATACACGCCAGAGGCCCTCGACCTGCTGCGCTACTACGGGGTCAAGGCGACCTTCTGCCTGGTCGGGCAGAACGCCCAAGCCCACCCCGAGCTGGTGCGCGCGATCGTCGCGGATGGACACACCCTCTGCAACCACTCGTGGAGCCACGACGTCGGTCTGGGTGCCCGTTCGCGGCAGAAGATCGAGGCGGATCTGCTCAGCACCAACGAGGCGATCCGAGCCGCCGTACCGGATGCCCGCATCGGCTACTACCGGCAACCGGGTGGGAACTGGACCTCCGGGGTGGCTCAAGTGGCCGTCGAACTCGGCATGACCCCACTGCACTGGACGGTGGATCCCCGGGACTGGACGATGCCGGGCGCCAGCAGCATCGTGAATACCGTGACCGGCAGCACCAGTGCCGGTGCCATCGTGCTGATGCACGATGCCGGTGGCGACCGTCGCGACACCATGGCCGCGCTGTACGCAATCCTGCCCAACCTGCTGCAACGCTTCTATCTCGAAGCGCTGCCCACCCAGGCCCGCGTCGTGGCGGAATAGCGGAGGTACGGCATCTCTTCGAGTCCCCACCGCCGCCGCGCTTCCAGATTGGCCGCAAATCACTGGCGAGCAGGCCATGGATACGGGCTACCGTAACGGAATGACCAGCGCAGCCGCTTCGGCAAGTGTCCAGGTTGGAGTCGTCGGAAAGCTGACCGACGACCTAGTCCGCAAGGTCCTGGCGCTGGCCGAAGCGGCTGCCGACGCCGACGGGGCGAACCCGTTCTCCGAGCACACCCTGCTCCAGCTCCGCCAGGGCCACGGCACCCATCTGCTGATCCACGGCTCGGATGACCAACTGGCCGGGTACGCCCATCTGGAACCCGCCACCATCGCCGCTGAGCCGGTTGGTACGGCCGCCGCCGAGCCGACCACCATCGCTGAGGCGGCGGCCGAGTTGGTCGTACACCCGGCGCATCGCCGTCGTGGTCTCGGCCGCGCACTGGTCACCGCAACCACCGCGCACGCTGGCGGACCGCTGTACGTCTGGGCGCACGGCGACCACCCGTCGGCCGCCGCCCTCGCACTCGACCTGGATTTCGAGCGGGTCCGCGCGCTGTGGCAGATGCGCCTGCCGCTGTCCACCCCGCTACCCGAGCCCCGGCTCTCCGAAGGAACATCGATCCGCGCCTTCCACCCCGGCGCGGATGACGAAGCTTGGGTGGCGGTCAACCGACGGGCCTTCGCCAACCACCCGGAACAGGGCCGGTGGACGCTGGCCGACCTGCACGCCCGGATGGCCGAGCCGTGGTTCGACCCGGCCGGCTTCCTGGTGGCCACCGAGAATGCCACCGGGCGGATGCTCGGTTTCCACTGGACCAAGGTGCACCGCACCGACGGGTCCGAACCAATCGGCGAGGTGTACGTGGTGGGCGTCGAGCCGGACGCGCACGGGCTGGGACTGGGCCGCGCGCTCACCACCGCCGGCCTGCTTCATCTACGCGACCGAGGGCTGACCCGGGCCATGCTCTACGTCGACGAGTCGAACACCTCGGCGGTGAGTCTCTACACCCGGCTCGGCTTCGCCCGCCGGTCGATCGACGTGGGCTACCGCAGGCCGTGACTCGCTGGCGACCGGGCCGCTGACCACTGACCACGACTCGCGGACAGCGGACAGCGGACAGCGGACAGCGAAAGATTTTTTAGTTCACGAAACGGACAACTCACCCTCAGCTGGTGGTTACCTACCCGGCTGCACCTGTTCACCCTCCGTTCACTTGTGACCGGCAAGCCGGCTACCTGGCACTCCTAACTTCCCTACTAGCCGGTTCGACAGTCGGCTCCCGGGATGCTCAGGGATCCCGGCGCTTCCGTCCATGTGAAGGGAACACCTCAGGTGAAGCTCCAGCGGCACGGCACACTCGCCTGCCTCGCTCTGACTGCGACGCTCGCCCTCAGCGCGTGCGGCTCCGACAACAACGAGCCCACCGGGTCCTCGACCACCAGCTCCGCCAACTGCGCCACCGGCACGCTCAACGCGCAGGGCTCGTCCGCGCAGAAGAACGCCGTCGCCGAATGGATCAAGGCGTACCAGCAGCAGTGCCAGGGCACCACGATCAACTACGAGGCCTCCGGCTCCGGCGCGGGCATCCAGGCGTTCATCGCGGGCACCGCAGACTTCGCCGGCTCCGACTCCGTACTCAAGGAGGATGAGCAGCCCAAGGCCGACGCGAAGTGCGTCGGTGGCAAGGCCATCCACCTGCCGATGGTGATCGGCCCGGTGGCCATCGTCTACAACCTCAACGGCGTGGACAACCTCCAGCTCAAGCCGGCCACCCTGGCGAAGATCTTCGCTGGCCAGGTCACCAAGTGGGACGACGCGGCGATCCAGGCCGACAACCCCGGTGCCAAGCTGCCGTCCACCACCATCCAGGCGGTGCACCGCTCCGACGAGTCCGGCACCACCGACAACTTCACCAACTTCCTGGCCAAGACCGCCGAGGCCGACTGGACCTTCGGCAAGGCCAAGGCGTGGAAGGCCCCCGGCGGCACCGGCGCCAAGGGCTCCGACGGTGTGGCCAGCGCGGTCAAGCAGGCCGACGGTGCCATCGGGTACGTCGAATGGTCGTACGCCGAGAACTCGGCCCTGAAGATGGCCAAGGTCGGCAACGGGGCGGGCGAGTTCGCCGCGCTGACCGCCGAGTCGGCCGGCAAGACCGTCGCCGGGGCGAAGCTGACCGGCGAGGGCGACGACCTCCAGCTGTCGATCGACTACAACACCAAGGAGGCCGGGGCCTACCCGATCGTCCTGGTGACCTACGAGATCGTGTGCAGCAAGGGCCTCCCCGCCGACAAGCTGCCGCTGGTCAAGGGCTTCCTTACGCACGCCGCCAGCACCGCCGGGCAGGCGGAGCTGACCGAGCTGGGCTACGCCCCGCTGCCCGAGTCGGTACGGGCCAAGGTCGAGACCGCGGTCAAGAACATCTCCTGAAGCGTCCCCAGCCTCGACCTCGTCGCGGCAGTCCCCGTACCCATACCTTCGTCAACCTAAGCGAGCGCAGATGGGCGACAACGCACCCGCGGCCACGATCGTGACCCCTGATCCGCCCGATGAGCCGGCTCCCAACGGGCTGGGCGGTGGTGATCCGACCCCTGGCGGGCTGGGCGGGGGCGGGGCGCTGCCCCGGCACCGGGCCTTCGGGGCCGAGCGGGCCTTCCGGATCGTCACCCTGGCCGCAGGTGCCACCGTACTGGCCATCATTGTGGCCATCGCGGTCTTCCTGGTCGCCCGAGCGGTCCCGGCGTTGCAGGCCAACACCGTCAACTTCTTCACCTTCCAGGGCTGGTTCCCCAACGACCCCGAGCCGAAGTTCGGCATCGGGGCGTTGGCCTTCGGGACGGTGCTCTCCGCCGCACTGGCCCTGCTGATGGCCGTACCGGTGGCGCTGGGCATCGCGCTCTACCTCACCCACTACGCCCCCCGCCGGATCGGCATCAGCCTCGGGTTCCTGATCGACCTGCTGGCCGCCGTACCGAGCGTGGTCTTCGGCCTGTGGGGCCGGGAGGTCCTCTACCAGCCGGTACGCGACCTCTCGGCCTGGTTGAACCAGCACTTCGGCTGGCTGCCGATCTTCGGTGGCGACGGCCCGTTCGGCCGGTCCGTCCTGCTCGGCTCACTGGTCCTGGCGATCATGGTGCTGCCGATCGTCACCTCCCTGTCCCGGGAGGTGTTCCTCCAGACCCCCACCGCCAACCAGGAGGCCGCGCTCGCCCTGGGGGCCACCCGGTGGGAGATGATCCGCACCGCCGTGCTGCCGTACGGGCGGCCCGGTGTGGTCGCCGCCGTGATGCTCGGGCTGGGCCGGGCGCTGGGCGAGACCATCGCCCTGGCGCTGACCCTCAACATGACCTTCGGCATCTCGGTCAACCTCATCGAGAACGGCGGCAACAGCATCGCCGCCAACATCGCCAACGCCTTCGGCGAAGCCAACGACGTCGGGCGCGGCGCACTCATCGCCTCCGGCCTGGTGCTCTTCGCCATCACGCTGATCGTCAACATCACCGCGCGGGCGATCCTCTACCGCCGCCGGGAGTTCACGGAGTCCGCCGCATGACCACCATGACCACTAGCTCTTTGCAGGCGCCGACCGCCGACCTCCGGGCCCGCCGGCTGCCCGTACCCGCCTTCCTGGGGGTCGCGGTGGCCGCACTGGCCACCTCGGCCGGCATCGTCTACGGCACCGACATCGGTGGCCCGGTGCTGGTCGTCGTCCTCGGTGCGCTGCTCTACCTGGTCGGCCTCTACGCCGCCAGCTACGCGGTCGAAGGCCGACGGCAGGCTCGCAACCGCATCTGGAGCGCGCTGATCCACTCCGCCTTCGTGCTGGCCGTCCTGCCGCTGGCCTCAGTGGTCTGGACCCTGGTCAGCCAAGGTGCCGCCCGACTCGACGCCAACTTCTTCCTCACCTCGATGAACAACATCGGGGCGCGGGATGCGAACGGCGGGGCGTACCACGCGATCGTCGGCACCCTGCAACAAGTCGCCATCGCCGCGCTGATCACCGTGCCGCTCGGCATCGCCGCCGCGATCTACATCGTCGAATACGGCCGGGGCCGGTTCGCCTCCGCTATCCGATTCTTCGTGGACGTGATGACCGGCATCCCGTCCATCGTCTCCGGGCTCTTCGTACTCGCCTTCTGGGTGCTGATCGTGACGCCCGTCTTCAACGACGGCCGGCCCGGCTACTCCGGTTTCGCCGCCGCGCTGGCGTTGAGCGTGCTGATGCTGCCAACCATCGTGCGCTCCACCGAGGAGATGCTGCGCCTGGTGCCGGCGCCGCTACGCGAAGGGGCGTACGCCCTGGGGGTGCCGAAGTGGAAGACGATCCTGCGGATCGTGCTGCCCACCGCGCTGCCCGGCATCGTCACCGGAGTGATGCTGGCCATCGCCCGCGCGGCCGGCGAGACCGCGCCCGTGCTGCTGGTCGCCGGCGGCGGCGCGGCGATCAACTTCAACCCGTTCGAGAACAACCAGTCGTCCCTGGCGCTCTTCGTCTACCAGCAGGCCGGAGACGCCTCCAAGTACGCGCCCGACCGGGCCTGGTCGGCGGCGCTCACCCTGGTCGCCCTCGTCCTCATCCTGACGATCGCGGCGAAGCTGCTGGCCCGCCGTAACCGGCTGAGCCGCTGATCATCGGAGGTAACGCAATCATGGCCAAGCGCATCGAAGCAACGAATGTGACCGCCTACTACGGCTCGTTCAAGGCGATCGAGAACATCAACCTGACCGTGGAGCCGAAGACGGTCACCGCCCTGATCGGCCCCTCGGGCTGCGGCAAGTCCACCTTCCTCCGGTCCATCAACCGGATGCACGAGGTGTTGCCCGGGGCCCGGGTCGACGGCAGCCTGACCATCGACGACCAGGACATCTACCACCGGGACGTGGACGTCACGGCGGTCCGGCGCACCATCGGCATGGTCTTCCAGCGGCCCAACCCGTTCCCCACGATGTCCATCTTCGACAACGTGGTCGCCGGGCTGCGGCTCAACGGTGTGAAGAAGAAGTCGGTGCTTTCCGAGGCGGCCGAGAAGGCGCTGCGGGCGGCCAACCTCTGGGACGAGGTGAAGGACCGGCTGGGCAAGCCGGGTGCCAGCCTCTCCGGTGGTCAGCAGCAGCGGCTCTGCATCGCCCGGACGATCGCGGTCGAGCCGCAGGTGGTCCTCATGGACGAGCCCTGCTCGGCACTCGACCCGATCTCCACCCTGGCGATCGAGGACCTGATGTTCAAGTTGAAGGACCGGTTCACGATCATCATCGTCACGCACAACATGCAGCAGGCGGCCCGGGTCTCCGACCGTACGGCGTTCTTCTCCATCGAGCGCACCGGCGACCCCGGTCGACTCATCGAGTACGACGACACCCAGAAGATCTTCAGCAACCCGAGCGTCAAGAAGACCGAGGACTACATCACCGGCCGCTTCGGCTGAGGTGTAAGGAAGGGCCCCTTCTTATCGCTTTTTGTAGAGGAAGGGCCCCTTCCTAACACCCCAAAGCCGGGGCGGCTCAGCGGGGCGGCTCAGCGGGGCAGCCGCCGGGTACACGGCCCATCATGGTCGGGGCGGAGCAGACAGCGTCGACCGGTGGGCAACTGGCGCGGACAGAACGCGGGATGCCGTACCGCCGGATCCTCGACGGTGACGACGACGGTGGCGTCGCATTCGACCAGGTTGTGGAAACTGAGCGAGCGGGCGATGACACGCGCGACGCGTACGGCGGTCGGCAGATCCTCGGCGACCACCGGAACCTGGATCAGATAGCGGTAGCCGGTCGCATCTGCGCTGGTCACCAGGGTCACCTCTCGGTTGACATCATGGCCTGGAAGGGGCGGGTCCGTCCCACCGCCGGCTGCGGACGGACCCGCCCCGCCCTGCCCTGCCACCGCAGCTTCATTCAGCGGTACGGCAACAGAGCTGGTCCGGGCACGGAATCGGCCTGCGCGGACTGCCAGCAACGGAGCGCGTCCTTGATCCGCTGGCTGTCGCGGCGAGCCTGTTGGGCTGATTCCTGGGCGTACGCCAGTTCGAGGGCGACCCGGTCGAGGAAGGCCCGCACCTCGTCAGGGTCGACGCCCCGCCGACCCAGCCGGGCCCGCCGAAACCGCCGGCTCCGCACATCGCCCGGATCCAGGGGTACGCAGAACCGCGAGCGGTACGAAGCTCCGTCGGCTCGTCGGTGCCGGGCGGGACGACAACGGCCGAAGAGCCGTTCGACGAGACGTCGCACGGGAATCTGCCTTTCGACTACGCGTGACGGGAGATAGATCGAGTCGTGTTCTATCGACGGGTCACCATCAGGTGACCGCCCTCGGCGAGAGTTCCAGGTACTCATCAGTCGTGGTCAGCGCCACTGGGTCACCTCCGTTCCACGCCGGTTCACCAGGCAGACCCCGGCTACGGATCCCTACGTCGCGCAGCCGGGGCACTTACCGCGAGGCCCCACTGGTTTGCCGACCGAAGGGCTTAACTCAAGCACCCACGGCTAGCGTTGGGTAGCCAAGAGCTGGTGGTGGGTGATTCCCTAGAAAAGCCGACCGGAGGGATCACATGCCACCGCGCTACCGATATGAAGAAATCGCTGACGACCTGGAAGAGCGCATCGCGGCGGGAGAGTTCGCGCCAGGAGCGAAGCTGCCCAGCCGTCGCGAGTTGATCAAGCACTACGCCGTAACCGAGCCGGTCATCGACCGGGCCATGCAGAATCTCCGCGCAAAAGGGCTCACGGAGACACTTCCCGGCGTCGGGGTGTACGTGAAGGAGCGTGGCTAGTCGGGCGGCGGCTGATGGGGCCCGTCCACAACTCGCCTCCTCGACGACACCGGACGCGGGACCTTAACGCGGGCTGACCAGAGCAGGCATCATGAACGCCATGAACACCTCGAATGCCGATTGGGTCACCATCGCGGCCTACGAGAACACGCCAGGCTGTCTGCGACCAATGGCCGCCGCCCGCGCTTGACTACGTGACCGGGGCATCGACTGGATGCCCTTCGAGCCGAGCGAGGTCTGCTGGAATCATGCCTGCGGCATCGGCCTCGACGGTCACTGGCACGGCTGGTTCGACGTCCGCATCCAGGCCGCCGCACTTCGCCGTCTCGGGCTACATCCCAGCCAACCGACCGCGGCCGTTACCGGGCCAACCCCGCCTGATTGGTGGCATGCCGCCGCAGAACACAACGTCAAGTGAGACATCGACGCTCGCATAGGCGGAGGTCCAGTCGGTTAGCGATGCGTCAGTTCTTGCGGCCGGTTCGAGCGGCCGACAATAGGGTGAGCGCGGCGCGTCGAGCATGGTCGCCAGCGTCGACTGTGTCGTGATGTGCGGCGACGACGGTCGCACCCTCCACCAGCATGAGCAACTGCCGCCCCAGGAGGTACGGATCGGCGGCTCCGGCGCGGCTGGCGATGCCGGTGAGGAGTTCGAGATAGCGCTCCAAGTGACGCGCGGTGATGGCACGTACCGCCTCGATATGGTGCTGGGCAGCGGCGTTCAGCATCGCGCAGCCGCGGAAGACGGGCTCGTCGTACCACTGTTGAAGCGCGTCGAAGATCGCGCCGAGTTGGTCGGCTGGGTCCTCTCCGGCTGCCGCGACGGCAATGGTCAGCCAGGTCACCACCCGGTCGCTGCGCGCCTCCAGCACGGCCTGCACGAGCGCGTCCTTGGTGCCGAAGTGTCGGTAGAGCGTTTCCTTGGATATTCCGATCCGGGTGCATAGTTCGGCGACACCGATGCCGTCGAGCCCACGCTCGTACAGCACGGGGGTGGCCGCTTCGAGGATGGTGGCGCGGGTGCGCTCCGGATCGATCGTCGAGCCCTTGGCGACTGGCATAACAGGGATGGTACCGATCAGTTCGATCAAACTGCTAACATCTGGATCGTACCGATCGGTTCGATCTCTGGAGAGCCTGTCATGCCAGACCTTCTCGTTATCGACCGATCGACCCCACTGGCGCAGAACCGATGAGGTCATTGGTCCTTCGTCAGGCGGCATGGCAGGCGGCATGGCAGGCCGCGCGACTGGCCCTGGGCACAGCCTCGGCGCTCGGGCTCGCGCGCTTCGCGTACGGACTGCTCCTACCGGCCATGCGTGACGACCTGCACTGGACTCTGGCCGAAGCTGGGGCAATGAGCACCGCCAACGGGCTCGGTTACCTTCTCGGCGCGCTGGTGACCGCCCCCATCGTCGGCCGATTGGGCACCGCCGCCGCCTTCCGCTGGGGCATGGTCCTCACCGCACTGGCGCTGGCTGCCACGGCCGGCGACAACTACCTGTTACTGCTGACCACCCGAGCCGCGGCCGGGGTTGGTGGGGCAATGGTGTTCATCACCGGCGGGGTCATCGCGGCACGGATCGCCGCCCGGGTCACCTCCGGCGTGCCCATCACCGTGTACTTCGCGGGCACCGGATTGGGCATCGTCATCAGCGGCACCACCATCCCGGCGTTCGGGGACCACTGGCGCCTCGCCTGGGTCGGCCTGGGTATCGCCGCTGGTGTGGCAACGCTGGTCAGCTGGCGCGCCGCAGGTACGGACCACGACGCGTCGGACGCCACCGCCGGACGGTCACGAGTACGCCCACTGTGGGGAATCGCGCTGGCCTACCTGGTGTTCGCCGCGGGTTACATCACCTACATCACTTTCCTGTCGGCCTACCTTGTCGACCGGCACGCCTCGACCGGGCAGGTGGTGCTCACCTGGACGGCGCTGGGTCTGGCCGTCGTGGTGGCACCCGCCCTGTGGAGCCGGCCGGCCACCCACTGGCCCAGCACCCGGGCCCTGGCCACCTTGCTCGGCGTCCTGGCCGGCGGAGCGGCGCTGGCGCTGGTGGCGCCCACACCGCCGGTCATCCTCGCCTCAGCGATCGTCTACGGGGCCACGTTCATGAGCGTTCCCGCCGCCGTCACCGCGCTTATCCGGGCCAACACCCCGCCCGCCGACTGGACCGCCACCCTGGCTACCTTCACCATGCTGTTCGCGGTCGGTCAAACCGCTGGCCCCTGGATCGCCGGCATCGTCGCCGATCACACGTCGACCGCCGCTACCGTGGCCTGGACTGCGATTCTGTGCGCTGGGGCGGCCCTGATCGCCGTGGCCGCAGGCCGTTCCCGTCACCGTGGCCGCAGGCCGTTCCCGCCCTCCGCGACTACCACGGCACACGACCCGGCCCCGCTGGCGGGCACCTGAGGCCACTGTCCCTTGATCTTTCATTCGCAATCCCCACGCGGCCCGAGACAGCTCAGCCGCGTTCGAGAAACAGTTCAACAACGACAAGGAGCACGATCGTGGCAACTTTTGTCCTCATCCCCGGCATGTGTCATGGCGGCTGGTCTTTTGCGGAACTCACCGATCAACTCCGCGCCCAGGGGCACCGGGTCTATCCGCTGACGCTGACCGGCATCAGCGAACACAGCCATCTGCTACACGCCGGAGTAAACCTCGAAACGCATGTCCAGGACGTGACTGGCGTGCTCGCGGCCGAGAGGATCGAGGATGCGGTGCTGGTCGGCCACAGCTACGGGGGAATGGTGATCACCGCAGTGGCCGACCGCATGCCCGAGCGGGTGAACTCGCTGGTGTACCTGGACGCCGTGGTGCCGGCGAACGGCGACTCCTGCTGGGCGCTGGTCTCCGACAACGAGCGGCGGTGGTACCTGGATGTCGTGGAGAACGGTTATGCGGTCCGGACGTTGCCATTCTTCGACGCGCGGGCCACACCGCACCCGCTCGCCTCGCTACTCCAACCGGTACAGCTGACCAGCGACCTCGAGCATGTCCAGCGCAAGGTCTACGTGTACGCGGCGGGATGGGCCGGCGAGTCCCCGTTCACCCCCTTCTACCAGCGACTGCGAAAAGATCCCTCGTGGACGGTGCATGCACTGGACGGTGGGCACAACCTCATGCGGGACGCAGCCGACGACCTGTTGAAGATTCTGCTTGAGGTCGCCTGACCGCACGGTGGCCCCACCGTGATGATCAGTCGAGGAGGAAGCGGGGCTCGCTGCCGTCGGCGGGGAACTCCAGGCGGGGCATGATCGGCTTGGCGGGGTCACGCTCGGCGGCTGCCGCCGGTACGGCGGACAGATCCCCGCAGGCGGCCACCTCGGCCAGGGTCAGCATGGTCGGTGGCAGCATGGCGATCTCCCCGGCGGCGGCCCGGGCCAACGCCTCCTCCGGCCTGATCCACATCGTGTGGTCGGCCTCGCCGGAGACGTCCCGGGTCCGCTGCCCCTCGGGCAGCAACGCCACGAAGAAGTACGTGTCGAAGCGGCGCGGCTCGAACTCCGGGGTGATCCACCGGCTCCACGGCACCAGCAGGTCGGAGCGGAGCGTCAACCCCCGCTCGGCGAGCAGGTCGGCGAAGTGCAGTTGCCGCTTGACCAGCGCCGAACGGGCCGCCTCCCAGTCGTCCCCGCTGACGTCGCCGACGACCGTGTCGGCTGCTGGGCCGGCCAGCAGGACGCCCGCCTCCTCGAAGACCTCCCGGGCTGCCGCGCAGACCACCGCCTGGGCCGCGCTGGGCTCCAACGCCAACCGCTCACCCCAGGCTGCCGGCGAAGGCCCGGACCAGTCGAGGCGTACCTGCGAGTCGGACGGGTCCACCCCGCCACCCGGGAACGCGTACATGCCTCCGAAGACCATCGCGGCGACCCGGCGGATGACGTACACCTCGAAGCCGGTGGTGGCGGCGGGCCGCAGCAGCAGGACGGTGGCGGCCACCTTCGCGGGTGCTGGCACACCACCCTCGGCACGGAAACGGCGGGCGTGCTCGATCAGCGGCGCCGGGGCCCTGGCCCAGTCGAGCGCTGTGGCCCAGTCGCGGATCGTCATCCCGCGAGTTTAGTTCGCCGTAGCGCCCGCTAGCGCGTGGGCGCGAGCTTGGTTCGCACTCGCCCGGCTCAGTCGCCCTAGTGTCTTGGGAGCGCTCTCGGCTAGCGTGCCGGCATGACACGTTGGGGCATCCTGGCCACCGGCAACATCGCCGCGCGCTTCGTTGAAGATCTCCGCCTGCTCCCGGACGCCGAGGTCGTCGCGGTCGGCTCCCGGTCCGCCGAGGCGGCGCGGGCGTTCGCCGACCGGCACGACATCCCCCGGGCGTACGGATCGTGGGCCGAGCTGGCCGCCGACCCGGACCTCGACGTCGTGTACGTCGCCACCCCGCACATCGCCCACCACGATGCGGCTCTGACCTGCCTGATGGCCGGCAAGGCGGTGCTGTGCGAAAAGCCGATGACCCTGGACCGGGCGAGCAGCATGGAGTTGGTCGAGGCGGCCCGCGTCCACGACGTCTTCCTGATGGAGGCGATGTGGATGCGCTGCAACCCGGTCATCCTGCGCATGCTGGAGTTGATCGCAGACGGCGCGATCGGCGAGGTGACCACCGTCGCCGCCGACTTCAGCCTGGCCGGGCCGTTCCCGCCGGAACATCGGCTGCGGAGCCGGACGCTGGGCGGCGGCGCGCTGCTGGACCTCGGCATCTATCCGGTCAGCCTGGCCCACCTGCTGCTCGGCGTACCCGACCAGGTGCGGGCCTGGGCAAAGCTCAGCCCCGAGGGGATCGACGAGAACACCGCGATCATCCTCGGGTACGACTCGGGCGCGCTCGCCTCGCTGACCTGCGGCATGCTCGGCGCGACGCCGCAGGTCGCCACGATCACCGGCACCCGGGGCCGGATCGAACTGCCCAGCCTGTTCTTCCGGCCCGCAGAGTTAACCCTGCACCGAGCCGACACCGAGCCGGAGATCTTCGCTGACCCGCTGGTCGGCGGGGGCTACCAGTACGAGGCGGCCGAGGTGCAGCGCTGCCTCGCGGCGGGGCTACAGGAGAGTCCGCTGGTGCCGCACGCGGCCACCCTGGAGGTGATGGGGCTGCTGGACGCTATACGCGAGCAGGTCGGCGTCACCTACCCCTAGCGAGAGGCTCCGCCTTAGCCAAGGTGCCACTTCTGGTGGTCGCGGCCGTTGCAGTCCACGATCTGCAGCCAGACACCGTTGCCCGGGTTGCCGTCAGTCGGTTCGACACACTTGATCGGGCCGAGGCTGACCAGGTCGCTGGCGGTGTTCAGGGTGAACTTCTGAATGTCGCTGCCCGTACAGGTGGCGATCCGCAGTTTGGATCCGTTGCTGGTGCCTCTGAGTTCGAGGCACTTGCCCAGCACTCGCACACTATGGTTCGCGCCGAGAGTGAACTTCTCGCCATCAACGCCGTGACAGTCCCACATCTGGATCTCGGCGGTGGTGTTCGGATTGCTGTCGGGCACATCGATGCACTTGCCGCTGCCATTGTTGATGATGGGTCGGCCGGTGTACCGGGGCGATGCCAGCGTGCTGCCCTTGGTGGTGCTCGGCGTCTTGGTCGGAGCGCTCTTGGTCGGTCCGGCGAGGGTCGATCCTGCGCTCGGTGACACCGGTGCCTGCTGCACGCGGAAGCCATCCAGGATCAGTGCGAGATCATGCTGCCCGGCTGCCCACGCGCCGTCCGGCGTGATCCACTGGATCTTGTATGCCTGGCCGTTCTCGGCGACGAAGGTGCGACTGAGGGCGTGCATCCGGGTCCCACCGGAATCGGCGTACGTCCATTCGCGGTCCACCGCCCGCGTCCGGTAGTTCACCTCGCGGAGGTGGACCCGTTCGTACGTTGGATATTTCCCGGACTCGCGGTCCGCTGCCTCTGCGGACCGGGCGTCCGCGAGGAGATCAGCTTTGGGTGCGCCGAGTGCCTCGACGGTTAACACCCGACGGCCGTCCAGTTCGCGGAACTCGACGCGCCTACCGTCGCGAAGCTGCTGCCAGCCATCCGGGACCGGCACCGAGAAGCTGGGATCCTGGGTGTAGTAGTGCCAACCAGGCCTCGCCATGGAGGTCGTCGACATCGACGTGTTGAACACCGGATCCTGCTTGACGTCGTCGGCCCCGGCTTTGTTGATGAGCGGTTGCACCGCGATGACACCGACAAGGCCCACCGCCACGACGGCGGCGGCGATCAGCCAGCCGTACTTCCGCTTCTTCGCGGTGGCGTTGGCGGTGGCTGCGGCGGCGTTGGCGGCCGGGGTCCGGGCTGGCTCCTGAGCCGGCGAGGCCGGGCCAACGGGCCGCCCCTGTGTCGACTCTTCCTGCGACGCCCTTACCGCGGCCGCACTCTGCGGCACCGCACTCCGCGCCGGCACGCCCTCCGGTGCTGCGCCTGCCAGTCCCGCGCTTGATGGCACTGCGCTTCCCGGTGCCGCGCTTCCCGGTGCCGCGCTTCCCGGTGCCGCGCTTCCCGGTGCCGATGCGGACGCCGGGGACGGTTGCTCGGTGATCGCCTGACGCAGAAGTCGTTCGGCCTCGTCGGCATCGATCCGCTGGCTCGGGTCCTTGCGCAGCAGCCCCGCCAGCACCGGGGTCAACGCGCCCGCGTGCTTCGGCGGGGGCGGCAGTTCGGTTGCGATGGCGGTCACCGTCGCCACCGCCGACGACCGCGCGTACGGCGGTTTGCCCTCCACGGCGTCGTACAACGTCGCGCCGAGCGACCACAGGTCGGATGCGGGGCCGATGACGTAGTCGGTGAGCCGCTCCGGCGCCAGGTACGAGGGTGAGCCGAGCACGACCCCGGTTCGGGTCATGCTCGGGTCGTCGGGCGCGGTGGCCAGCCCGAAGTCGGTCAGCACCACCCGGCCATCATTGGCGAGCAGCACGTTACCCGGCTTGACATCCCGGTGCAGCAGTCCGGCCCGGTGGGCGGCGCGCAGCGCGGCGAGCACGGCCAGGCCGATCTTTGCCACCTCGGCCGGCGGCAGCGGGCCGTTCTCGGTCAGCACCGCCTGCAGCGATCGGGATGGGACGAACTCCATCACGATCCATGGCTCACCGTCGGCATGCAGCACGTCGAAGATCCGCACCACGTTGCTCTGGTCGAGCCGTGCGATCGCCCGCGCCTCGCGCAGGGAGCGTTCGCGCATCTCACGCCGCTCGTCGTCAGTCAGACCTGGTGGCGGCACCAGTTCCTTGATCGCTACATCCCGGCGGAGCATCTCGTCGCGGGCCAGCCAGACCCGTCCCATGCCACCCTGTCCGAGGGGACTAACCAGCCGGTACCGACCGGCGACCAAGCTTTGTGGACCGTTGGACACAGCGAGTACGGTACCTGCGCGCCAATCAACCTCATGCCTCGGCAGCTAGCGGAAACGCGACAATCGGACGCGGAAAGGCCGCTGGCGTTCGGCCGCAGGGGCGCGTACGACGGTCCCTGCGGCAGTGAGAGCGGCCACCCGCAGGTCCCGCCCCACGACGCGCCTCCCGCAACGCTAGGAGCGGCCACCCTCAGCCAGGCGCGCCTCCCGCAACGCTAAGAGCGGCCACCCTCAGCAGGGATGGCCGCTCTTAGCGTGGATCGGATGCGGTTGAGGGAAAAACGCTCAGCCGAAGATCGGGCGGACGATGAAGTAGGCGATACAGGAGATCAGGGCCGCCGCCGGGAACGTGGTGATCCAGGCGATCAGGATGTTGCCAGCCACGTTCCAGCGCACCGCCGACAGCCGCTTGGTCGCCCCGACACCCATGATCGCGGAGGTGATCGTGTGGGTGGTCGAGATCGGCGCCTTCAGCACCAGGGCGTTGAAGTAGAGGACCGCGCTGGCCACGGTCTCGGCCGCGAAGCCCTCGGCCGGCCCGAGGTCGATGATCTTCCGACCCAGGGTACGGATGATCCGCCAACCACCGGCGTACGTCCCGAGCGCGAGCGCCGCAGCCGAGGTCCAGAACACCCATTCCGGGATGTGACCCTTGTCGCTCTGGTAGCCACCGGTGTACAGGGCCAGCACGACGATGCCCATGGTCTTGGCGGCGTCCTGCATACCGTGCCCGACCGCCATGGCGGCGGCTGAGGCGGTCTGCGCCCAGCGGAAGCCCCGACCGAGCTTGCCCGGGTTCCCCTTTCGGAACAGCCACAGGATGGCGAGCATCACCAGGTAGCCCAGGACCAGGCCGACCACCGGCGAGACCACCATCGGGAGGATGACCTTCTCGACGATGTTCATCCACTGGATGACGCCACCAGCGGCGAAGAGGGTCGCTCCGACGAGGCCACCGAAGAGGGCGTGGGAGGACGACGAGGGCAGACCGAAGTACCAGGTGATCAGGTTCCAGGTGATGGCACCGACGACTCCGGCGAAGACCACGCCCAGGCTCTCCACCCCGGTGGGCAGGGTCACCAGACCGTCGCCGACGGTCTTGGCTACTCCGGCGCCGAAGTGCGCGCCGATGAAGTTACCGACGGCAGCGAGGAGGAGCGCGCGGCGCGGGGTGAGGGCTCGGGTCGACACGCTGGTGGCGATGGCGTTCGCCGCATCGTGGAAGCCGTTGGTGTAGTCGAACACCATCGCCGCGATGATCACCGCGATGACGGCGATGAGAGTGGCGTCCACGAACTCAGGACTCCTTGACCGCGATGGTCTCGACCGTGTTGGCCACGTGCTCGAAGGCGTCGCAGGCGGCCTCCAGCTCGTCGGCGACCTCCTTCATCTTCAGCACGGTGAGCGCGTCGTACTCGCCGGAGAAGAGCCGGACCAGCAACATCCGGTAGGCCTGGTCGCCCTCGTTCTCCAGCCGGTTGCACTCGATCCAGTAGTCCTCAAGATCCTTCATCGACTTCAACCGGGGCATCGCCTCGGCAGTGAGTCGCGCCTGCTGGTCCAGTACGTTGACCAGCTCGTGCATCTCCCGGGGCAGGGAGGGCAGCTTGGTGAGGCCGTAGAGGTAGAGCAGGTTGCCGACCGCCTCCAGGTGGTCCATCACGTCGTCGAGCAGCGAGCCGAGCCGGTAGATGTCCTCCCGGTCGAACGGCGTGATGAAGGTGGAGTTGATCTTCTTGTAGAGCTCGTGGGTGATCTGGTCGCTGTCGTGCTCGACCTCGGTCAGCCGCTCGCTCACCGACTGCACGTCGACTCCGGGCAGGGCCAGCTCGTTGAGCAGCTCGGTACCCCGCACCAGGTTCTTCGCGGCCCTGGTGAAGAGCTCGTAGAAGGCGCCCTCGGTGGGGCGGAAGGAAAACTTCACGGGTCGGACCTCGTTGCGTCGGTGGACGGGGGACGGGCCATATGAGGAGCCTGCCTCGGGTGATGCTAGGGAACGCAAAAACTGCGATTCCTGCGGCCTACCCCTGGTCAAAACCGATTAACCCATCGTTCACCTAACGTTCATCTAAGCCTGCCGACCCGGTCCGCGGGACGGAAGCCGAAGATCCGACTGCCCGAATTTAAGATCATTTGAGGACGCGGCGGGGTGACTGCAGACCGGATCGCCCGCCGACGGTCAGACGGAAGGTCATAGGTCAGACAGTCGGTAGATCTGGTGCCGGTCAGGCAACCAGGGCAAGCCACTTCCGGTAGGCGCTGGCGAACGGCTCGGTGCCATCGCCCAGCGCGCCGTGCAGCCAGGCTGCTGCCGCCTCGGCCTTCTCAACGAGATCATCTGGGTAGCCGAACCGAACCCGATTCTCGGCGAACTCGTCCTCGTCGCGCAGCTCCACCACGCCGGTGTTCCGACGCCGTACCACGTCAAGATCGAGGTCGACCAGGTGGACGGTGTCCCCCTCCCACCGGGCCGGGCTGGCGATGTCGCAGTAGACCTCACTGGTCCTCGGCGGCGGGTTGAACATCCCGGTCCACCAGGCGTCGTGTGGCACCAGCAACACGAACGGGATCATCTCCACCGACGGTCGACCGTGATAGATCGACTCCGTCCCCTTGGCGACTCCGAGCCAGACGCCCAGATCGTCCTCGGCGAGTCGGCGGGCCGGGTAGTCCCGGTGCTGGGTGCCGTCGTATTTGCGGTAGACGACTCGCACCACATCACTCGGCATTCCCGCACCCTAACCGATCCCCGCCACTCCTGGCCGCCCTGAAGGAAGGGCCCCTTGTTATCGGATTCTGTATAGGAAGGGCCCCCTCCTAACGGATGAGCGCGGCCCTGTCAGGACGGCCCGGTACCGTCGCAGGGTGACCGCGCCGACCACCGCCACCAGCACCGTCAACCAGCCCCGGCCCGGGGCCGCCAAGGGTGCCCGCCGCCGCCGCGCAGACCGCCCCACCAGCAGCGAGCTGCTCACCGCCGCCGTCGGTGCGGTCCCCGGTGGCGCGGCCCGGCCAGGACAGCAGCAGATGGCCACGGCGATCGAGGAGTGCATCGCCTCCGGCGACCATCTCCTAGTACAGGCCGGCACCGGCACCGGAAAGTCCCTCGCCTACTTGGCGCCGGCACTCACCGTGGACGGCCCGGTGGTGATCTCCACCGCCACGCTGGCCCTCCAGTCGCAGCTCGTCGAGCACGACCTGCCCCGGCTGGCCGACGCCGTCGAGCCGGTACTGGGCCGCCGCCCCACGTTCGCGGTCCTGAAGGGTCGTCACCACTATCTGTGCCTGGCCCGGCTGGACAATTCCACAGAGGATGAGCCAGCGGACACCCTCTTCGAGACATCGTCACAAGGTGGTACGAAATGGCTCGGTGAGGCGGGGCGGCTGGGCAAGCAGATCCAGCGACTGCGGGACTGGGCCCTGGAGACCGAGACCGGCGACCGTGACGAACTCGACCCGGGGGTGGACGAACAGGCCTGGCGGCTGGCGTCGATGCCGGCCCGCGAGTGCGTCGGCGCGGCCCGCTGCCCGTACGGCGACGAATGCTTCGCCGAGGCGTCCCGAGCGCGCGCCCGAGAGGCGGACATCGTGGTGACCAACCACAGTCTGCTCGCCGTGGACATGCTCGCCGGCCGGCACATCGTGCCGCCGCACAAGCTGCTGGTGGTCGACGAGGCCCACGAACTGGCCGACCGGGTCTCCTCGGCCGCCCAGGCCGAACTCACCCCGGAGGCGATCGACCGGGCGGCGCGTCGGGCCCGCCCGGTGCTGCGGCCCGAGACCGCCGAGCTGCTGACCGAGGCCGGGGACGCGCTCTCGGTCGGGCTGACCGAGGCGACCGCTGGCCGGCTCGTCACCGGGCTACCGACCCCGTTGCAGGAGGCCTGCACGCTGCTCGACGCCGCCACCCGGACCGCACTCGACGAGATCGGCGACATCAAGTCCGACGACCCGGACCCGGTACGCAAGCAGCAGGCCAAGGCGGTGCTGGACGAGCTGTCCAGCACTGCCCAACGCCTACTGGAGGAGGCCGAGCACGACGTGGCCTGGGTCGAGAAGACCGAGATCGGCGGCACCGGGCGCCGGGCCCTGGTGGTCGCCCCGCTCTCCGTCGCGGGCACGCTCGCCACCCACCTGTACGACGAGCGCACCGTCGTCGCCACCTCCGCCACGCTCACCCTCGGCGGCCGGTTCGACACGGTGGCGCGGGCACTCGGGCTGGAGGCACCACCTGCGCCCGACCCGTCCCCGGCTGCGGCGGCGCTGGCCGCCTCGACCGCTGTAGGCAAAGCCGCCTCGACCGCTGCTGGCGGAGCCGCCTCGCGTACGACGAAGGCGACCCCGTCCGGGAAGGCAGCCACACGGGAGAAGGAGGCCGACCCGGGGGCCGACGAGGGGCCGGGGTGGCGGTCGCTGGATGTGGGGTCGCCGTTCGACTACGGCCGGCAGGGCATCCTGTACGTGGCGGCGCATCTGCCCCGGCCGGCCGCGTCCGGCCTGCCCGAGCCGGCCGGTGAGGAGTTGCTGGCGCTGGTCGAAGCGCTCGGTGGCCGTACCCTCGGGCTCTTCTCCTCAAGACGGGCCGCGCAGCAGGCGGCGGAGTTGCTCCGCGCCCGTACCGACCTGCCCGTGCTGCTTCAGGGTGAGGAGGCGCTGCCGTTGCTCGTCCGTCGGTTCCGGGAGGAGCGGTCGAGTTGCCTGTTCGGGGTGATGTCGCTCTGGCAGGGGGTGGATGTGCCGGGTGACTCCTGCCAACTGGTGGTCATCGACCGACTGCCCTTCCCGCGCCCGGACGAGCCGCTGGCGGCGGCGCGCTCGGCGGCGGTCGACTCGGCCGGCGGGTCCGGGTTCGCAGCGATCAGCGTGCCGATCGCCGCGATCCGACTGGCCCAGGGCGTCGGCCGGCTCATCCGTGCCACCAGCGACAAGGGTGTGGTGGCGGTACTCGACTCCCGGCTGGAGACCGCGCGCGGCTACGGGGCGTTCCTGCGCCGCTCGTTGCCGCCGTTCTGGTACACGACCCGGCCGGAGGTCGCGCGCGGCGCCCTGGAGCGGCTGGGCCGCGAGTGATCGTCACCCCCGGCGGCGACGTTCAGCTGCCGGGGGCTTTCGCAGCCACCACCACGGCGTCCGGTGGCAGGGTGGGCCGTTCCTGACCGGCGAGCCGCCGGATGGCGGTGTTGAGCACGGCGAGCAGTGGTACGGACACCAGCGCGCCGACGACTCCGGCCAGCACCACGCCCGCGGTGATCGTGATGACCACGGCGAGCGGGTGCAGTGCCACCGCGCGCCCCATGATCAGCGGCTGGAGGACGTGGCCCTCGATCTGCTGCACGCCGACCACCACGCCGAGAATGATCAGGGCGGTGACCCAACCGCTGTCGACCAACGCCACCAGTACCGCCACCGCGCCCGAGAGGGTGGCCCCGACGATCGGGATGAATGCGCCGAGGAAGACCAGCGCGGCGAGCGGAAGGGCGAATGGAATGTCGAAGGCGACCAGGAAGACGCCGATTCCGACCGCGTCGATGAAGGCGACGAGCACGGTGGCTCGGACGTAGGCGACCAGGGTCTCCCAGGACGCCTTGCCCGCCTCGTGCACCCGCCAGCGGGCGACGGAGGGAAGCAGTCGGACCAGGAAGCTCCAGATCCGGCCGCCGTCACGCAGGAAGAAGAAGGTGGCGAAGAGCACCAGCAGCGAGCCGGTGAGCACCTCGAAGACGGTGGTGGCGGTGGAGACGGCCCCGCTGGTCAATGACTGGGTGTTCTCGTCCACCCACTTCTGCCCCTGGTCGATGTACTGGTTCAGCTGCCCGTCCGACAGGTGCAGGGGGCCGGTCTTGAGCCAGTCCTGGATCTGCCGTACGCCCGTGGTGGCGTCCTTGCTCAGCGCCGGGACGCCCCGGATGAACTCGTTGACCACGAGGGTGAGCGTGCCGATCACTGCGGCGAGCCCGGTGACCAGCACCAGCGCCGTGGCCAGTGACCGGGGGAAGCGGGCGCGCAGCAGCCAACCCACCGCCGGGGCGAGCAGGGCGGAGAGAAGCATGGCGATGGCCAGCGGGATCACGACGATCCGAATGGTCCCGATCACCTCGATCAGCGCCCAGCCGACGACACCGATCACCCCCACCCGCCAGGCCCAGGCGGCTGCGATACGCAGGCCGTGGGGCACGTCGGCGTCGTCCCGGCTGGACGTGGAGGGGTGGACCTCGGCCGGCGGCTCCGCATCGACGGGCGATGTCTCCGCTGCCCCGAGGGTGGCCGGCAACGGACCATCGGTGGAAGATGCACCGATTTGGCGGCGGGACTGGGCGGCATTCTGCACTGAGCCGCGACTCGACTGGTACGCGCGGCGGACTTTCGCCCACAGCTGTGCGAAGCGGCTCAAGTGCACCTCCTGGCTGATAGCGGCCTTCCTACGTTAACTGGGCAGCGCCAATCCGACCGGAATTGGCCAACCCTGACTTCTCCCCGACATTGCCCCCCGGGGTGCCGACGTAATCGCTCCCGTTTGACGGATGTGGGTAACCACCGCATCGACCCGTACCGCAGGTGGGGTAACCGCCGCTTGATCGGACCGCGATCGGACCATCATCGGGGCCACACGGTAGCGTCTCGGGACGTGACCGCCGATTCAAGCCATGACGCTGGCCTGCCCATCCGCATGTTGCACGACCGTGTCCTGGTCCAGCTCGAAGGTAACGAGGGCGAGCGTCGCTCCACCGCAGGCATCGTCATTCCGGCAACCGCATCGATGGGTCGCCGGCTGTCCTGGGCATCGGCGGTCGGGGTGGGCCCGAACGTACGCTCCATCGTGGTCGGCGACCGGGTGCTCTTCGACCCGGACGACCGCTCGGAGGTCGAGCTGCACGGTCGGGCGTACGTCATGCTTCGGGAGCGGGACGTGCACGCGGTGGCCGCCGCCCGCGTCGAGCCGGACTCCACCGGCCTGTACCTCTGACCGGCCGCTACCGCTGACCGGTTTACCTACCGGCCACCTACTGGCCCCGCTCGTCAGCGGCCGGACTGGTTGGCGGGGGCGCGCCGTGGTACGGCGGACCGTACGCCCCGGCCGGCGGCTGGTAACCACCCGGGGAGACCGGGGGCTGGTAGCCACCCGAGAAGGCCGGTGGCCGGTAACCGCCTGGGAAGGCCGGCATGGGCTGTGGTGCCAGCACCACCGGCACCGGGACCACCGGCTCCTCCGGGGCGTTCACCGGACGCCTGACGCCATCCGGAAAGACCAGGTGGTAACGGACACCGTCCCAGATGCCGGCCGGCGTCTGCGGGTCACGCCCGACGAAGACCTGTCGACAGGCGGAGATCTCGGTCAGCAACTGCCGCTCCTCCTGAAGGCTCCGGGCAAGCGCGGTCGGGTTGCTGTCCAGCCCTCGTCGTAGCCCGTCGCGGAGCAGGGCCAGTCGGGTCGCGGCAAGCTGGTAACTCTGCATCGCCTTCTCGCCGGCGTCCCCGGCGACCCGGCGGGCCCACCGTCGAGCCGAGTACCGCCGACCGAGGCTGGCCAGCGAGGCGACCTCAGGTGGGGTGAGCCAGCCGGCCTGGACGTAGTCGGGCAGGGTGCGTTCGACGAGTCGTCCCTCCCAACCGCGCAGCCAGATGGCCAGCCCGACCATGCCGAAGAAGATCGGCACCATCACCCCGATGTATCCGTAGAGCAGGATCAGCGCCTCGCCGGTCGCCTGGACCAGCGACGGCACGAGGTTCCAGGTGCCGTGCAGCATCATCGCCAGCAGCAGCCCGGCCACCGGGGCGAGGATCCGGACCCGGCGGTCGGCCGACCGGGCGGCGATGCCCAGTCCGACCCCGGCCATCGAGGTGAAGAGCGGATGGGCAAAACCGGACAACAGGATCCGCATGATGAAGATGAGGAAGACCTGTTGCGCTCCGCTGGCCGGACCGTACTGTTCGGCACCGGCTGCGTAACCGTGGCCGCCGAGGTAGAGGATGTTCTCCACCATCGCGAACCCGACCGCCGAAAGTCCACAGTAGACGAGCCCGTCGGTGATGCCGGACCATTCGCGCCGCCGGAAGATCAGCAGCAGAATCGGGCCGAGGGTCTTGGTCAGCTCCTCGATGAACGGGGCGACCAGCACCGCCACCAGCGCGTCCGGCAGTCCCCAGTCGGAGAAGAGACTCGCCGCCCAGCCGTTGACGTTCAACGACGCGGCGGTGGAGACGAACGCACCCCACGCGAAGCAGAAGACGAGGTACTTCATCGGCTCGGGTTCGTACCGGTCGAGCCAGAGGAAACAGGCCACCAGCACCGGAACCGGGAGAATCGCCGCAGCCAGGCCGACCAGCAGCGCGGTGGCCCCGAGGCTCTCGCCAAGCTCGAAGAGCATGTAGACGGCACAACCGGCGATGAACAGGATCGCGCCGACCATGACCAGGACCCGCCGCCAGTTCAGCCCACTTTGGGGTGCCTTCACCACCACCGGGCCGGTCGCCGGCTGTGGTGCGGCCGGCGGATACGTCAGACCGGCGGGTGACGGTGGCGGCGACGACGGGTGCGAGGCACCGCCGGGCGGGGTGTCGGCCATGCGGTCAGCGTAGCCACCCACAACCGGGTTTCTGGCGCGCATCCATGCCCGCTATGCTCCGAGACAGGTCACGAGTGCCAGCGACCAACGACCACCGCCCCTAGGCCCATCGCCTATCGGCCGGTGGCCGAAGCCCCGGCTTGCTGGCCGGCAACCCTCCTAGAGGTTCGCGGTGGGGTGCCCCGGGTGATGACCGGGCCCAGCCCGATCCGTGTGCTGGGCAAGCGCGGACCCCGTCCCCTGTGCACCCGGGGTCCCTGGATTGCCGAAGGGTCACCCCGATGCGTACTTCTCGTTCCCCACTGCCCGCTGTGTCCGTACCGTGGACGGCACCGCGCCGCCGCCCCGGCCGAACCGGCCCGAAGGCCCCCGCCCGACCCGGCGCGCTCGGCGTCCTCGGGGTAGCCGGTCAGATCAACCTCGACTACGCGGCCACCGCGCCGTGCGCGCAGGTCGCGGCCGATGCGGTGACCGAACTGCTCCCCTGGTACGCCAGCGTGCATCGGGGCGCTGGTGCGCTGTCGCAACGCTGCACCCTGGCCTACGAGCGGGCCCGGCAGACCGTGGCCGACTTTCTCGGTGCCCGCCCCGACGACCACGTCGTCTTCACCCGTAACACCACCGACGCGCTGAACCTGCTGGCCCGGGCGCTGCCCGCCGGGACCCGCGTGGTCACCTTCGATGGCGAGCACCACGCCAACCTGCTGCCCTGGCCCACCGGCACGGTACGGCTACCGGTGCCCGCGTCCCGGGGAGCCGCCGTACGGGCGCTGGACGCCGCACTGCGCGAACTGCGCCGGGGCACGGACGGCAAGACGCCGATCCTGGTCGCGGTGACCGGGGCCAGCAACGTCACCGGAGAATGCTGGCCGGTGACCGACCTGGCCCTGGTCGCCCGGCGACACGGGGCGCGGATCGCGGTGGACGCGGCCCAACTCGCCCCACACGTACCGGTGAGTGTCAGTGACCTCGAAGTGGACTACCTAGCGATATCCGGACACAAGCTCTACGCACCGTTCGGTGCCGGTGTACTGGTGGGACGGGCGGACTGGTTGGACACCGCGCCGCCGTACCTGGCTGGTGGTGGGGCCACGGCACACGTCGGTGCCGCGACCCACGACGTACGGTGGACCACCGGTCCGGGCCGGCACGAAGCCGGCACCCCCAACCTGCTCGGCGCGGTCGCCCTGGCCGCCGTCTGCGCTGCCCTCGACACGGCGGACCGGGCGGCGCTCTGCGCCAACGAGCAGGCCCTGCTCAGCCGGCTGCGCAGTGGTCTCAGTGTCCTGCCCGGTGTGGTGGAGTTGAGCACCTTCGCCCCCGACTCGCCCCGGGTGGGCATCGTGTCCTTCGTGGTCGCCGGTCGGGACTCCGCCAAGGTGGCCGCCGTGCTCGCCAACAAGCACGGCATCGGGGTACGGGACGGCCTCTTCTGCGCCCACCCGCTGGCCCGGCGACTCCTGGCCGAAGCGTCGGCCCGGAGCGGTCGCAGCGACCTGCCACCGACCGCGCTGCGGGCCAGCATCGGCCTGGGCAGCACCATCGAAGACGTCGACCGGCTGCTCGACGCGCTGCCCACGGTCGGCTGATCCGCACCGCGCAACTGGTGGTCGGCAACGTTGCCGGGGCAGGACTCTCAGATGTCCTCGGCGTGGCTGTGCGGGGACATTTCCGCTGTCGTCCGGGAAGCGTTGCCGATCGCCTGGCGCACCAACTGGTTGGCCTCGGACCGCTCCAGGCCGGTAGCCCGGAGCAGGTCACTGGCGGTGGTTCGGACCTGCGCCACCACCACGCTGCCGGAGAAGCCGACCCCGTCGTCATAGGCCCGGCCCGCCTCGCTGACGGCGCGTAGCGCCAACTCCCGGGTCGCCTCGGGTCTGGCGCCCCGTCCCAACTCCTTGATCAGTTGATGCACGGTGTCGGCGAGGTTGGACACCGCCAGCGGCAAGGTCGGCGGCACCGGTTCGCCGTCCTCCAGCACGGTGACCGCCCGCCGCACCAGGGTGCCGCTGTTGTGCACCGCGTGGTTGAGAAACTCGGCACTCTCCACGTATCGCACCAGGGCACTGCGCCGGTGCCAGCGGATCGGGGAAAGGAGTACGGTCTCCCGACCGCCTTCCAGTGCGTCCTGCAACTCGTCCATCCGTTCCTCGACCTCATGGAGGCAGTCCAGGGCGTGCTGTGCCTGCTTGGCATCCCCGGCGGAGAGCGCATCCGCCGTCGACGAGAGCTGTTTGGTCAGGATGTCGAGAGCGCGCCGCGCGGTCTTGTCCACCAGCCGTAACGGATTGGTCGGCAGTAACACCGCCACCACCAGCAACCCGACGATCCCGCCCACCAGGGCGTCGATGACCCGGGGAAACTCCAGGTTCCGGACGGTCGGGCTGAGCGTGGCGATCAGCACGCCGGTGGCCGCCGCCTGGGTCACCACGGCGGGACCGCCACCGAGGGCGATCGAGACGATGATGGAGAGCCCGACGATGAGGCCAAGTTGCCACGGCCCGGTACCGATGGCGATCAGCAGTCCGTCCCCGATGGCGATGCCCAGCGCCACCCCGACGATCAGTTCGAAGGTCCGGCGCAGCCGCTGGCCGAGTGAGGAGGCGATGGTGCCGACCGCCGCGATCGGGGCGAAGACCGGTTCCGGATTGCCCAGCAGCTCATGGGCGACGGTCCAGGCGAGTGCAGCGGCGAGGGCTGCCTGCGCGGCGAGGCCCAGGTTGATCCGTACCCGGTAGACCCGGTCCTCCATTGTCAGCTTGGACCTGTGACGCAGCTGCGTCACGGCCTCGGAGATCCGGTGAGCGTCGGTGTCGAGCGCCACTCCGTCTATGTGCAGTTTGCTCGACTTATCCTTCCGCTCGGCCATGACCGGGACTACCCGCCCTAAGCCGGCTGAATCGTCATCCACGCCTACCCCGCCTCACCAGCGGGACCGCATCGGCGATGGCCGACGCGGAATCTGCCGGATAGCCTCTTCAGGCGTGACTGGTACCCCTCTGCTCGACGATCTCCGGGCCGCCCTCGGCGACGGCGGCGTGCTGACCGATCCTGACCTGCTCCGCGGCCACCAGCGGGACGAGGCCGACCTCTGCGCGGCCGGAATGCCGGCCGTGGTCACCCGCCCCCGCAACACCGCCGAGGTCGTCGCCGTGGTCCAGGCCGCCGCCCGGTACGGGGTTCCGGTGGTGCCGCAGGGGGCCCGGACCGGGTTGGCTGGTGCCGCCAACGCCGTCGACGGGGCGGTGATCATCTCCACCGCCGCGATGGCCGAGATCCTGGAGATCGACCCGGTCAACCGGATCGCTGTAGTACAGCCGGGCGTGGTCAACGCCGTACTGGCGGCCGAGGTGGGCAAGCTCGGTCTGCGCTACCCGCCCGACCCGGGCTCCTGGGAGTCGTCCACCATCGGCGGGAACGTCTCCACCAACGCGGGTGGTATGTGCTGCGTCAAGTACGGCGTGACCACCGAGTACGTGCTCGGGCTGGAGGTGGTGCTCGCCTCCGGTGAGGTGCTGCGCACCGGCCGTCGTACCGCCAAGGGGGTCGCCGGCTACGACCTGACCCGGCTCTTCGTCGGCTCGGAGGGCACCCTCGGGGTGATCACCGAGATCACCGTCGCCCTGCGGCCCGCCCCGGAGGAGTCACTGACCCTGGTCGCGGTCTTCCCGTCCACGGCGGCGGCTGGGGCGGCGGTGGCCGAGATCTCTGCCCAGGGCCTCACCCCCAGTCTGCTGGAGTTGCTGGACCAGACCCACCTGCAGGCCATCGAGGCACACCAGCCGATGGGGCTGCGTACGGATGCCCGTGCGCTGCTGCTCGCCGCGTCCGACACCGGCCCCCGGGCCGCGGCCGACCTGGAACGACTGGCCGAGGTGTGCACGGCGGCCGGGGCGGACGAGGTGTTCGCGGCAACCGACCAGATCGAGGCCGCCGCGTTGTTGCAGGCCCGGCGGATGGCCCATCCGGCGATGGAGCGGTTCGCCGCCGAGGCGTTCCCTGCCGGCAACGGCGGACTGATCATCGACGATGTGGCGGTTCCTCGGGGCTCGCTGGCCGCGCTGCTCGACGGGGTGGAGCGCATCGCCGAGGAGTGCGGCGTGGCGATCGGGGTGGTGGGGCACGCCGGGGACGGCAACATGCACCCGAACATCGTGGTGGACAGGGCCGACCCGGCCAGCGTCGAGCGAGGTCGGCGGGCCTTCGACGAGATCATGGGCCTCGCGCTCGCGATGGGCGGCACCTGCACCGGCGAGCACGGGGTGGGCCTGCTCAAGCGGGAGTGGTTGGCCCAGGAGATCGGCCCGGTGGGGGTACGCGTGCACCAGGCGATCAAGGCGGCGCTGGATCCGACCGGCCTGTTCAACCCGGGCAAGATTCTCTAATCGGCGCTGGCCGGGCTGGGCTCGGTCCGGGCTGGGCTGGGCTCGTCGAACGGCTACAGGGCGGTGGCGTCCTCCAGCAGCCGGACCACCGAGCCGGCGGTCTTTGGGGCGTCGCCGCAATCCAGCCAGGAGACCGTCGACGACCCAGTGGTCAGGGTGTAGGAGAAGCCGTCCGCGCAGGCGGGTGGGCCGGGCTTGCGGGCCGCCTCGGCGGCCAGGGCCGGGTCGCCGAGCAGCGTACGCAGTTGTGTCTGTTGCGCGGCGGTGAGCGTACCGGTCTCCACGTCCCGGTCGTTCGGGCGATCGTGATAGGTCCACCTACCGTCGCTGCCCACGGTCAGGGACTGCCAGACTCCGGCGAAGCCGCCGGTACGGACGATGGTGACCGCACCGCCACCGGCCGGTGGCTGCCCTGGCGACGCCCCGGCCGGTGGCTGGCCGGGTGAGGTCCCGGCCGGCCCGGACGGGGACCCCGTTGACGGCTCAGGGGTCAGGGTGGAACCACCCGGCATCGGCAACCCCTGCCCCGGCGGGGTCGGTGTCTGGCCTGCCGTGCACCCCGCCGCGGCAAGCGCCACCAGCGTTCCAGTGACGAACAGGGGCAGGACGTATCGCCCACGATGAATACCCATCCGCCCACCGTACGGCAATCCACGGACAACGCGGTGCCGGAGCAGCGGTTGGCGGAGCGGCCTCAGTGCCGCTGCCCCTCGGTCGCCCCCTCCTCGGCCCCCCGGTCGGCGGCGAAGCCCCGGACATCCTGGGCACCGAGTCGAGCTGCATCCGCAGTGGCATCGTCGGGCATCTGCTGCGACTGCCGTTCCGCCGCCACCCGAGCCAGGTAGTGCTCAACCTCCCGGGCCCGTACGGCGTCGTCCCAGCCCAGCACCGCACCCATGATCTCGGCTGCGTGTTCGGCCGACTCGGCGCCCCGGTGCGTGGTCTCGAACGAGATCCGGGTACGCCGGGTCAGCACGTCGTCCAGGTGCAGCGCCCCTTCGGCCCGGGCCGCGTACGCGATCTCGGCGGCCAGGTATTCCGGTGCGCCGGCCAGCGGCGATGCCAGCAGCGGTTCGGCCGCGATCAGGTCCAGCAACTCCACGGTGAGGGTGCCGTAGCGTTCCAGCAGGTGTTCCACCACGCCGACCGGCGTGCCGTGCCGGCGGGCCAGGTCGGCCCGGTCCCGCCACATCGTGGCGTAGCCGTCCGCCCCCAGCAGCGGCAGGTCGGCGGTACGCGACGGGCGGCCCCCGCCGAGCCGCCGCACCGCCTGGTCCACCACGTCGGCGGCCATCACCCGATAGGTGGTGTACTTTCCGCCGGCCACCAGCAGCAGGCCGAGCATCGGCTCGAAGACGGCGTGCTCACGGGAGAGCTTGGAGGTCGAGTCGGCCTCACCGGCGAGCAGTGGACGCAGGCCGGCGTACACCCCCTCGATGTCCGATGTGGACAACGGCCGTTCGAGGACCGGGTTGACCTGGTTCAACAGGTATTCGATGTCCTGGGCCGAGGCCGCCGGATGGGACCGGTCGAGCTGCCAGTCGGTGTCCGTAGTGCCGATGATCCAGTGCCCGCCCCACGGAATGACGAAGAGCACCGACGTCGGCGTACGCAGGATCAGCCCCGCCTCGCCACTGATCGCCGAGCGGGGCACCACCAGGTGCACCCCCTTGGACGCCCGTACCCGCAGGCCGGGGCGGAGCCCCACGTCGTTGAGCATCCGCGACATGTCGTCGGTCCAGACACCGGTGGCGGCGATCACCGTACGGGCGCGTACCTCGAACTCGGCGTCGGGCGAGCCCGGACGGGCCTCCATGTCGCGGACCCGTACCCCGGTCACCTCGCGGGCCTGGCGCAGCAGGCCGACCGCGCGGGCGCTGGTCACCACGGTCGCGCCGAGGCTCGCCGCGGTACGCGCCAGGGTCACCACCAGCCGAGCGTCGTCGACCTGACCGTCGTAGTAGCGGATCGCCCCGGCAAGCGCGTCCGGCCGCAGACCCGGGAAGACGCGCCGAGTCCCCTCACGGCTCAGGTGGCGATGCAGCGGCATGCCCCGCCCACCGCCGAAGACCCCGGCGAACGCGTCGTACGCCGCCACCCCGGCACCGTAGTAGGAACGCTGCCAGGCCCGGGCCGCCAACCCGGACGCCCCGGCGTGGGCGGGCAACGGCACCAGGATCGGCACCGGGCGGACCAGGTGCGGGGCGAGCCGGGTGGCCAGCAGACCACGCTCGGTGAGCGCCTCGTGCACCAGCCCAAGCTCCAACTGCTCCAGATAGCGCAGCCCGCCATGGATCAGTTTGCTGGACCGGCTGGACGTACCAGCGGCGTAGTCACGTGCCTCGACCAGGGCAACCTTCAGGCCCCGCGAGGCGGCGTCCAGAGCTGCACCGGCACCGGTAACCCCGCCGCCGATGACGAGCACGTCGAAGCGCTCGCTGCGCAGCCGCCGTAGATCGGCTGTGCGTCGGGTCGGGGAAAGCTGGCCAGCGACGTACCGGGAGACGTTGGGGTCACGCACCCCTCCACGGTAGCCCGCCGGGCATCCGATGGTGCAGCGTGCTCCGGACGTCGGCAGCTCCACGCCCCCGGTCCCGACCCAGTCGAGCCGGTGCCGCCACCCGTTTCACATATATTCTCGTCAGTGGCGCGGACGTGGCACCATACCCGTGTCGTCCACAGCTTGGCAGGCCTGGCCGACGGAGACATTCACCTGGATGGCCGGGCGGACAGGGGTGGCGATGCCGGATATCACACCGCTGAGTTCGCACGATCCCCGGTCGGTCGGGCCATATCGGCTGCTCGGCCGGTTGGGTGTGGGGGGACAGGGCGTCGTCTACCTGGGGCAGGACGGTACGGGGCAGCGCGTCGCGGTCAAGGTAATCAACAACCTGAGCCCGGACCCCCGAGCCAAGTCACGGTTCGCCAGGGAGATCGCCGCCGCCCGGCGGGTCGCGTCCTTCTGCACCGCGCAGATCCTCTTCGCCGAGGTGGACGGGGACTCGCCCTATGTGGTCAGCGAGTTCATCCAGGGCCCCACCCTGCATCGGCACGTCCGGGAGCAGGGCCCCATCGCCGGGAACGCATTGCACCGATTGGCCGTCGGCATCGCCACCGCACTCACCACGATCCACCGGTCGGACGTGATCCACTGCGATCTGAAACCGGACAACGTCATTCTCGGCGCGGACGGTCCACGGGTCATCGACTTCGGCATCGCCCGGGCTCTCGACCTCACCGAGACGATGACCAAGCAGATCATGGGCACTGCGGCCTACATGGCTCCGGAGCGGTTCCGCAACCACGACGTCGGCCCCGCGAGTGACGTGTTCGCCTGGGCGGCGACCATCGCGTACGCGGCATCCGGCCGACCGCCATTCGGCAACGACTCGATCAGTGCCGTGATGCAACGGGTGCTCTACGATCCGCCCGACCTGCCCGGGCTACCCGATTCGCTCCACGAACTGATCCGGGAGTGCCTGCACAAGGACCAGGGGGCCCGCCCCACCGCCGAGCAGGTTCTGCTGCGGCTGCTCGGATACACCGCCCGGCCCGCGACGGCCATGCCACTTGAGGCTGTCCTACGGGAAGGCAACGTACGGGCCACCGCGCCGGTGCCCGCCTACCCGCCGGCCGACCAACCGGCGCACACCACCCCAGCCCCGACCGCGCCAGCCTCGATGCCGGCGCACACCACCCCAGCCTCGACCGCGCCAGCCTCGGCGCAGACCGTACCGACCCCGAGCGGCCCAGCCCCGACCCTGATGCCACCCAGCTGGACCCAACCGGAGCCCGTACGACGAAACACCTGGTCCCGGCGGTTGCGCCGGGAGTACGCGGACGGCTGGGGCATCTCGACCGCGATCTTCCTCGGCATGGTCGGGACGGCGGCCGGCTACGCCGCCTCCGTTGAGGTCGGCACCGCAGCGATCGCCGGTGTCGTGACGTTCGTCGTCGTCTACGGGGTGCGTGTCCTGGTCGCCACCGCGTTGGGAGACCGACCCGAAGCAGATCCCGGGGTCCGGCCCGAAGCGGGTTCCACCGGTACCCCTTCGACCACCCAGCGAACCACCTCCACGCCGCCGTCCACCTCACGCCCCTGATTCGCGGCAGGGATGACCGTGTCCGTTTTCCCGACGCCTACCTAGTGGAGGTTCGATGGTTTTTGGCGGAGTAGCCACCCGATCCTGGCTGCCGTACACGGTGGCTGTGGTCGCCGGGCTCGGAGTCATCGCCGCGACCTATCTGGTCGTCCGGCCGGATGCGCCCGGATGCGTTCCGCTGGTGGTCAGTTCTTCCTCGGAGAAGAGCTCACTGATCAGCGAGATCGCCGAGGACTACAACAGCCAGGACCGACGCTTCGGGGGGCATTGCGCCGCCGTGACAGTGCGGGGCCTCAACTCGGGCGAGGCGATGGAGGCGCTGGCGGCCGGGTGGAAGAAGGACGGCACGGAGTTGGAAGGCAGACCGCAGGTCTGGCTGCCGACCTCCACCCTCTGGACCGAGCAGTTGACCCTGCGGAACCCGGACGCCCTTCCGCTCGGCAGTCATCCGTCGATCGCGAACAGCCCGCTGGTCATCGCCATCCCGAAGGAACAGGGTGCCGCTCTCCAGAAACACAACGGCGAGTTCGGGTGGGGAGACATCCTTGGCATGTCCCACCAGGAGGGCTGGGCCACCTTCGGGCACCCCGAGTGGGGAAAGTTCGCCTTCAGCAAGGACAACCCGACCCTGTCCACCTCTGGGCTGGCAGCCACCATCGCGACCTACTACGCGGCGACCAAGAAGACCCGTGGCCTGACCGAGATCGACCTGAACAGACCTGAGGTCACCCAGTTCGTCCGGGGCATCGAGGCCAACGTCTCGCACTACACCGACGACGTGGTCGACCTGCTCAGGCGTCGCGCCGAGGCGGACCTGTCGCGCGGCGACGACACCACCGGGGCCGACATCAGCGCCATGGTGATGCAGGAGTCGCTGGTCTACCTGTACAACAAGGGAAAACTGAGCCCGGAGGGGGTGCCGCCCAGGATGCCGCTGGCCGTACTCCACCCCCGGGAGGGCACATACCAGCTCAACCACCCGTACGTGGTGCTGCCAGGGCTCAGCGAGGAGCAGCGGCTGGCCGCTGGCGATTTCCTGAAGTTCCTACAGGAGGAACGGCAGCAGAAGGTTGTCCGCGACAGCGGACTCCGTGATCGGAACGGCAACGCTTCGGCGGATGTCATCAAATCGATGGAAGCGTACGGTGCCCCGGCGCGGGCCTACTTCGCCGAGCCGGACCCCGCCGTGGTGAACGCGATCCTGGAAAACTGGAAGAAGCTCAGCAAGAAGGCGAACATCATCTTCGCCATCGACACCTCTGGTTCGATGAAGGACCCCAACAACCCGTACCGGTTGCAGAAGGCGACCGAAGCCGCAGCGAAGGGACTCGCCCTGTTGGGTGCCGAGGACCGGGTCGCACTGTGGTCGTTCTCGTCCAGCCAGCACCCGAGGGCAAGGGCACCGTACAGCGAGCGGATACCGCTCTCGAAGTTCGACCACGGGATCTTCTCCGGCAAACTCGCTGAGCTGCGGGCCGAGGGCGATACCGCGCTCTACACGACGGTGCGAGCCGCCCACCAGCAGCTGCTCAAAAAGTACGATCCCAATCGGATCAACGCGGTTGTGGTGTTGACCGACGGCGAGAACACGGACCCGGTCGACAACAACCTTGCCGCATTGCTCCGGGACATCAGGCTGGACCCGGAGCGGCCAGTGAAGGTCTTTTGCATCGCCTTCGACAAGGACTCCGATCTAGCCGCTTTGGACAAGATCGCGAAGGCATCGGGAGGCAAGGCGTTCAACGCTCAGAACCCGGACAAAATCGACGAGGTGTTCGAGTTGGTGGTCCGCAGCTTCGGCGCCGGCTAACCGCCGTCCTGCTTCTTGACGAGAACAGCTGACCATCCTCCGGGTCTGCCGAATCGCACCATCCGGGATAAGGAGTTGCAGCCGGCCGGGCCAGATCCGGGCTGGATCGATGGCGGGATGCGGTGCTCCGGCGCTCCCCAGCGCTCCGCCGCTGGCTAGACGAGTAGTTCCGATGTCAGGGGTCGATGTCTGGGCATGAAGAGAGGGCGTCCAAGATCGTGTTGTGACGCAAGACCTGGACACCCTCTTG
>NZ_JBSFTE010000039.1:31749-58943 GCF_053590565.1 Micromonospora sp. NPDC003197 | reverse complement strand
ATCGCCACCGTGCTCCGGGCCCTGGCCCAGGTCACCCCGACCAGTGCCCCGATCCTCAGGTTGATCGACTCCACCCCGGTACCGTGCGGCACCTCGCGGGAGACCACGAAACGTTCGGACCTGGCCGGGGACGCCGGCTACGGCTACAGCGCCTCACACTCCCGCTACTTCTGGGGCATGCGCCTGTATCCACTGGCCACAGCCGAGGGCATGCCCGTGCTGTGGTGCCTGGCCAACCCGAAACTCGACGAACGGGAGGTGATGAGGGTATGCACCCGGACCTTCGAGACGATCTCCGCTCGGGCCAGGTACACCGTGCACGCCTGGTGGACCCGGTCGGCCGGCGAAAGCGCTCGCCGCCTACACGACATGGTAAGCCGGCAAAGCTGCGGAGCCAGCAATCCTCCGCGCAGGTCGAGGTCACGCACCGGCGGATAATCCCTCTTGGAATGACAGGTATCGCGATGGTCCCATTCTCGACATGACGAGCGGATGCCAGTAAATTTCAGCGTCAGCCGGACGCCGTATCAGCCGCATCCTCCTCGAGGCGCATCAGGCGATCCTGGATCTCGGTCGCGTACGGCACACGCAGGTGGCGGAGCAGAGCCAATCCCTCCTGCCATGCCGTCCGGGCACCAGCCCGGTCGCCCATGGCCAGTGCCGCGTCGCCCAGATGCAACTGGCACTCGACCGAGTTCATGCGCCATTCGGTCTGCCGATATATCTCGGTCGCCTGCTTCCAGCTCGCGACCGAGGCCGCGTAATCCCCTCGGGCCTGATGACACCTGGCCAGCGTCTCGTAACACAGCCCCTGACCGTTGACGTCACCGACCGTCTCGCAGATTGACAATGCGCGATCGAGTAGACGCATGCTGGTGTCGTGCTGGCCAAGGCGCGCATGCGCGTCCGCAAGGCAGCACAGGACGTAGTTCTGGTGGGGCAGGTCGCCCGCCGATTTGAAGTGCCGCAGGGAGCGCTGGTAGTAAGCCACGGAATCGGAGTAGTTCTCCTGCGCGAAAGTGACCTGCCCGAGGTTGCGGTACACCAGGGCCTGTTCCGGCCGGTAGCCGAGCGTGGTGAAGAGGTCGAGCGCCTGGTGGAGAAGCCGCGCTGCGGTTTCATTGTCTCCGAGCATGTGCACTGCGCCCGCCAGACCACGAGACATGTGGGCACGACCGAGCTTGTCGTCGGCAGCGGTCACGGCATTCAGGCATGCCCGGGTCATCGTCGCCCAGTCGTGCCACCAGCCCTCACGCTGGTAGAAGTGCAGCAGGGTGAGAACCAACTGCCAGGCCGCCGTCGGGCAGCCGGCGTCGATCTGACGCTGGACGACGGCCTTGAGAACCTGCCGCTCGGCGTTCAACCAAGCGATGGCGTCGTTGGCGTTGGTCAGTTGAGCGGTGACCACGGTGTCCATCGCCTCCGGGGAATCGAGCACGATGGAGGGGCTCAGAAGCAGGTTTCCCTCATACGCGGTCTGCCAGTAGTGATGGGCCAGCCGACGGAAGGCCTGTGTCCGGATCGTGTCGTCCTCCTGAAGCTGCACCAACTCGTGGGCATAGGTCCGGATCAGATCGTGCATGCTGAACCGACCCGGCGCGTGCTCCACGAGAAGGCCCGTCCGCACGAGTTCGCCGACGAGGAGTCGCGCCTCGCCCAGCGCGACATCGGCGAGACTGGCCGTCGCCGGAAGTGTGGTGTCCGGTCCGGGATGGAGCGACAACAGCCGAAACACCCGGGCTGCACGAGCGCCGAGTGCTCGGTACGACCACGAGAAGATCGCCCGGATGTCGTTGTCGATGTCATCCCCGAAGAAGCCGTCCAGGCTGCCTTGTGCGTCCCGCAACTCCCGGACGACGTCGGTCAACCCATGTTCGGGATAGGCCAGGGCCCGGCTGGCGACCACGGCCAGCGCCAGCGGAAGCCTTCCGCAGCGCTCGACGATCTCGTTTAGCGCCTTCGGATCGGTGTAGACGCGCTCCGCCCCGATCCGCGAGGTCAGGAAGTCCCGCGAATCCTCCGGCGACAGCACATCGAGGGTCATCAGGTGCGCACCGTGCGCCGTGGCGAGACCCGTGAGCCGCTTACGACTGGTGACCAGCACCAGGCAGCCGGGAGCACCGGGCAGGAGCGGGCGCACCTGCTCGACGCTGTACGCGTTGTCTAGCACGACGAGGGTGCGACGGCCAGCGAGGACGCTGCGGTACAACCCGGACCGGGCATGGCGGCTGGCCGGGATGTCGACATCGGGAACACCGAGCGCGTTGAGGAAGCCTTGGAGGGCTTCCGCGGGATCCAACACGGACTGGTGAGGATCAAAGCCCCGGAGATCGACGTAAAGCTGACCGTCCGGGTAGGCGTCGGTCAGTTGGTGAGCGAGATGGATAGCCAGGGTCGTCTTCCCGATGCCCGGAATTCCGTCGATGGCCAGCACCGGCAGGGATACCTGGGTCATCATGTGTCCGTTCACCAGGCTGAGCGTCCGGTGTTGGGCGTCGCCACGGCCGGTAAAGTAGGGAAGGTCGGGTGGTAGCTGCGCGGGAAGCACCGCGGTGACGAACGAGGCACGGGCGATCCGCAGGTCACCCGGCCGCGAGACTGGGGCATGAGGATCGCCGGCAGCGGGCCTAGCCGGGCTCTGCCGCAGGACCAACTGGTACGCCGCGCGCAGTTCCTCGCCCGGGTCCACACCCAACTCATCGGCGAGACGACTTCGAACGTCCTGATAGCGGGTGATCGCCTCGGCTTGTTGTCCGTCGGCCGACAATGCCAGCAACATCCGGGCCTGCAGCGCCTCGTCCCAGGGGCGATGCTCCGCGACGCGCCGCAGCACGGGAAGCACCGATCTGGCACGGTCCAGTCGCAGTGCCAGGGAAGCAGCCTCGCGGACCAGGTCAGCGCATTCGTGGTCCACGACACTGAACGCCGATTGGTCGTACGACGACAGCGCCGGTACACCAGCGCAAGGACCACGCCACAGGCTGAGTGCTGTCTCGTACGCCGACATAGCTTCGGCCAGCCGCCCGGCTTCTTCGGCCGATCTGGCCTGCTGAGCCAGCACACGCAGTTGCAGCAGATCCAGGGTGTCCGCGTCGACCCGCATCCGATACCCGGCCGCGTCACCCGCCAGCCAGCGCCCAGCCGACCTGGCGGGAAGGTCGGGCTCGAACAAGCGCCGCAGCGCGCCCACATACCGGTGCACCACATTCACGGCGCTCAACGGTGGCCGCTGGCCCCACAGCATTTCGACGATCTCGCCGGTGCCGACCGGCTGGCCTGCTCTGGCCAGCAGCAACGCCAGAATCAGGCGCTGCTGACGAGGGCCGAGGTTTACTTCCGCGTCTTGCTGCCAAACCCTGACCGGTCCGAGCACGCCGAAACGCAACGATGCCGCATCGTCGTTGGCAACGGGCACGAACTTACCCCCCATACGTATACCTATGAAACGTCCCACCGCGCTCGATCTGATCGGCATGGCTTCCTGCGGGACGGGTGCGAACATGCTGTGGCCCCGGCCCGGCTCTCGGGATCCGAATCATCTACCGCATCACGTCCCTCCGGACGTACGGCCACATTGTGGCCCTAATTCGAGCGATCGCGCTATTTATAGCAGACGTGCCTTACGAATTAGTCCGTCGAAGCGCCTCGGCATTCGCGAAAACAGTATCCATGCCCGAACTCTCACTGACGCAGGGGGAGGCATGGCGTACGGGTCCTCCGCCCGATCTGCCGTCGGACCAGCCGGGACAGTGGGTTTCCTCGACGGTCGGTCGGACCGGCACAACGGGCAGGGTCACGGTCACCGTGCGGAACGAGCTTCGTAACTGTCGGCGACCCGCTGCCCGCATGCGGGAGTCAGGGCTATCACATAGAACAGTTGCCGGTGGTCGCGGTCGTACTACTCACGGCTACAGAGGCGATGAGGTCGTGCGGCCGACGATCGGCGCGTCGGGTGGCGCGGGCGCTGTTAGGTTCGCCGTTACTGCGGTGGTATCCGATTGCTGTATTACGCAGCGTGGCCATGACGGCGGGGCTGTTGCCTGTTCGCCTTTGACCGCGGCCATCAGGTGGCCGCCGGCGGCGGCAAGCAACTCGGCGTGCCTGGTCTGGGCCGGAACCCGGCCGGTGAACCCAAGCCGCTCCCACGCTGCCCGGTTCAGATCCCGGACCCAGTCCGTGATCACAGCGAAGGTGCACGCTCCGCCGGGCGCTTTCCGCCGGCGGCGTCAACGCGGCGCTCGCGGCCGACCGCAAATTCCACCACGTCACGGTCACCACGTCACGGTCACCGCGTCCGGCGACGCCGCCCTGAGCAGAGGCACCCGAATCAGCGCGGCATGCCAGTAGAAACGCCGATGAATTGCGTTTCACATCCGCGTCACCCGTAATCAATCAGATTTCCACAGGCGCCCTTCTACGATCATTCCGATCTGCGACGACGGATACGGGAGAACAATGGGCGCGGCTGGTGCGGTCGGCGACACGGATGTGACGGCGCACAGACGCGCCGACCTCGCCCTGCCTTCGCAGACCCGCGCGGAGAGTCACATGCGGGCGATCCACCAAAACAACTCGGCCCCACTGCTCTACTTCCTGCGGGGCCTGACGCCCCCGGGCGCCCTGCCCACCGCCGAGGACCTGGTGCAGGAGACGATGCTGCGGGCGTGGCGGAACCTGGACGCGGTGCCGACCGAGCCCGAGTCGCAACGTCGATGGCTGTTCACGGTGGCCCGCCGGCTAGCCATCGACGCGTACCGCAAACGGCAGGCACGGCCGGTGGAGGTCAGCGTCATCGACACCGACCTGACGGATTCCGGGGCCGACGGGATCGGCACGATGATCGCGAAGCTCACCCTGCGGCACGCCGTCGGCCAGCTCAGCATCGCCCACCGAGCCGTCCTGTCCGAGTTGTACGTACAGGGGCATTCCCTCAACGAGGCGGCGGCCCGGCTCGGCGTTCCCGTCGGGACGGTGAAGTCGCGGGCGCACTACGCGCTGCGGTCGCTGCGCGACGCGCTATCCCGGGGCTGAATCCACTCCCACCCGGCACCCCACCCACACCGCGCGCAGGTCGACATGTCGCCGAACTGGAACATCGCCGCACGAACGAACTCGGGCGCCCGCAGCACCCGTCAGCTCCCTGCCTCGGCCGACCGGGCTGTCCAGAACCTCCCCAGCCGGTCCAGAGGAAGCTGCCCCCCTGGTGGGATGTCGATGGGGTCCCGACGAGACATCCGGCCGGCGGCATGCTCCGGGCGATGTCAGTCAGGTAGGCCACGAAACGCGCCCTCGGGGTCCTGGCGGGCAACCTCCGCGTACTCCTCGAAACCCATGTTTCCGAGGGCGAGGTTGTCGTTGACGGGTGAGATCCACCGCGGCACGATGCGAAACTCCCTGCCGAACTCCACCTTCGTCGCCCGATCCTCGGCGTCCAGGCCGCTAGTGACCGCCACGGCGAGCAGCTTGTGCTCGGGATCGACCAGCGCGCTCCGGTCGGCGACGAACACCACCCCGAGGTGTTCGTCGCCGTCGGCGGCGGCCAGCACATCGTCCACCGTCGCACCCGCCCACCCCACGCCCTCGACGATCAGCGGCGGGCAATACTGGTCGTCCTCGTCGTCGAACAGACCGCTGCGGTCACCGGCCTCCAGGTCGTGTCGGACCGCCTGCCAGGCATCCTCGTCGGCGTAGTCGGTGCGCACCACGACGGCCACCAACTCTTCCCGCTCGTCCACGCCAGGCAACGTTCTCATACCGATAGAGACGGGCGTCCCGGTGGAATGTTCACCCCTCATGTGACGTCCTCGGCGAGCAGGGTGCGCAACTGCTCGACGCTGGGGTCCCGCAGCGAGCGAATGCGGCCGGCCTGGCGCGTGATTGCCTCGTCGAGCACCTGCCGGGCGTACCGACCGTTGCCGAAGGAGCGGGTGCGCGGCACCCGCTCGAAGTGCTCGCGCAGCGCCACCAGCGTCTGCCCTGGGCACTCGTAGCCGCCGACTGAGGCGAGGTTCTGGAAGATGGCCACCAGGTCGTTGGCGTCGTAGTTGGTGAAGTGGATCCGGCGCGAGAAACGAGAGGCCAGCCCCGCGTTGGCGGCGAGGAACTTTTCGATCTCCTCCTCGTATCCGGCGGCGATGACGACCACCTCGTCACGGTGATCCTCCATCAGCTTGACCAGCGTGTCGATCGCCTCCCGACCGAAGTCCTGACGGGCGTCGGGCGGCGCGAGCGTGTACGCCTCGTCGATGAAGAGGAGGCCGCCCCGGGCCCGGTCGAACGCCTCCCGCGTGCGCTGAGCGGTGTGCCCGATGTACTCGCCGACCAGGTCGGCCCGGGCCACCTCCACGAGCTGACCGCTGGCGAGGACGCCCAATGCGGTCAGCAGTTCCCCGTACAGCCGGGCGACCGTCGTCTTGCCCGTGCCGGGTGGGCCGGAGAAGACCAGATGCCGGGAGACCGAGGGGGCCGGCAACCCCGCGTCGACCCGGGTCCTGATCGTCGCCAGCAGGTCGATCATGTCGGCCACCTCGCGCTTCACCCCGGCTAGGCCGATCATGCCGTTGAGCCGGCTGAGCACCCGTTCGACCTCGTCCTCGCACGCCAATCCCGCGGACACCCCGGTCGCCGCCGGTGCGCCGAGATCCTGGGGCAGTAGCTGCGCCAGCTCGACCCCGGACGTCTCGCCCGCCTGGGAGAGCCGGTACGCCTGCCGGCCGACCATCTCTTCGAACACCTTCCGTGCCACCCGAGCGTTGCCAAAGTTTGCGTCCCGGTTCATCCCGTCGAAGAGGCTCGCCAGCGCCACCCTCGTGTCGTACTCCAGCGAGTAGTGGTGGGTGCTGCAGAGTTGCTCCACGATGGTGACCAGCTCGCCGGTGGAGTAGCTCTCGAACTCGACGGTCTTGGAGAAGCGCGAGGCGAGGCCGGGGTTGGCGTCGAGGAACTGCCGCATCCGCGCCGAGTAGCCGGCTACGATCACCATCACCTCGTCCCGGTAGTCCTCCATCAACTTGACCAGGGTGTCGATCGCCTCTCGGCCGAAGTCGTGGCCGGACCCGCCGTCGACCGGGGCGAGGGTGTACGCCTCGTCGACGAAGAGCACACCCCCGCGTGCCTCGTTGAACCTCTCCGTGGTCTTGACAGCAGTGCCGCCGATATGCTCGGCCACCAAATCGGACCGGGCCACCTCGACCAGTTGCCCGGAGCTCAGCACGCCGAGCGCGGCCAGGATCCGCCCGTACAACCGGGCCACCGTGGTCTTTCCGGTACCGGGCGCACCGGCGAATACCAGGTGGCGGGACATCGGCGGTGCCGGCAGACCGGCAGCAGCCCGCCGCTGGCCGATCCGGTGCAAGCCGACCAGCGTCGCCACCTCGTGTTTGACCCCGGCCAGCCCCACCAGTGCGTCCAGCTCCGCCAGCAGCGGCGTCACCGGGTCCGCGGGAGCCACCGGAGCGGTCGCCGGCTGAGGAGCGTTGCCGACCGCCGTGGTCGTGTTCCCGGAGCGAATCGGTGCAGCCGATGTGGCCGAGTGGTTCACCGGCTCGTCGGCCCGAGGCTGTCCGTCTGCCGACGACGACCGGGACGCATCCGGGCCATCCACGTCGACGGCCCCCGGTACGGTCAATCGGATCGGCTCACCGGCGTTGCTGACGATGCTGGTTCCGCGTACCTGCACCGGCTTCATCGTCTCGACGAGCAAGCCGTCACCGGCGTTCTCCAGCACCTCGCAGCCGTCGAGCCGGCCGATGGAGCCGGGCCCGAACCGGATTCCCGGGCCACCGCTGCCGCGCACCCGGGTACGCGCCAACGTCAGCCTCGCGTCCTGCCCTACCAGTACTCCGGCCTGCCGTGCCCCACCGAACTCGCAGGCGGTTGCGGTGGCGGTGCCGCCCGCCGCGAGCAGCAGCGCGTTCGTGCCGGCCCGGACCGTGGTCTCCAACATCGTGATCGACGCCCCACGGGAGACCAGGACGCCGCCGCTCGCGCAGCCGTTGATCGCCCCGCCGCGCACGGTCAGGACGGCACCGCCGGTTACCTGCACGCCGTACTCGGCGCACTCGGCGATCCTGACGTTCTCGACCAACGGCTGCGCCCGGCCCTGTACGAGCAGACCGGTGCGTCCCCCGTGGACCGCGACCCCCCGTACGGTGCCCGCTGCCTCGCCGTCGAACAGCAGCGCCGTGCCACCGTCGCCGGACACCCGGCCGCCCTCGACGCGTGGGGCGGCCGAGCCGGTCACGGCGATGCCGGCGACCTCGGTGCCGCTGATCTCCCCGTCGGTGAACACGCCGGTCGCCTGCTCCAATGCGTAGAGCCCGTGGCCGGCGCTGCCGCTGACCTGGCATCGGGTCAGCACCGGATCGGCGGTGCCGGAGACAACGACACCATGCCCACCGAGAGAGCGGAACTCGCACTCCTCGAAGACGGGACTACCTCCCGCGACGAAGACGCCCGCGCCGAAGGTGTCGTGCACGGTGGTGCGCACCACCCGGACCGCGCCGTTGGCCTCCACCGCCACGGCGGGCCCCGCCATGGCACTGATGTCGCAGCCCTCGAGGCTGCCCCGGCCGCCGTTGACGGCAAGCACACCGGTGCCGCGCCCGTCGGTCAGGGTGCAGTCTCGGAACACCGGGTCCGCCCCACCGCTGATCACAATCGCGGCGCTGCCCACGTCGCGTACGGTGGTCCGCACGACCTCGCCGGTGGCGTCCTTCTCGATCAGGAACCCGGCTCCCGCCGGGTTGTTGACCTGGCAGTCCCGCAGCTCGATACGGCCACCGGGGACGTGTAGCGCGACGATGCCCTGCCCAACGACCTCGCAGTCGGTCAGACGCAGGTCACCCTGCCCCACCTGGATCGCGGGCAGGTTTGCGCCGCCGCCACGTACGGTCACCCCGCGCAGCGTCGCCGTGCCCCGCGCGGCGAAGACGGCCACGCCGTGGTCGGCGTCGATGACGACCGTGCCTGGCCCGTCCTCCGCGACAACCACCACGTCACGCGTCAACCGCAGCCGCTCGCGGTACGTCCCCGGTTGGACGATGACGGTTGCCCCCGGCGCGGCGGCCCGCACGGCCTCCTCAATAGTCGACAGGTGCCCCGGATCCGTCTGGGACACCAACAGCATGCCGATGCTCACGCTCCCCCACCCTTGTTCACCGCAGCCGCGCCGGCAGACCCTGCCGGCGACAGGAAGGGCCGCCCCTCGCCGTCCAGGCCCGGCGCGAAGATCGTCGTCCGGCTCGCGCCGATGCGCGGCACCGCGCGGAGCTGGGCCAGAATCCGCTCCGAGTCGTCGCGTCCCGCGCGGCGCGGTGCTCCGGCGAGGTCCCGCAGCAACACCCGCACCGGTGCGTCGCCGTCCGACGGCTCATCCACGGCGAGCACAAGGAAACGGCTGCCCGGCTGGAAGACGACAGCACCCGGGTCGCTGCCTGCGGCCAGATCGCCGAGCCGGTGCGCGCTCACCGACCAGATGGCGAACTCCACGCCGGACGACGGTGCCGGACCGACGGTCAGGTCGACGTCGACGAACGCCGGCTCGGCAAGCACGTCACCCGGGCGATACGAGCGGACGTGCGCGAAGCCGGCGGGGCCCGGACGGAAGACCGGCCCGAAGACCGATGGCAGCCGGCGTAGCCCGTACGTGGCCCAGTGCGCCAGCAGCTCGACACTCCCGGCGTCCTCGCTCGAACCACCACCACGGAGCACCTCGTTGACGTGCTGGCGCGCGCCGTCGGAGTACGCCCGCACGGCGACCAGACCGGCCGCGAGGTCCACGACCGTACCCGCTGCGGCCCGCAGCCCTGGTGACTCGGCCAGGGTGCGGCTGACCACACGGGCGTGCGCGTCGTACCGGCCGCCCACCGCCTGGCGCAGCGCCGCACGGTTCGCGACCGTCAACTCGGGGTCGGCGCTCGGCAGCCAGCGCGCCCGTGGGCGTGGCGGGTCGTCGGTCGTGTCGCCCCAGGCGGTCGACACGGCCGCACCGCCGGCGGCGGCGTGGAGGGCAGCCTGCCCGGCGACCGCGTGGTGGACTGCCGCACTGGTGCCGCCGTCAGCAGCGATGAGTACCGCCGCCGCGACGCCGGACGGCGCGGAGGTGACCGGGCCGGGGACGCAGGCGGGGGGCGTCGCCGACACCTCGTCGGTACGCGAGCGTGCGTTGTCCGGCGGCGCGGGCGGCGCACCGGATACGCCGACGGGCGTCGATGTGGCCGGCGGCGGTACGACGACCGCCTGGCTCGGGGCCAGCGCCGGCCGGTCGCGCCAACGTTCCGGGTCGAGCAGGACGAGGATCGTTGGGTCCAGCGGCTCGAGCTCGGGTACGGGTGCAGACTCGGGTTGGGGTGTGCGGCCCACCTCGGGTTCCGGCAGCCGGATCGGCTGGAAGCCCGACTCTCCGATCGCGACCGCTGCGGGAGCTGGAACCGCGGTGGCCACCGCGGGAACCCGGGGGTCGACGGCGGCGGAAGGGGCAGTCGCGGCCGACGGATACGACAGTCGGCCGGCGGATGTCGCGCTACGCGCGGCCACCGTAGGCAGTGGTGGAAGCACGGTGCCGACCACCCGGGCCCGAGGCCCCCACCGGCCCTTGCCCGCTCGGGCGGAGCGGGGGCTCCAGCGGCGGAAGACGCCCGTGGTCCGCAACAGCCCACTGGCGGTGTGCTGCACCTCGGCGTCGGCGGCGTGGACCGGGACACCGAGTGCGTCGGCCAGGCCGCCGTAGAGCAGGTCGGCCGCCATCCCCGTGACGCGCGCTCCCCGGGGAAGGACCACAATGGGCTGGCGGGTGTCAGAGCGGCAGGCCGAGACCAGCTTGGCGAGCATCCGCGGTGGGGTCGGCCGACCGGTGACCCGGAATCCAGCCGCACCCACGATGACCTCCACGACGAAGCCGGCCAGCGCCGGGCCGATCCGGTCGGCCGGCTCCTCCAGGAACGACCAGCCGGCTCGGGTACTCACACCCGGCAGGCCGGACGGCGGTGCCGTAGCCCGCGCAGGTGGCGGTGGGCTGGGCGCGGGCCGCGTCGGCAGCCAGACGAGGGCCGGACGCGCGTGCGGCACCGCGACGACGGCGTCGCCGCGCGACACGAGCCGCCAGGGTCCCCCGACAGGCCACTCCCGCACCGGCTGGACCGGCACGACGGTCCGGGGCGGTTCTGAGGCCGGGGGCAGCGGGACAGCCGGCGCGGGAGCGGAAGGCGCGGGTGGCACTGCGTCGGCCAGAGCCGGCACGGGTGGGGCAGGCGGCGGCCAGGCTGCAGCCGGGCGGGGCGGCCCGTCGGGCGGGCACGTCATCCAAACCGTCCACGGGACGATCGGCCATTGGCTGTGTCCCCCGGGTGCCAGGGACAGCCCGGCAAGCGGCACCAGCACCTTCTGGCCGACCCACTCGGCCAATTCCCGCGCCGCAGGCACGACTCCTTCGACGGCGGCATACGCGCCGACCGTGACGAGCCGGATGGTCTCGGCGCTGCCACCGAGGTGCTCGATCAGCAGTTCCGGTAGCAGCTCGAAGAAGTCGGCGCGGCCGGTCACCGTCGGCCCGCTCACCACTGCGGTCTGCCCGACCTCGGCGGGCAGCGCGGCGGCCAACGCCACGAGCGGCTCGCGAGGGTCCGCGCCGGTACGCAGCACCAGCACATCACCGACCGCCTCCACGGTGACGTCCACCGTAGACGGACGATCGACCCAGGCCGGGGAGATCAGACGAAACACCTCGCTTCACGACGGACGGTTCGACGGAATGAATCGGTGTCGCGGGTCAGCCCGCCCGCGCCGTATCGTGCTCGACGGCCTCATCGACGTCATCGGCACAGAGGGCCGGAGCGTAGAGAACCGCGAGCGCCCGGTGCAGCGCCACGGCATCGACCTCGGGCGGCAAGTACCCGTTGGCGCGGATCTCCTCGAAGAGCGCGGGCTCCGGAGCCAGGTGATAGCTACGCAGGTAGTAACTGACCGCGTCGCTCCAGATCCATCGTCCGTCGGTGCGGAACACGATCGGCACCGCGTCTCCCCGGGCCGGATCGACAACGTCCGGGGTGAAGTCCGGCGTGATCAGCAGCGGCACGCCCGCGTCGAGGTACTGCGCTACCCGGTCGGCCTCGGCCTCGGTGAGTTCCAGGTGATCCGGTTCGAAGGTCGGGCCGACGCCGGGTTCGAACGTGTCGAACACCCGCGCAACGGCCGGTGTCTCCCCCGGAATCACGGTCCAGAGCAGCGCGGAGAAACCGAGGGCGGTGCGCTGGTAGGCGGGCAGGTCGTCAACCTCGACGAATGCCTCCACCTGCGGGTCTTCCTCGCCAGCCGCGGCGAGCGCGTCCTGCAGGCCAGCAGCGAGCACGGGCAGGAACGCTTCGTCGTCGGCTTGGAGCAGGTACACCCGGCGTGGTGGCGGCCACTGGGTGCCCAGCGCCGGGAACCGCCACGCACGCCAAAGTGCCCGGGCCGGCAGGTCCGCAGTGAGCGACGGCATCGCCACTACGGCGGCGGCGTCAATCTCGTCCAGCCCGCCCGGTCCGTCGTACGGCTGGGTCAGATCGACGGCGTACGGCACGGCGTCGCCGTGCTCGGCGAGCACCTCCGGGCGCACCGACGCGACCCCGTACAGCGACTGCGGGTCGGCCTCGGAGCGTTCCAGCTCGGCGAGCGCCTCTACGTCCTCATCGGCGGCGGTGAGGACGTCGGCCAGTAGCTCCGCGTCGGCTTCGGTCACCGTGACGCGTCCGGCGAGCGCGGCGAAGACCACCGCCTGGACGATCTCCACGAACTCGCCCGCGACCAACCAGCGCCGGGCCTCGGTGATCAGCTCGTCCGGCAGCCGACCGGCCATCCGCAATAGCAGCTGGTGAAAGGCGGCCGACCGCTCCCGCCGCACCTCGCCGATATGCGTCATCAACGCGCGCTCCTCTCCGGTGTCTCCTGCCGGCTTACGAACCCCGGCCGGGTCCGGCCACCTAGGACCCTCGACGGTCGACGGTCCGCTGGGTTCAATCCCACCGCGAAGTCCGGCCGATCGGCTGAAGGCCGTCAGCAAGGCCCCCGCCGCAGCCGACGGCCATCACCCGCGCCCGGATGAGTCGGAACGCCGGGCGAAGCATGGGTCGCGTACGGTCAGGGCCGAGCCCGCCCGGGCGAGTGTTCGCGAGGATGGTGCGCAATGGACAGGTGGGTCGCGAGCCGACCCGGTCGACGAGAAAGTCACCGGACGGCGGGAGGCCGAGCCGGCCGCGGACCCTCCCGTTCCCGTGGGCTGCTACTCGGTCTCGTAGTGGGCCTCGTCCCGATCTTCGCGTCCGCCGCGGCACTGGCCGCCCCGGTTTCACCGCACACCGCCCGGTCGCCCCTGCCCGGGATCGAGCCGACCGGACCACCCACTGCGGCCCTCGCCCCGTCGAGCACGAGCACGCCCGCGCGGACCGACGTGCCCACGGAGCCCCGCTTCTACGTGGTCGGGCCGCCTCGGGACGACCAGCGCGAGTACCTGTACCAGATCGCGGTGCAGACCCTCGGCGACGGCAACCGATATCGGGAGATCTTCGCGCTCAACCGTGACCGGCAGCAGCCGGACGGCAGCCGGTTGACTGACCCGCTGACAGCGTTGCAGCCCGGCTGGATCCTCGAACTGCCCGCCGATGCCGCCGGCCCGGCGGTACGCGTCGGCCCGCTGCCAACGGCGTCGCCCGCCCAGCCGGACCGGGCCGCCGGCACAGGGGACGGCACGAGCGCCATCCCGTACCTGGTCGGCGCTGTCGGGCTGGTCATGATGGCGGCCCTGCTGGCCGTGGCGCTGCGGCGGCTCGGCCGCGACCGTCAGCCGTCGGTGGGACGGCGAGGGACGGCCACGTCGCAGAACGTCGAGGAGATCACGTCCACGCAGGATGGCCGGCAGCCAACGGAGAAACTGGCGGGCGCGACCACCGGCACCGACGCTGCCCCCGAAGTCGCTGCCCTGGACGTCGTCGCCGAGCGGCCCGCGACGTTACTGACTCGGTCGGGCCGGTTGGTGGTGGAGTTGGAGCCGCTGACCGGAGCCCCGGACCAGCTCGACGTCCGTCTCCTCGGGACCGCACTCGAGGTCACCGCCGACACCGCGTGCGCCTGGCTCGTCGACGAGCAACTCCCCGAGGCGACGCTGCCGGTCGTCCTCGGTCGGCAGGGTGACCGGCGCCTGTTCGTCGACCTCGCTGCCGCACCGGACGTGTTCACGGTCACCGGCGTGCCGTCGGCCGCCCGGCGGCTGGCGCTGACGCTCGCCGAACAGCTCGCCGGGTCGGGCGTTACCGTGGGGATAGTCGGCGACGCGCTCGGCCCCGATGTGCCGGCCGGCTACCGGCGGATGGCGACCTTCCCGACCGCCGACGGTGACCTCGACGCGCCGGCGGGGCCCGGCGTCGTCTTCAGCGGCGGCCTGCGGGGGGCCGACCTGACCGCCGCGCGCGACTTGGCCGTGCGCACCGGTCACCGGGTGATTGCCGTGCTGGTGGGCGAGGTGGTGCGATCCCGCTGGTCGGTGCGGGTCACCGAGCCGAAGGGCTGACGCGGGTGCCACCCTGGCCGGGTTGTCGCACAAACCGCCCGGGCCACAGTACGGTCCCGCAGCTTCCGGCATCGGTTTGAACCGGCGATCCACCGGAGCGTTGTCGTAGAGGGCGGCCCTGTGCGCCCACGAACAACGGCAAGGCGAAGGAGGCGTCCGGTGACGACGAAGGTGCGGGCCTGGCCCAGCCTGGTGGGCAGCGTGGCCCTGGTAATCGTTCTGACGCACCCGACCGGGGCGGAGCAGACAGCCGGCGCGGCGTCACCGGCCGCAGTGCCCGTCGCGGTGTCGGCCGCCCCCGCTCATCCCATGACGGGCACGGCCACGCAGCGCAACACGTACGTGAAGTACTACATTGTGTCGGCCGGTCCGGATGGCGTCGAGAGTCTCGCCGCGATCGCCGGTCGGCTACTCGATTCCGCCGGCCGAGCCGAGGAGATCTACCGGCTCAACCGCGGCCGGCGGCAGGCGGACGGCCACACACTGACCGACTCACGTCAGCTGCACGCGGGATGGACGCTGATCCTGCCCTGGGACGCGGTTGGGGACGGGGTGCGTGTCGGCCCGATGCCGCCGGACCAGGATGATCAGCAGCCGTCCGGCGGGTCCCCGCTGCCGTCGCCGGCCCCAGGCAACCGACCGCCGACCTCGCCACGGTGCGTCAGCTCCGTGCCGACGCAGCCCGGTTCCGGCTGGGCCCAGGAGCGGATGGCGGCGGACCAGGCATGGGGTCGTACGCGAGGAGCGGGTGTGCTCGTCGCGGTCGTCGATTCCGGGGTGGACGCCAGCCTCCCGGAACTGCGTGGGCGGGTCGCGGTAGGTGCGGACATCCCATCCGGCAGCGGCCGCGGGGACGTCGACTGTTTCGGCTCGGGAACCGCGATGGCGAGCATCATCGGAGCCCGCCCGTCCGACATCACGGCACAGGCCGGCTCTGCGGCGGCGTTGAGCGCCCCGGTTACCGGGATGGCACCGGAAGCCACGATCCTGCCGTTGCGGATCGTGGGCGACACGCCGCGGTCCACGCCGGCCGACACCGCCACCGCCATCGAGGTCGCGGTGTCGGCCGGCGCCCGGGTGCTCGCCCTCGGTGCCTTCGTGGACGTTTCCGACACGACGGTGGCGGAGACGATCCGCAGGGCCTGTGAACATAATGTCGTGGTGGTGGCTTCCGCACCGACCGGCACCGACGCCGCACCGTCAGCGGACCCGGGCGGGTGGCCTGCGGCGCTGCTTCGTGTGGGTGGTGTCGGCCCGGAGGGGCAACCGGCAGCGGACTACCGGCCATCCGGGGTGGATGTGACCGCACCGGGCATCGACGTGGCCAGCCTCGGGGCCGGCGGATCGGGGGCCCGCGCCAACAGTGGCTCGCAGTACGCGGTCGCGTTCGCAGCCGGCACGGCGGCCCTGGTCCGGTCCGCGTTTCCAAACCTGGACGCGACGCAGGTCGTACACCGGATCAAGACCACTGCGGGCAGCGGCGCACACAGCGACGCCGACCCGGCGACCGGCTGGGGCATGATCAACCCGGGTGTCGCAGTCGTCGCGACACTCACCGAGGAGGCGTCCCCCGCCACGGATGACGACAACCGCTCCCAGCCACTGCGGATCCTCACCGTCGCTCTGCTGGTTGTGGTCGGGATCGCCGCCTTCGTGCTGCTGGCCCGGCGCCCCGCCGCCGACGACGGGGATGTCCCGGCCGGTGCCGCCGTTGACGGGGATGTCCCGGCCGGTGCCGCTGGGACGTCCGAGCCCGGACCGGCTGGTGCACGCGAGTGACCCGGCCGCCGGATCGCGCCGGCGTACTCGTCGCCGCGCTGCTGCTCGCCGGGCTCGTCAGCACGACGGCATCGACGCCGGCCCACCCGGCGACCGCACCGGCCCTCGCCGCCCAGGTGGTGGTCACGGCTCCGCCCGCCGCCGCGGACCCGCCCGCGCTGCCTCAGGTCACCGCGGGATGCGTGGGTGAATCGCCCACGATGGCCGCCACGGCACCCTGGGCCGTGAGTCGAATACTCCCCTCAGCGGTCTGGCCGCTGACCCGTGGCAAGGGCATCGTGGTGGCGGTGATCGACACCGGGGTGAGCTCCAGCAGCGTGGCCCTGCGTGGCGCGGTGCTACGCGGCACCGCCGTGGTGGGTTCCGGCACCGCCGACCGAGACTGCTACGGCCGAGGTACCGCGCTGGCCGGCATCGTCGCGGCCCGCCCGGTGACCGGTAGCGGCTTCGTCGGGGTGGCACCCGAGGCGACGATCCTGCCGATCCGCGTCATCGACGCGGAGGGCAAGGTTCCGCCGGGAGCGATCGCCGCCGGCATCCGGGCGGCGACCGCCGCGAACGCCGACGTCGTCCTGCTCGGCATCGGCACCCCCGCTCCCGACGCGGAGCTGCGCGACGCGACACGCGAGGCGATCGCCCGGGACCTCGTGCTCGTCGCGAGCGTCTCCGACGGCAGCGGGTCGACGGGAACCACCCGGCCCGCCCCCTGGTACCCCGCCGCCTACCCCGACGTGCTCGCCGTCGGCGGTGTGGACACGAACGGCGTACCTACCGAGGAGTCTCCGCCAGAGGCCGGCGTGGACCTGCTGGCTCCCGCCGCCGGCGCGGTGAGCGTCGCGCCGCAGGGCAACGGTCACTACGCCGTTTCCGGCCCCGCCGTGTCTGCCGCGTACGCGGCAGGGTCCGCCGCGCTGGTTCGCGCCTACTACCCGACCTTGTCCCAGGCCGAGGTGCGGCGCCGACTGGAGCTAACCGCCGAGCATCCGCTCGGTGAGTGGCCCACGCCCGCCGTCGGGTACGGCACGCTCGACCTGTACCACGCCCTCACCGCACTGGAGCCGGCTCGGACACCACTGCCGTCCCGGATCGCACCGTTGCGGCCACTGCCCACAGCCGGCCCCACCGATCCGACGAAGGTGATCGCCGCGTCGCTCGCCGCCAGCATGGTCGGCCTCGCCGGACTCGCGTACCTGGCGGCGATCACCGTACGCTGGGGCCGCCGGCGCCGCTGGCGGCCCTGAATCGCCCGCCCGAAGATCCGAAGGCGGTGCGAAGGTGGCGCGCCGACCGCGCTCGTCCCGATGGTCAGCCGGTCGGCCGGTCCCCCGACTCTTCCGTCGCGCTCCACGCGGTCTGGATCAGCCTGGCCCCACGCCGGGTGCAGAGCAGCGCCCGGCCCGGCGGGAGATTACGCGGCTTGACGTTGCCGAGCAGCGGGCCCTCGCTGGGCGGGCAGGAGAGCGCGACATCCGGGCTGTTGGTTTCCTGCATCCGACGCAGCAACGGATCCATCGACATCCGCAGGACATTGGCCGCGCCCCGCGTCAGCACCAGATGGAAACCGATGTCCGCACCCTGCGACAGGTACGGCAGCAGCGGCGTCAACGGGCTTTCGTGCCCGGCCAACAGGTCGTAGTCGTCAACGAGGACGAACAGCCGCGGGCCGGTCCACCAGTCCCGGCGGCGCAACTGCTCGGGGGTGACGTCGACGCCCGGCAGCCGGGGCCCGAGCCCGGCGACCGCGTCCGCCACGGTGTTCCGCGTCGAATCGGCGGAGACCGAGTAGCCCAGCCGGTACTCCGGCGGCACCGAGTCGAACAGTTGCCGACGGTAGTCGACCATCATGACGCGTGCCTCGGCCGGCGTGTACCGGGCCGTCACCGACCGGGCGACGTGGCGCAGCAGGTTCGTCTTGCCGCTCTCGGTGTCACCGAGCACCGTCAGGTGTGGCACCTCGGCGAAGTCGTGCCAGACCGGACGCATCGTGGCCTCATCCAGGCCGATCGCGACGCGGACGTCGCCCTCGGGCGCGGGTAGCGTGTCGGCCCGCAGCAGCGCGGGCAACGTACGCACCGGCGGCGCGGCCGGCCCGTCCCAGAAGGTGCCGACCAGGCTGGCCAGGCCGCGTACGCCGTCGGCGACGCTGTCGACGTCGGTGAGACCGTCGATGCGGGGCAGGGCGGCGTGGAAGTGCAGCTTCTCGGGAGTGAGACCGCGACCGGGCAGTTGTGGCACGGTGGCCGCTAGGCGTAGATCGATGGCGGAGTCGACCGGATCACCGAGGCGCAGTTCGAGCCGGGTGCCGATCTGATCGCGCATGGCATGGTGTACCTCGGACCAGCGCGACGCGCTCAGCATCAGGTGGACGCCGAAGTTGAGGCCTTGGGCGGCGATCTGCCGCACCGCGCCCTCCAGGGATTCGAATTCCTGCCGCAACGTGAACCAGCCGTCCACCACCAGGAAGACGTCGCCATACGGGTCGCCGGTGATCCGCCCCTGCGCGCGCATCATCCGGTAGGTCGCCATGTCGTCGACGCCGAGGTCGCCGAAGCGGCGTTCCCGCTCGGCGATGAGCCCGGTCACCTCGGCGACGGTGCGACCGACCCGGTCGGTGTCGAGGCGCCCGGCGACGCTGCCGACATGCGCCAGGTCGGCGAGTGCGCTGAGGCCGCCGCCGCCGAAGTCGAGGCAGTAGAACTGCACCTCCTCCGCGCTGTGTGTCAGGGCCAGGCTGCTGATGAGGGTACGTAGGAGGGTGCTCTTGCCGCTGCGCGGACCACCGGCGACACCCACGTGGCCGCCGATACCGGAAAGGTCGACGAGGAGTAGATCCCGCATTTGCTCGAACGGCTTGTCGACGAATCCCACGGGTGCGACGAGCCTCCCGTTTCCGGGCCAGCCGACGGCGGTGAGCCCGCGTTCGGGGTCGGGTGCCAGGGTGGGCAGCAGTTGGTCCAACGTCGGCGGGGCGTCCAGCGGCGGCAGCCACACCTGGTGCGCCGGCGGCCCCTGGTCGATCAGCTGCTCCACCACGACGCTGAGCACGCTGCGCTCGGTCGTGGGCTCGTCGGCATCCACCGTCTCCGCTGCGGCCGGCTCGACCGCCGCCTGCTCCGGTTCCTGGACCGGCACGTAATCCAGTGTGTACGGCACCACCTGCCGCTGCACGACATCCTGCCGTACCCGCGCGGTCGTGCTCCGGTACGGGCCGGAGACGTACCCGGCCTTGAACCGAATCAGTGTCGACACGTCGGTACGCAGGTACCCGTTGCCCGGGGCCGGCGGCAGTTCGTACGCGTCGGCGACGCCGATGACCGAGCGGGACTCCATGGCGGAGAAGGTACGCAAGCCGATCCGGTAGGACAGGTGGGATTCGAGCTGGGCGATGCGGCCGTCGTCGATGCGTTGGCTGGCCAGCAGGAGGTGCACGGCGAGTGAACGGCCGAGCCGTCCGATCATCACGAAGAGGTCGATGAAGTCGCGATGGGCGGCGAGCAGCTCGCTGAACTCGTCCACCACCACGAACAGGGTGGGCAGCGGGTCCAGCGGGGTGCCCTGGGTGCGGGCCCGCTCGTACTCCAGCACCGAGCTGAACCCGCCGGCCTGGCGCAGCAGTTCCTGGCGGCGGACCAGCTCGCCGTGCAGCGCGTCCCGCATCCGACCGACCAGCGCCGCCTCGTCGGCGAGATTGGTGATCACCGCCGAGGTGTGCGGCAGCCGGTCGAGGCCAAGAAAGGTGGCACCGCCCTTGAAGTCGACGAGGACGAAGTTCAACGTCTCCGAGGAGTGCGTGGTGGCCAGCGCCAGCACCAGGGTGCGCAGTAGCTCACTCTTGCCGGAGCCGGTGGCGCCGATGAGCAGGCCGTGCGGCCCCATCCCACCGAGCGCCGACTCCTTGAGGTCGAGTGCGACCGGCTGACCGATGGCGTCGATGCCGATCGGGACCCGCAGCCGCTCTCCCGCCCGGCGCGGCGTCCACAGGCGGGTGAGGTCCAGTTCGCGCAGGTCGGGGATCCGCAGCATCGCACCGAGGTTGAAGTCGGTCTTCAGCGTGTCCGCCGGGGTCTCGGTCACCAGACCCAGCCGGTGGGGCGACAGCGCGCGGGCCACCACGGCGGCCCGCACCGGGCTGAGCCGGTCGGGGGTGGCGAGCCGGGTGCGAACCTCGCCGCCCACCCGGTCCTGTCGGAGCATGCGCAGGTCGTCGCCGTCGACCTCCAGGCAGAGCACGCGCTTATCGGCTGCTGGCGTCGAGTCGTCCAGGTCGATAAAGACGGCGTTGCGGTAGCCAGCCGTCGCCATCCGGCTTCCGTTGCCGAGGCGGCCCCCGTCGCGGACCACGACGACGTACGGCTCGTCGCGGCTCGGGACGGTCCCCGACTCGTACTGCGGTCGGGCGGTGAAGTCCTCGCCGAGACGCTGCTCGGTCTCCTCGATGGTGCCGCCGACGAGGCGGACGGATCCCGCCGTGTCCTGTTCGGTCGGATGCTGCAGGTGCGGCAACCACTTGGCCCACTCCCACTCGGCTGCCGTCTCGTCGGACAGGCAGAGCGCCAGCCGCGCCTCCTCCGGGGCGTGGAAGCTCACGAGCTGTGCCAGCAATGCCCGGACCACCCCCCGGGTCTGGTCCTTGTCGCCGGCCACGCGGATCTGCGCGAAGCCACGCAGGAACAGGGCGATCGGCTGGTCGGGGACGGTGGTGTAGGCGCGGATGAAGCGACGCAGCGACTTCGCCGCCACCGGTTCCAGGTCCTCGACCGGCTTGGTCTGCAGCGGTGTGATGCGCACCGCGAGGCGCTGCTCGCCGGTGCCGACCCGGATCTCGCAGAAGTCGGGGTGGGTGGGGCGTCGCTCCCAGCGTCGCGACGTCGTCACCAGCGACCAGAGGGAATGCGGATCGGGGTGCTGCCACTCGCTTGCTTCGCGCTGGCGGAGCACGTGCTTGCGTACGCGTTTGCGGTTCTGCGCGAGGTAGCGCAGGTAGTCACGGCGGTCGCCGCCGAGCTGGGACTTGCGTTCCATGCCGCCCACCGCGATCTGGCCCACCACCATGCCGGCGAGCGCGACGGCCATCAGCGCGAGGAGGACCCAGGTGAACGCGCCGCCGCTACGGCTGATGAACAGCAGCACCATGACACCGGACATCAGCACCATCGGCAACATCAGGAACGCCTGCCGCAGCCCGTTGCGCTGCGGCTCGGGCAAGGCCGGAGGCTCCTGGAGACTTATCTCGCCGGACGGCATCTCCGGACCGTTGCGCCGTGCCGGGCGTCGAAACAGCACCGTACTCAAGAGACAGCCTTTCACGTCGCGGGCTCGGACCCGCATCCTGAGCTGACGTCGGACCGGCGCACGCCGCCGACGCCCGACACCTGTACGACGGAGCCGAGGACGGCCGGGTCAACGCGGTCGCGCAAAATTTCGGAAACAACCGTGAACCTGGCCCGGCGCGCGCCGTCGTGAGGGTCGTGAGGGTCACCGCCCCAGCGGAGATGTGCCGCCTCGTCGTGTCCGGGCCGACACGCCAGGTCGAGGTCGCCGTGCCGGCCAACGTGCTGGTCGGGGACCTTCTCCCCGCGTTGCTCCACCGCCTTGGCGACAACCTGGCCGACGCTGGTCTGGCGCACGGCGGCTGGGTGCTGCAACGCCTGGGTGACGCGCCACTGGACGAGGAGAGCACAGTCGCGCTGCTCGGGCTGCACGACGGCGAGACGGTCTACCTACGTCCCCGTGCCGATCAGCTTCCTCCGGTGGCCTTCGACGATCTCGCCGATGGCATCGCCACCGGCATGCGCGGCCGAACCGGACGGTGGCGCCCGGAGATGATCCGTTGGGTCACGCTCGGCGCGTTCGTGCTCGTGTCCTGTCTGGGTGCCGTCACGTTGGCCCTACCCGGTCCGCCACTGGCCCGGGCGCTGTGCGCTGCCACTATCGCGGTGCTCGCCCTGGCCGGTGCCTTCGCACTCACCCGGGCCGGTGCCGACCGGCCCTTCGGGCTGGCCACGGCGGTGACCGCGATCGTGTTCGCCGCGCTGGCCGGGACGATCGCCCCTGATCTGACCCGGGACAGCCTCCCGCTGGTCCCGGCTGGCCCCGAGGTGTTCACCGGCTCAGTATCCGCACTGGTGGTGGCGCTGCTGGCGGCGGTCCTCGTCGGCTGGGCCGGGCCGTTCTTCGCGGGCGTCGTCGCCGCCGCACTCCTCGCCGCCGTCGGGTCGGGACTGTGCGCGTTCGTGGGGCTCGACGCGGGGCAGGCCGCAGCGGTGGTCGCGGTCGTCGGCACGGTGGTGACCGTACGTGTCCCGCTGGTCGCCTTCCGACTCGCCCGCATCCATCTGGCACCGCTGCCCACCGAGGCGGAACACCTACAGGAGGAGATCGACCCCGAGCCGAGCGAGCAGTTGATGGCCCGCACGGCCTCGGCCGACCGGTACATGACGGGGCTGTACGGTGGTGCGGCGGCCGTTGTCGGTGTCTGTCTGCTCCTCCTCGCCACCGCCGGCGGCTGGGCCGCCTGGACGTTGCTCGGGCTACTCGCCACCGTCCGGCTCCTGGCAGCCCGCGCGATGACCAGCGCGTGGCATCGTCTCACGCACGTCCTGCCCGCGGTGGCGGGGCTCGTCGCGTTGACCGTGATAGGTCTGGCCCACGCCCCCATGTTGCTCCGGCTGCTCGCACCAGTGGCGCTGCTACCCCTGGCCGGCGCGCTGCTCTTCCTGGTCGGGCACCTCCTGCCCGGCCGCCGGCTCATGCCCTACTGGGGACGGGTCGCCGACATCGGGCAGCTCAGCGCCACGGTCGCCATGCTGCCGGCGCTACTAGCGGTGCTCGGGGCGTACGCGGCCGCCCGGGCTCTGGCGGGCTGAGCCGTGCAGTCGCGTCGAGACCAGGTGCAGGCCCAGACATATGTCCTGGGCCGGCTGACCGGTGCGCTGGTCGCCGCCGAGCCGGACGGCTTGGAAAACCCGAATCGGCGTATGGTCGTCGGCTCGGTCGCCGGGATACTCGTCGCCGCGGTGCTCGTCGTCGGATTCGTGATCTTCGGGCTCATGTACCCGGGCGGGGCCACGAAGTGGCGGAAGCCGGGTGTCCTGGTGGTGGAGAAGGAGACCGGCAGCCGGTATGTCTACACCGACGGCCTGCTGCGGCCGGTGCTCAACTACACATCCGCGCGGTTGCTCCTCGGTGCCGAGTTCGAGGTTGTCACCGTGTCCCGCAACTCCCTCAGAGACGTGGCGCATGGGCAGCCACTCGGCATCGCCGGCGCACCCGACGCGCTACCCACCGCCACCGCCGTCGACCGTCAGGTCTGGACGGTCTGCGCGCTGGCGATGTCGGACGCGGCGGGTACGACGTCCACGGCGACGACCGTACGCATCGAGCAGCCGACCGGCGACGCACGCCGTGACCGGCCTCTCGACCGGGACCAGGCGATCCTCGTCGCCGCCAACGACCGGAGCTTCCTGGTGTGGCAGGGACGGCGGCTGCGGCTGACCGAGCCCTGGCTGGCCCGGGTTCTCGGCTATGACCGCGACCCGCTGCCGGTGGAGAGCGGCTGGTTGGAGTCCATACCGGTGGGGGCGGACATCGCGCCGCCCGACGTGCCCGGCCGAGGCGGCCCGGGGCCGCTGATCGACGGCCGTCACGGCGTCGTGGGTGAGCTCCTCACCGCCCGAAGTGCGGGTGGTGAGGAGCGACGCTATGTGCTCCAGCAGGACGGACTCGCCGAACTCAGCCCCATGGCGTACAGCATCGTCGCCGCCGACCCCGCCACGGTGCAGGTGTACAACGGGGGGCCAGTGCGGCCACGTGAGCTGAGTCTCGCCGCTCTGGCCACCCTGCCGGTGGTACAGAAGCCGGCCTGGGTGGAGACGTTACCGGCACCCCCGCCGAGCCTGGCGGGGTCGCCGGAGAAGGGCACCTGGTGCGTGCGCCATTCGCTGGCGGACGGGGCAGTCGAGCTGACCGTGGACGTTCCCGCCCCCGTCTCGTCGACGCCGTCGGAGGGTGTCGGCGTCACCCGTACCTCGGCGAGCGCTGCGGAAATCTCGGTGCAGCCCGGGGTGGGTGGTCTCGTGACCGCGAGCCGCACGGACCCGACGGGCTTTTACCTGGTCACCGATGCCGGAGTCAAGTACCCGGTGGGCTCGGCCTCCGTAGCGACCCAGCTCGGTCTCTCATCGGCGGCGGCCCACCCGGTGCCGCGCCAGCTGCTGGAGATGTTGCCGACCGGCCCATCGCTCAACATCTCCCCGGCAGGTGGATAAGCGGTGGTCGAGTCCCGCCCCGGCAGGAAAGCGACATCGCGCGGCCCAGCGCGGTGAGGTACCGGTCATGAGGGAGTGATATGGCACAGGATCGCAAGATCGTCGATGAGGCGAGCACCGCCGACCTCGTCAGGGCGTTCGCGCAGGCCAACTCGGACCAGGCAACCGCGCAGAACGCGGCCCGCTCAGCACAGGGGGACCTCGCCGCGGGTTGGCAGGGTCAGGCGTCCCAGTCGTTCGGCAACACCCTCGACGAGTGGTTGGCCGGCCTGACCAAGGTCACGGCCGCGCTCGAGTCGCTGAGCGACAACATGGTGGAGTTCGCCCGGCAGACCGCGACCACCGAGGACGACAACATCAGACTCGCGCAGTCGAACGGAGCGTCGTCCGGGATCGCCCCGTCCGTGGCCACCTCCGCCAGCCCGGTGGCGAGCTGGACCTGACAGGGGCAGACAAGACGGAACCGGAGGTAACGAGAATGGCGAACTACGCGGTCCACACCGGCGCGATCGACGACGGCCAGAGCAGTCTTCGCGCCATCACCGCCAAGTTGGAGGAGTCGCTGGCAGCGCTCACGGCCAAGGCCTCGGCGTTCAAGGCGGCCAACGAGGGTCTGGCGATCGAAGGCTACGCGGAGGCGCAGCACCTCTGGGAGGCCGGCCTTCGTGAGATGAACGGGGCGTTGAGCAGTCACACCGCACGACTAGGGCAGATCGGGGCAAATTACGTCGATGCTGACCTGATGGGCAGCTCGTTGTTCCGCCGTTGACGAGGATGGTCGGTGAGGCCTGACGTTCACCGGGCCAGATGCCCCGGCAAGTCGGCCGGGCGGCACGGGGCGACCCCGCGCCGCCGGGCCGGGCCACAGCGACGGTACCGACGAAGAGGAGGCACACGGTTGGCAGAGGACCTGAGGATCGACGACGCGTACATGATGTCGGTGGTCCAGAAGCTCAAGCAGATCCGCAACGCGATCACCATGGTCAGGGCTGGTGTGGACCCCAACAAGGACCCCAACAACATGGCAAGCCCGCACGGTCAGCACCTCAACAGTCTCGTGATCAGCACCGGGTCGACGCACTTCAAGTCGGGCGTGGACCTGAAGACGCGTATCGCGACTGTCGGTAGCCAGGTCGACCAGCGGCTGAGCGCGGCCGATCAGAAGCTGTCGAGCTACGGCCAGAACCTGGAGCGGATCATCAGTGACACCGACTCCATCGAGGAGGCCAACACCTCCTACTCGGCGAACACCAAAACCGCCAACTCCAACTCCAACCCCAACACCAGCACCAGCACCAGCACCAGCACCAGTTGAGCCGCTTCCACGACGCCAAACCCTCACGACCGCTTGCTCCGCAGATGGTGAACCGAGGTCCCGATGACTCAGCCAGATCCGCTTCCGACCGACCTGCCGCCCTGGGAGCGAGGCCTCCGCGAGGTGCTCGGCGCTGAAGAGATGAACAGCAACCACTTCACCCAACCAGCCTGGATCAGCCTGACGAACGTGGGCTTCTACGTGAACTCGAAGCACAAGCCGTGGGAAGATTCGATGGGCACGCCAGACCAGAACGAGTTCACGATCTACCGCCGCACGGCCAGGGGTGTGGAGGTCAACTACGCGCCACGTGCTCGGGCTGCCGACATATCGCAACTTTCCTCGCAGCAGTTCGACCTTGCCTACTACATCATCAGGGGGAAGGTGAACTGGTTCGAGAAGTCGGGCCAGTTCTCGCCCGAGGACTACTGGCACGAGTTCTACGACAGGTCGAAAGCGGCGGTGAAGAGTCCTCCGCACCCCCCACTCCTCCATCCGGAAACATTTCACGAGTCCGCCAATTCCTTTGACAACCTCGCGCTGTGGCTCGAAGACGCGGCGCGGCGTCTGACGGCGGAAGTCAACAACCTCGGCGGCGAGGACTCCAGCTTCCGGGGCGCGGCGGCGGAAGGGCTCCGGGAGTCGCTCACGAACCTCCGGGACGAGTTGAGCCTGCTTCGCGAGGACCTCCGAACCGCTGACGATTGGGCAGCGATGCTGGACCGGAATGGTGATGCTGCGACAACCTTCCTTACAGAGATCAACAAGGCATGGGATGCATTCGACGTTCATCCGGGACGGTACCCGCGGACGATGGTCGTGGCCGCGATGCGGGACATCGAGAAGGCCATCGACGAGCTTGGACAGCGGACCGAGAAGTGGAATAACCAAGCCCGGTACGAAAACTTGCTCATAGTCTGGGAAGAGCTCACCGAGTGGAAGATTCCGATCGACATCGGCAACAACGTGAAGAAGGAATACGACTTCATCGATCCGGGACAGGCGCTCGCCGATCTCAACGCCGATATGCATGCATTCTTCGCCGAGGCTGCACAGGTGTTGCACAACACGATGGCAACGCAGTTCCAGAATCTGCGCGAAAGTTTCGAGACAACCTACCAGAAGCTCGTTGACCCGCGGACGTACACGGCGCCCCCGTCATCGGACAGCCTCGACAACAAGCTCGACCTGAACAGTGTCCTGGGCAACGCCGGCGGTACCGGAGCCGGCGGTAACACGGACATCAACAGCCTCCTCAGCAAGGTCGGCAGCACCGGAACCGGCGGTAACA
>NZ_JBSFTE010000039.1:0-31653 GCF_053590565.1 Micromonospora sp. NPDC003197 | reverse complement strand
AACAGCGGCACGGCCGACATCAACAGCCTCCTCAACAAGAGCGGCAGCACCGGAACCGGAAGTAACAGCGGCACGGCCGACATCAACAGCCTCCTCAACAAGAGCGGCAGCACCGGAACCGGAAGTAACAGCGGCACGGCCGACATCAACAGCCTCCTCGGCAACAACACCGGCACCGGCACAGGCGTCGGCAGCGGCATCGGCATCGGCATCGGCGGTCTGCCCAACTTTTCCAGTGGCCTGAACGGTAAGCCCACCAACAACAACGGGTCCGCCTCGTCGGATACGGAGCCCACCACGGGCGGCGAATTCGACGAGGCCCCGAAGCCCGTCGACAGCCTTCCCAGTTTCGGCAACCCCAGCACCGGCGGCAGCTTCCCCAGCTTTGGCAACCCCGGCACCGGCGGCAGCCCGGGGCTGGGTGTTCCGGGCGCCGACAGCAGCAGCGACGACTTTTTCGGCGACACCCCCGGCTCGTACACCGAACTCGACGACATCAGCGGTACCGGTAGCGCCAGGGCTGCCCACGCCTCTGCCAACAAGATGATGATCGGCCCCCTGGGCTCGGCGCAGGCCAGCGTCGGCGGAAGCGGACTCAGCCTGATTCCGGTGGCCGGAGCTGGTCAGGTTGGGTCGAACGGCGCAGCCGGGGCGTTCGGTCCGGCCGGTGGTTACCCGCCCATGATGCCGCCGATGGGCGGCATGGGCGGTAACCAGCAGGCGAAGGAGCGCGAACGCACCACCTGGCTGGCCGAGGAGGAGGAGGTCTGGGGCACCGATCCCGACGTCGCACCCGGGGTCATCGGCCGCGACGAGATTCCGGAGCCGGTGGTCGGCAGCAGCCCGTGGTCGCCGACCACGCAGCAGACGGCCGGTTCCCCGTACGGCCGAAGCAGCGGTCAGCCGGTCCGTCGCACCAACTGAGAGGAACCCGAGATGTCCAGTCCACTGCACGACCGGATCGACCAGGCGTACGCCGAGTTCGAGGAGAAGAAGTCTGCTATCGGCGACATCGAGCGACAGATGGCTTCGGCGCAGACGACGGTGACGGCCAAGAACCGGGCGCTCACCGTCCATGTGGACGGCCGGGGCGACCTTGTGGAGGTCAAGTTCCCGACGAACGCCTACCGCACGATGGCTCCGGCGGAGTTGGGCAACCTCCTGGTGGAGACCGTAAAGGCGGCGCGTGAGGAGGCTCGGGAGAAGGCAACGAGCCTGTTCGAGTCGATCCTGTCCCCGGGGCTACCGCTGGCCGGCCTGATCAAGGGCACGACAAATGCCGACCAGATGTTCGACGACGCGATGCGCTCGATCCGCGAGGCGTTCGGCGGCGGGCGCGCCCCGGCCAGTGGCGAGTCGGGGGTGCGCCGTGGCTGAGCTCGGTGCCGACACTGATTTGTTGCGCGGCGCCAAGCTTGAGCCGGCACAACGCGAGATGCTCTCGGTGGAACGGAAGTTCGCCTCCGCCGTCGCACAGAACAACCCACCCGGCAAAGTCCGTGCCGAGATCGACCAGCAGATCCATGAGGGTCTCGACGGCCAGATCGAGCTGGTCAGATCGATCATCGAGGGCATCGCGCGGATCGCCCGCGGGGATTCCGGCGACGTCGACGGTCTCCGGGAGATCCTCTCCCGCGCCGAGGAGTCGAACACCGACCTGGCGACGCACAACGACGGCAACGTAAAACACTGACCGGCAACGGGCCGCCCCGCCGGCCCTGACAGGTGTACCGGGGTCACACCGAGCGGGTGTGCCCCCTCGATCGAGGAGGTGGTACCGCAGTGGACATCGAGATGTCGGACGAGGCGGCCGCCTTCCTCCGCTGGCTCACCGGCGAGGAGTTCCCCGGCACAAACCCGGACAAGCTTCGTGCAATCGCTGCAGCGTTCGGCGGAGCCGCCGACGGCGTCGACCATGTCACGCCACTTATCGCCGCCGGCGTCAACGCGATCCGCTCGGGGGTGACGGGCGACTCCGAGCAGGCCTTCGTCGACACCATGAAGGACTTCCTCGGTGAGGACGGCTACCTCGCTGTCGCGTCCCGGTACGTGCGGCGGATGGGCGACGAACTCCACAACACCGCAAACCAGGTCGAGTACGCCAAGCTGATGATCCTCCTCTCGGTGATCCAGCTAATGATCGAGGTCGCCATCGCGTTCGCGATCGCCTGGCTCTTCCCCGGGGTCCTCCAGCAGCTCGCCATGCGGCTACTGGTGGAACGGCTGATGATCTCCAGATGGCTCGCCCAACTCCTCTACGCGGTGGCGGTCAGCCAACTCGTGGGGGTCGGACTCCAGGTTCTCATGGACGTCATCGCGCAGACCATCATGATTGCGGAGGGCCACCAGAAGGACTGGAACTGGGGCCAGACCCGCAAGGCCGCCGAGATCGGAGCTTGGATCGCGGCCGTCGGACTCGTCCTCGGGTTTGGCGGCAACGCCCTCACTGCCAAGCTCTTGGGCAAGGGCCCACACCCACTGCCGGGGAGTGGCAACGCCATAAACCCGCAGAAGGGTGCCACGGGCCTTCCCACTCCCAGCACCATCAGGAACAAGGAACTCCCCCCGTCAACCACCGCCAAGAGACCAGACACCCCGATCCCGAATTCCGCAAAGAGCCCGAACGCGTCACCACCCAATTCCGTGCCGAGTCGCACCATCGGCGAGGGCAGCAGGTCACTGATCGGGCAGTCCCTCCACGAGGGTGCGACCGAGATGATCGGCGAGGGTACGTACGGCCTCATCACCGGTGAGGGCTGGGAGTGGAGCAACTCGCCCTACGCCTTCTCTTCCGGTGCCGTCTCCGGGCTGCTCGGTGGACTCGGCACCATGGCCGGGACACACCTGCGGTCGGAGACGCACGGATTGGACGGCGTCGACGGCATGTCGTCGGCGGGACGAGGCACATCAACGGGCGGCACGACCCCGCCCTCGGACGAACCCCTGCCGGCGTACGAGCCATCTCCACCGTCGTACGAGGAGGCGACCGCGCCGCCCGCGAGCACTGCGGTCACCGGTCCGACGCCGGCAGTTGACGGGGCCGCCGCCCCCGGCGATACCACCACCCACACCGACGCCCCCGGCGGTGCCACCACCGACACCGATACCACCGGCGATACCACGACCACCGGGGCGCGACCGACTGTTCGGGAGGGCGACGACGGTATCTCCGCGCTCGCACCACACTCGACCCCTTTGGCCGTCGACCCGCAGCAAACTGGTGAAGGTGTGGCCGACCCGGTGGAAGGGGCGGACAGTCCGCCCGCCGTCGGCGGGTCGTGGAGCATCGCTCCCTCCACCGGTATAGCGACATCCGCACCAATCGGCGGCGGGCCGGTCGGCGGCGCGCCGGCCGGTGCCGGACCAGCCGGTACCAGCTCAGCGGCTGCCGCCAACCCCACCGCCGCCACCCGCTCAGCAGTCGAGCCCAGCCCGGTACGGGAGGCCTCCTTCGGAGGCGGACCTGACAGGTCCGACGCGGACGGAGGCCCGACCAGAGCCGACGATCCGTTCCGTACGTCCGCCGAGGTGCCGCCCGCCGTCGACAGCCCACTCGGGTCGGACAGCCCTGCCCACAGCTTGAGCGAGGTACCAGCTTCCGGCGGGCAAAACACTCTTCCTTCGCCGAGTACCGCCGATCACTCCGTCGCACAGCATCCTGTCGGGGGCGACACGATCGCGGTGGAGCGCCATGGCCCCCCCGCTCACCACACCACGCGCCAGGCACCACTGCTCGGATCCCAGCCGGCCGTACGGCTCGACCGCGATGGCCTGGAGCGACTGGTCGACGAGGTCGCCGCCCGCGTCCGTCCAGAACCCGACCACCGGGACTCGCTGCCCGATCCGGGGCTCTGCGTGGATCTGCTGAGCGACATCCAGCGCTCGCTCTACCCGTCGCGGGCACCGATCGCCCGCGCCCTGACGACCACCGACGATCTGGTCGTCGGCACCGGCCATGTGGCGGACCGGCTCGGCGGCGGTGCACGGTGGCGGCACATCTCGTCCTGGGCGGACGTCGAGCGGGCAGTAACGTCGGCGGGGCCCGGCAGCACCGCGCTTGTCCTGTGGCAGCAGCCAGGTAGGTCAGTCGCGTCAGGGCTGGACGGGTCCGCCGGGAAGAGCCACGACATCGGTCACGCCTTCGGCCTGCACCACACCACCGACCCACACCGACCGCTGCAGTGGATGGAACCGCAGAACCCGCGGGGACGCCGGCTCGTCACCAGCGACGACCTGGGCTCCCCGATCCACGCGCGGGTGGTCGTCCTCGACGCGAGTGGCAGTGAGGTACCCGTCGGCGAGTCGCCACGAGCCGAAGGGTTCAGCCCCGACGCGCCCCTCCCCGTGCTGCTGCCGTCCGGCCGGGAGTCCGAATCCGTCGCCCGGTCGATCGTCGACACACCCACGGATCGTCGCTACGGTGCTCCGCACACCAGGGCGGAAGCGCAACGACACCCCATCGCGCCTCCCGCCGATGTGCCGGAAGACGTGGACCTTGAGTCCGATGGCGAAGACTTTCCGGAGCCGGAGGAGATCGAGCCGACGCTGTGGAAGACGCCGGTCGAGCTGCACCAAGTCGGCCTTCTCGAGGTCGTCCCCGCTCCGGACGGCACGGCGACGCCCTCCGCCTCCGATCATCTCGGTGCGGCTGCGGCAACGACGAGCATTCGATGGATCCAGAATCAGATCCATGCGGCGACGACCGACCACGTGATGGGCGCTCTCCTCGCCGCCGAGCCACTGGCGAGTCCGCCGCTGCTCGCCGTGGAGATCGAGATCGCTCTCCCGCCGCCGTCCGCAGCCGAGACGACGCAGGCCCGCAAAGCGCGAGAGAGGGATCTCGAGGCGTGGCTGACGAGCCAGGTGAACCTGCGGCTCCACCTCGGTCTGACCCGCTGGGCGCAGCGTCAGCCACTGCCAACGGTCGTCCCGAGGGCCCAGGTGCAGTCCGTGGTGAAGACAGGAACGACGCCGACCGGCCGCCTCCGCCTACGGCGAGTCGAGCCTGTGTCGAAGCCCGTCATCCCCCACGAATTGCGCGGGCAGCGGTCCCTCGTCCGCGGTGACCGGACGATCGAGGTGACGTGGGAGCCGTCCACCGAAGCGCTGACCGAGGAGGCCAGGGCGGAAATCGACCGCCTGGCGACGGAGATCGCCAAGCAGGCCGTGGCGCACCTGCGGTCGCCGCAGCCGCAGCCAAAGGAGTCGGGATTCCCGGACGCCCCGCGCGTCCTGCTGGTCGGGCGGTACGACCAGGCAGCGAGCACCGTCAAAGACGCCAAGAATGATATATGGGCGGCGTACAGAGAACTCCATCTCGCCATCGGCAACGCGGTCCGACAGCAACTCACGAGTGTCAAGGGCGCAGATGCCACGGAGAAGGACACCCAGCAAATCCTCAAGACGATTGTGTACGACAGCGATACCCGACCGGAGACGAGCACCACCCCGGACCAGCCGCTGCCGGTGGAGATCCGGTACACCGCTCCCCGGCGGCTGCCGATCGACGACCGGGAGCACCCGCAGATGGACTACGCGAGCACCTGGCGCCTGAGCCCGGTGTCGACCGAGGGCCCCGGGTGGTGGCGGCTCGACAATCCGGTGCCCGACATCGAGCAGATCGCGCCCAGGCTGCCAGATTGGGCTTTCCGGCAGGTGGACACCGCGCACCCTGACGTGGGGGAGCAGCACGGGCACCCATCGCTCCTCAGCAGTTACTCCGGGGCGGTGCGGTACGACGTGGCCCGCGTCGAGGTCGAACAAACCGACCTCCCCGCCGGGACGGTGACGCAGCCGGTGCGGGTCTTTCGTACCCGCATTTATCTCGACGCCGAGGCCACGGTGCCCGACTTGGACGTCCGGTCGTTGGAAGAGCACACGAAAGCCGCGGTCGAACGGGAGATCAATGGTCGTTTCCGGCTCCCCAACGGCGACCAGTTCCATCTCGTCGTGGAGTTCGTTGGCCGCGAAGACGCGCACCATGTGATCAAGGTGCCGGCGGTCGGCGGAATGGACGCCGCGACCTGGCCGATAAGCGTCCTGAGGGATGCGCCGACCGTCCGGGATGATTCGCTCCTACACGAGATCATGCATCTGCTCGGCCTGCCGGACGAGTACCTGGCCGACGGCGGCGGGAACGACCGCCGCTACAGAACGGCAGTCGTGTTCCGGAACGCGCGCCGGGATCGGTGCGACCCGCGCGGCCCGCGCCGGCCGGACCTGCCACCGGCGTTGATGCAAAACGTCCACAGGGTCGGCGGACCACACATCATCGCGGTCCGACACCTCTGGGAGATCGCGTACGTCCAGGAGAGCAGCACCGTAGCGCCACTCAGCAAGGTGCGCCTCGACGGAGACCATGTCGAGGTCATCCCCGTCGACTGGGGATCGTTCGGGATGCTCCAGGACATAATATTCCGCCAAATGCGCGCGGAGCACTCGGCAAACACCAACGGGCGGTTGGCGGATTATCAGCAGTACGAGCGCGAGGCACACGAAGCCGTCCCCCAGTACGGCAAGAAGGTCTGGGGGCGCACCTTCGTGATGCTACCCACCACGGCGGCCAACCGGCTTATCGGTGGCGAACGGTTCCTGTTGCGGGGCCACGGCGACGACTTCGAATACACCCCGGACGGCTACCAAGTGGTGCTTGTTGACTCCTACAGTTGGGTGATCCACAGCAGCGAGGACGAGCTGAGGTTCATCGTCCCCTCCGAAACGCCGATCGCCCTTCAGGAGGGCGAGTACGGCGTGGCAGCCTACTTCCGGCAGGAACCCGACCCGCCATCCTCATCGGAAAGCGAATCGGAGATACCGTTCGATCTAGCGAATTGGCTTTCGGACTCGTCCGAACCGCCATCCTCATCGGAAAGCGATTCGGGGATACCGTTCGATCTAGCGGATTGGCTTTCGGACTCGTCCGCCTCGGTACCGCCTCCGGCACCGCGCACCCGGCCCCATGACGCCCTGCATACCCGGCCCACCACCCCCGAGGCGGTGCGGCCCGACCCGGAGCGATGGGTCCAGCTCACGGCGGATCTGCGCATCCTCGTCGGCTGGTTGAACAACCCGTTCCTGCTGCCCATGGGCAGCAGGAACGCGGTCGACGGACCGTACAAGGCGGTCCGCGCGAGCCTGGATCACGTCGCCGCCGAATCGGTGGACGTGGCGTGGCGTGAGCGGCTCACGACGCTCCGAGGGCAGTTGGACGTCCTCGGCGGTGCCCTGCGCGACCGTGGCCTGACGGACCCCGAACTTCTCGACAAGCTTCCCGCGCTCGAAGCCCGGCTCGACGATCTCGTCCGGCAGATCGACGACCTCGTTCCCTCGTCGGAGCCGGACCTGATCGAGGTCAGCGACAATCCCGAAAGCCGGAGCACGGACGGGCCGACGCGACCGCGACCGGATGGCTCCGGACGCGACGGGGGGGTCGGGTCCGGTGACGGAAAGGGCCCTGGGCCGGCCCCGGCAATCCCGTCGCATCTCGTCGATGACGCGGCGGCGCGCGAGGCGTACCCGTGGCTGACGCTGGTCAACCCGAGCCGGTCGAACACCAACTGCGTACTGACAGTGATCGTCTCAGACATGAACGCGTCCGAGGGCAGAGATGCCAGTTGGCAGGCCCCGCCCGAGGGCGTTCTACCCGAGGCGCATCTGCTGAACTACCAACGGCAGCAGTTGGGGTTGCCCGATGAGGCGGCACCACCGGTGTACCGGACGGACGTGGATGCCGTACGCGCCGCGATGGAGGCCGCGCCGATTGGGTCACGTGGCGTGCTGCTCGTCCGAGATCCGGCGATGGCGGCTGGCCTGGGCGGGACTTCCCACGCGTTCAACGTCCTGCGCGACGAGCGTGGGGTGGTCCTCCTCGACGGGCAGCGCGGTGGTCTGGCCCGTATGCCGGCGTCCGCCGGGGAGTTGATGTTCCTGCCCCTGCACACGGGCGTCCCACAGTTGGCGAACGCGACGACGGTCGAGCCGGACGAATTGGACGGCGAGGCTGGCGCACCCGCGCGCAGCAACTCGGGATCGGCTTCGCCATGGACGCACCAAGAGCCGCCAACCATCGGGTTCCGACGACAGGAATACGCCGACCAGGTGCTGAACAATCTGCACGCGGCAGGCGGCGAATCCCAGGACCGAAGACGGCATCTAGAGGCGGTCCAAGACGCACTCAACTGGTGGCAGCAGAGCGACTTGGGCGACCGGTTCGATGAGCTCTTCGCCGCGGTCGCCAGTATCGAGGCACTGCTCGGGCTGGGCTCCGGCGGGAGGCCGCCGCTGCTGACGTGGGAAGCCACGGCGACAGTCCTGGTCGGGGCACATACCGCGCAGGACGGCGACCCCGCCGCCCGCACGGGGCGGAGACGCGACCGTCTCGAGATGGCAGCCGACGAGCTGACGCGCCTCCTTGACAACCTGGACGGTCTAGGACACCCCGTGCACGAGGTCGCGGACCTCGTCGGGCTGGTACGGCGCCGCGCTGGTGATCTCCTGCCGACACTGGGGCCTTCTGGTAACAGTTCCCCGGACAACAGCTCCGTGCCGTTCGGGGAGGAACTCCGGCAGGAGTTGGAGGATCAGCTCGCGGTGGTATTGCCGTCGGGTCGGGAAGCGACGGCCGGGCGGGGTGGGCTTGACGATTGTCTGGTCCGGTTGGAAACGGTTCGTCGGGCGTGGTTCGGTGGGCCGGTCACGGTGGATGATGTGCGGTTGGGCACCGGGCGGTTGCAGGACCAGTTGGCGGCTGCTCTCGGTGGTGACTGGCGGCCGGTCGGGCATTCGCTGGATCCTGTCGTGGCCCGGTTGCAGGAGTTGGGTGACAACGCGGCGGCCTTCGTGTTGTTGTCTCCGCCTGCCGGGCCCCGGCACGGAATCGTGCTTCTCGTCCGGCAGGGCGTCGTTTTCGTCGTCGAGACGCAGAATCCTGTGGGACGGAGAGTCTGGGACGGGGTTGACGGCAACGGGCGTCCGGTAGCCCCGCCTTGGCTGCCGGGATTGCTGGGAGCGCGGGTCATCGTTGTCGGTCCTGATGGTGTTGCGGCATCGCTGGTGGGTGATGGGGGCACGTCGAGTGCCACGGGGGCCACCACGGCGAACGCACTTGTCGATCCCGCGTCCGAGTTGCGTTATACGGGCTCGGGCACCGAAAACGAGTTCAGCAACGTTCTCGTCGGCACCCCGGAGTATGCGCTCCCGAGACAGCAAATCGCGCTCGGGCCGTCAGGAACTCAGCTGACGCTCGAGACGAGGACGGTCCACAGCGACGGCAGCGGGCGGTTCTGGAATAGCCGCGGAGATCTGCCGTACGACGTCTATGACACAGAGGAGGAGGAGGCAGACCTGGCCGAGTTCGTCACTCCAGTGACGAGTTCGCTGCCAGGGGAGCAAGGCGCGAACAGGCAATACATCCACCGCGTACGCGCTCAGGTGGAGGCCGCGTTCGACAGAGCACACCGCCGAGGAGACTGGCCCCTGCTCTCAGATATCTTGACGCCGGCAATGGGGTGGCGGGTCAATCCCGATTCGAAAAATGTTCGGGTCGGCCCGCGTCTGATCGGCGGTTGGCGGGGCTCCCTCATGCAATACAACCACGCCCTGCCGCTTGCCGGGGTCGCGAAGTTCCTCGAATTCGTCGCAGCGAATACCTGGCGCACAGCGGAAACCGGCCACCCGCACTGGGCCAAGGAGCATCTATATGACGGACTGCACGTCGGGCTTCAGGTAGCCACCGAGTACCAAAATTGGAAGCGCCACTCGCTGGCGGCCCGAGAAACAGTGGCGCGCCAACCCGACTCGGAGACCGAAACCATCCGCGGCGTCATTGCGCTCCACTACACGACATTCGCCGCCGCCAGTTTCGCGTCGATTCCCATGACTGCGGAGTCCTTCAACGCGAGGGGGATCGAGAAGAACGACGCAGCAGTTCTGTTGCGCAACCAGCCACACGTCGTCTACGCGGCACTTCCCGACCCGGTAAAGACATTCCTGAAGATCCGCGCCGATGACATAAAGGAAGAATTCAAGCGGCAGCTTGTCCGGCGGGCCAACGTGCAGCCAGACGAAGTAGAGGACAACTGGTACGCGCTTTACGGCGACCATATGCGCTCTGCCCTGGGGCAATCCCGCAATTTTCCGCAACGCTCCGAATACCATCTGCTCGCCATGACTACTGTTCCTATCGACACCAGAATGTCACTGCCGAGGGTCGTCGTCGAGGTCCGAGCCTACAAAGCCCGGGCAGTGGACGCGGAAAAGGCGGAGTTGTACGCGGAGGAAATTGTCGCTCGGGAGGTTGATGCGTACCGTTATGCCCTGAACCTGGAAGCGGCGGCTTCGGGCGGTCCCAGCACCGGATTCGGTCCCGCACCCGGCTACGGTCCCGCACCCGGCTACGGCGGTGGTCGAGGTGGCGCGCAGGGGGTGGGCCCTTCGAACCCGCCGACTTCCCACCCCGGATGGCCGTATCCGGGCAGGTCGTATCAGGGGGGTGACGGATTCTTCCTGGGGCGCGCGGACGTGAGCAGTGAGTTGCCATCGGTGGCGCGGCTTGCCACCGAGGACGGGAGATGGTTCGCCGACGACGCCGAGGTGCTGCTGCGTCAGGTGCCGGAGTTGCGTAACGGGTGGGCACTGCTCGCCGACAGTGAATTGGCCCAGATCACGGGACGTGACATGCTCGCCGCCGGGGCGAGCATTCCGGTGGCGGTGCACCCGTCCGGCGACGGGGTCCGCGTACCCGTACGCACGGACGACGGCATCCGCGAGGTCCGGATGAGCGCCGAGCAACTCGCCCGGATGCTGGCCGGACGGCTGCCAGAAGAGGCCACCACGATCGCCCTGCTCTCCTGCTCCGCCGGGGCACTCTCCACCGGGTTCGCCAAACAGTTCGCCATCGCAACGAAACGAGACGTCATCGCCCCACGCAGCGACATCTTTCTCGACCCACAGGTCGGACTCACCACCACCGAGGGGAAGAGTTGGGGGCTCTTCCAGCCCGACAATTCCACCTGGGATGTCGTCAACGACACCATCAACGATACCGAGGACGGCAGGGCGAGGCCCTTCGACGGACTGGCCGCGCTCCCCCACCAGACAAAGCCCAACACCCATAACAGCCACAACGACAACCCGACCCGCATACCGGAAGAACCACCTGGGCAGAATGCCGAGACGGTGCCGCCACGAGCGCGACGGGTACTACGCAAGCCGCGGCCAACACCGACACCTCCCGAACGACAGGTGCTGCGCAAGCCAGTACCAGCGGCGGCGGCACACCCGCGCGGGCCCGCACCTCGGCACGTGCCGGACCGTCGGTTGCACCCTCCCGCGCTCATATCACTAAAGCCGACGCACCACCCCCGAACCGACGCCGAGCCGGTGCCGGCGTCCATCCTCTGGCCCAAACCACATGAGGTACGACAGCGGTTGGCGGCCATGCCTGCGGCCGAGCGGGGCAGATACCAGCGATGGGCGCACGAGGTCATCGCGGAGCGACAGCGGCAGCCCGGCGTCCTCACCTCTGCGGATCGCACGAAACGTGCCGAGCTCGTCGATCGGGTGGTCCACCTGCTACGCGGCAGCAGCCACCTTGAGGGAAGCGAATCCGAGAACCTCGCCGGCAACTTCATCGACCAGTTTTTGCGAGAGGGCCCGGTTCCCCTGCGCGCACCTCAATTCGACAAAGCGCGCGATTCTCTGCTCACCTTCAATCCCGGTGCCACGCAGCTTTCCTGGGATCAGCTCTCCGAACTGGACGCCGGCATCCGCTCCATAGCGGCTGAGTCGGCCCGGCGCGTCGAGAGCGGGCTACCAGAACTCATTCTGCACGTGGAGATCGGGCCGGGTAGACCGACCCGGTTACTCGACCGACTCACCGAACGGATGCGTGCACTGCTGCCTGGGCGACACCAGGCAGGTGGCGGGCCGGCCCGGCGAATGGCCAAATCCCGATCGGCGGAGATCCGGGCAACCATCAAGAAGCTGCTCGCAAAACACGACCCGGCGAAGAATATCGTGTTCGATGAAGAAACCGCGATACGCATCGCGGACGCACCAGTGCCGAACGCGGGGCCGTTCGGCAGCGGACCGAGTCACCATTTCGCACGGATCTGGGCCGAGGTGCGGGCGACCGAGTTCGATCACGTCGATCACGGCAAGTTGAATGCCGAAGGAGGTAGGCCGCGCGGGTGGAGAGTGGAGGCGCCGCCCGCTCTGAGAGGAAGCGCCGCAGAGCAGGTCAGCGATGAACGCATCTGGGCCGCCCGGCCGGGAGCGCTCGAACGCCAGGTCGCGGCAGCCCTCGATGGTTTCGGGCTGCGTGCCGTGGTTCCGTCTGAGCCCACCGTCTTCGCCGCCGTCGCCACCACCCTCGCCCAACACGGGCTTCCGGTCGGTAACGACCTGTTGGGGGAGATCGGCAAAATGCTGCGGGCCGAGCTTTCGGCCAACGATCCCCGACACCCCCGAATCGGATTGGACCCCACCGACAACTCCGCCGCTGACGATGTGACCACCTGGATCGACGCCGGCATGCCGCAGGATCGGGTGCCCCCGGCGATCCTGGCCACGCTTGACCTCGGCGACGCACCAAACCCTGGTCTCCAGGCGCTGCTCACACTCATCGCCAAGCGGATCAGCCGCCCGGTCGGTCTGCTCCTCCCCGACGGCGAGACCATCTTCACCCGCGTCAACGGCACCGCTTCCGACGCCCTGATACTGGTGGCGACCACCGACCACGAGATACTGGCAACCACGCCCCACAGCACCACGCCTGCACTGTTGACGGACGACGCCAGCCAGGTCCTGGTCTTGAGCGAGGCCGACGCGCACGGAAGCATGCCTAGCGATGTCGCGACGTTCGACGTGCTGCATGAGTTCCTACAGGATGTCGGCGGCGCGTCCGACGTGCCCATCTCGGTGTTCAGGGAATTCGCCGATTCGTTGCCGAAGGCACTGCGCGGCGCCGGCACGGCCACCGACGTCCTTGCCGATCTGCTCGACCGTATCCCGACGGTCGCTGCGGCCTCCGCCTTGCCGTCCCCGCCCACCCCGGCGAGTGGGAGTCCCCCGACGGCGGTAGGCCGGCTCACCGATTTCCAAAACGGTTGGCTGGCCGAGGCGGGTGCCGAGGCGGTGTGGATTGAGCCGGGCCCGGACTCGTTCTTCGAGGCCCTGCGTTTGTCGGCGGGGTACGGCCAACAGCGGCTGTCCGGGCTCGCCAGGTGGCCCGCGCCGAAGCTGCGCCGCGCGTTTGCCGCACTGCTACAGGCGGACCTCGTGGCATCGGGTGGCACCGCCGTTCCTCTGCTGAATCTCACGTCGCAGATCCTCGCGCCCCGTCGTGGCCAGGTATTGGAATGGATCAGGGAGCTCGCCACGACCGGAGTCGCCGCATCCGGACGCACACCGGCGCGTGTCGCGCGGGCCCTCGTGCGGGTCTTCGGGGTCCGGGTGGAACTGATCCATTCCGACCGAGTCGAGGTCATTTCCGGTGAGGTCCCCACCGAACTGGCCGACGCGCAGGTAGTGCGTCTGGTGGTGACCGCGGATGGCCACGTGATGCCGACCGTGTCAGTGCCCAATCAACACCCGGTGAGCCGCCACCCGGCGAACGCCGACAGCCCAGCAACCGACGCGATCACGGAGGTACTGCGGGACGTGCGGCCGGAGGTGCCCGCCGGTCACATCACCGACGACTCGGCACCGACCTCGGTAGGTGTTCCGCCGCCGGGCTCGATCGCGTACACCATTGGCATCCCCCACCGGACCCTGCCGCACCTCGACAAGGTCGCTGAGCGCATCGTCGAACTGGTACGCGACCGTGGCGCGACGATGCCGGAACGCGAGCGGGCCGTGCTCCCCTCTCGCCTGCTCAGCAACTACCGGGAGCTCGTCAGCGGTGGCCATCTCGTCCAGGCCGGCAAAGTCGAATTGCTGGTCCAGCTCAACCCCACCGAGGCGGCCCTGGCACCGAATCCGGCCAGCGCGCACCCCGGGCGTCCCGCAGTCGACGACGAGGACGCCGTCAACGACTGGGGCACCGACGACGGTGGCGAGACCGCTAGGGACACCCCCTTACTGGCCAAGTCCAATGCGAACAAGGAAAAGGAAAAGATCTTCCACGCCAACCAGGCGACCAACGGCGGCTTCAACACAGGTGGAAACTCCCACACGAACAACGGGCAGGCGGGCGCGCTGCGGGGAGCGCTCGGAATCGGCGTCGGGATCGGCCTCATGCCGAGGGTGCCGGGCGTACGGTTCGGCGTCACCATCACCGGCACGGCCAACAAGGTCGACCGCAGCACCACCGCGGTGCTGGACGCCGAATCAGGACGGGTGGAGGACAACCGGATCGACTCGACGATAGTGTCGTACACGCCGAACTGGACGCTGCGGGTACGGACCGACGACACCGCATGGGCGACCATCCAGCCGGAGTGGTCTAGTGCGCAGCAGCACGCGGCCGGTCAGGATCGCATGGAGGTCTGGATCCCCGACCACTACCTGCAGAGCCAGGAGCCACAGGTGGTCGCGGCAGAACCTACCGCCACCGACGGCTCATTGCTCCGCGACTTCAACGACAGACAGAACCGGATTCCCGACACCTACTTCGCCACCGGCCTGACCGGCCTGCCAGAGCTCTACGACCACATCGTGCACGGGCTGCGGGACAGCGGCCTGAACCTCGCCATGGACGGTCCGAAGCGACGCGAACTCCGGCAGGCCCTCTGGAAGCTGCCCATCAACCTCGACTCGGCGATCAACCAGCGCGATGGCTATCGGATCACACTGCACGACCGTCACGGGAATGCGGTGGCGGTGGTGAAGATCCACAGCATCCGCCAAGGGCAGGAAATCGAACGGGTCGGGGCCACCAGTAACAAATCCCACCTGGAGCGGGTGAGCACCGCCATCGTGGGGCACAACGGTGGCTTCAGCCTCACCAACCAGAGCGAGTTGCGGGTCACCGGCGAAGTGAACTTATCGCCCGTACCGGGACTGGTGCTGGGGCCGAGTATCGGCGGCGGCTGGACCTGGACCAACCAGGACACGATCAAGGCCGGACGGACGGGAATATGGGTGCACGTCTCGCGCTACGCCGGACGTACCGCCGGGTACCGGGTGCCGCTGACGCACACAGCCTCCATCTCCGTGACGACGCGACCCAAGGACGAGCCGAGGACCACCCCGGTTGTCAGTGGAACCGTCCTGCTCCGTCTTCCGGAGCCGGACGCGTTCGCGCACGGCTTCCCGGTCGACCGCACCGCGCTCCGGCAACCACCGCCGGACGAAACGCCAGAGGCGGTGCCCTACAACCTGGACCAGATCAATGACGGGAGCAAGCCCGCGCGTGCCCTGGATCAGGTGATGCTGCCGCATCACGTGGCGCTGGGCCGGGGTATCGGCACGGGCCTGGTAAGGGTCGACGACGACGTCGCCGAGCAGCTACGTAGTCAGGTGCTGGCAGAGTTGGGCGCCACCGGGTACATCCCACCCAATGCGGGACGTCCGTTCTCGGTCAACCCCAAACTCGGTGCGGACGTGCGGATCGGTACCAACAGCCGGTTGGCGAACCTCTTCCAGATAGAAAAATTCATTTCCAGTAACGCCTTTTCCGCCTACTACGACCAGCTCCACCAGGACGGCCTGTCGTTCGAGCTACGCGGCGATCCCGGGGACGGGCGGCTACGCCTGGCTCGGGTGACCGTCAGGGCATCGCAGAACTCCGAGGATCTGCGCCGCCTCGGTGCAGACGGCAACTCCGCTTACCTACGGCGTCGGACGGGCGAATACCACCTCGTGAATCTGTCGATCGGTGGCAGCTCCGGCTCGTACACCACGAGTGGGTCGAAGACGCTTGCCGTCGGTCCCCGGTTCTCGGCCGGACCGAGGCTGTTGCAGACCTGGGGGGTCGGGGCCGAGTACACCTACAGCATCGGTGCCGCGCAGACCGCCGGCCGCCTACTCAACGAGCCCCAACTGTTGGAGTACCCGGGCGACGTGGACGAGTTCAGGCTGCCAAGCACGTTCGAGGTGCACATCGAATACGACCACCCCCGGCGTCGGCCCGCACCGAGCGATGGGGCTCGGCCGGACTCCCACGACCGCCGTACCTGGCGCAGCCGCTCGGTGACGGGCACGTCGACGGTCCATCTCGTGCCCGGGATCAACACGCAGCCCAACGCCGCGGAGCCGACCGGTCCGCCCACCGATCTAAGGGTGATCGAGCACGCCGTCATCTACCACGTGGACGCCACCGGCCTGCTCGATGCGGCACGTGCGCTCCAGCCCACGCTCACCGAGCCGGGGCGCCCGGCCGACGGGGAGGTGGCAAACTTCGTCAGCACGGTGGCGGTGCGCTCCTACCTGAAGGAGATTCTGCACGACGAGTACACATCCGAGAACTTCTTCACTTCCGGGTTCTTCGGCCACAAGCAGGGCGCACTCGGTGTGCACGGCGCGCTCGGTGCGAGCACCTTCGTGGGTGCCACCACCGACCAGTTCACCTCCGGTCTGATCAAGCTGCACCTGTCGCAGGCGTCGCACTCGCGCAACACCGCTCACGGCTTCAAGCTCTCGGCCGACGGCAAGCTCCGGGTGCCGTTGACCGACGTCGACAATTTCGCCGCGGTCCAGGGCCAGGCCACCGGCTGGGTCCGCTACGGCCGAAACGCGTCGAAGTCGATGTCCCACAGCGGGGGCAAGGAGCTCCTCGAACTGGACTTCCACCGAGCGTACGCCTTTCGCACCACCGTCGACTTCACCGTCAGCGGAGTACGGGAATCCCACGGGAAGCTACGGCCCACCTCGGTAGACCGGCCCGATTCGCGACGCGTAGAGGGCCGTGAGATGGTCTACCTGCTCCCGGAGCCGGAGGCGCTGGGCCGGTACGGCGAGCGCCTCCTACCCATCGACCACAGCCAGTTGATGGACGCGCTGCGGCGGTGGGAGGACGGCGACGGGAAGCCCACGGAGCGACTGGAACTCAGTGCCCAGGTGGTCCGCGCCGTACTGGATCGGATGGACAGCGAGTCACAGCACCTGGTAAATGACCCGCACCGGGATAAGCGGGAGGCGTTGCGGAAGAGGCTGGAGGACCGGACCCACGACGCGCTCGACAACCGGCTCACCGAACTGGGGTTGGACAGTGCGGACAAGCTGAACATCCCCGACTACCTGCGGCCCGGCGCCCCCGTCACGCTGGGACACAGCGGCATCCACTCGTTGACGTTCTACCGCTCCACCGAACCCGCCACGCGTGAGCCGATCCGCCCTATCGAAATCCTGCGGGAGGCGATCGAGACGGCGGTTCCGGGGCTGCTCGGCGCGCACCGTTCGCACTGGACGCCGAACAGCGCCGATCGCAGCGGCCCGGAGATGTGGTTTCGCCGCGTCGTGGGCGAAAAGGTCGTCATGGGGAGTCTTGTCGGTGGCCTGGACTACCTCGACAGTCTGTTCTCCAGCGCGCGCCTGCATGCGATGACCGACGACCTCCTACAGGGCACCAAGTTCTACCTGGTCAACCGGATCGGCGCGCTGCTGGCCGAGGTGGTGGAGATCGACCTTCGCCTGACGCTGACATCAGCTCCGCAGGTATTCGACTTCGTCCCGAAGACCGGCATCGAGAACTACAGTCACGCCCACACCGCACAAAGCTCCACCCGGTCGCGAGGCATCTCCAGTGGTTTCACGCCGCTGAAGTCGGACCTCGGCGGGGCGCAGAGCACGGCGAACACCAGTGGTGCCGTAGAGGTCAACTACTCCGGCGGACGCACCTCCGGGATCACCCAGGCCCACCAGAGCAGCGAGGAACAGACCATATACGCCTGGAAAGCGCACTACCTCTTCAGGTCGAAGGTCTCCTTCAGCGTCGAGGTCGTCCGCCTCAACATGCCGAGTCGGCCGCTGAACAATTTCCTCACCGACCTCTACCGGCATGTCACCGGCCGGGCCGAGCCGGTGCGGCGCACCTACCACGGCGAGATGGTGCTCAAGCTCCCGCACAGCATCGCCGAGGCGCGGCGGCTGCCCCGCTCCCCCGACGAACCCGACATGAGGCCGCTCACGAGACTGCCGGGCGACAAGTTCATCGTCAGCGCGCGACTCGACGACGCCATCGACGTGGGGTGGGATCTGCTCGGCCGGATATTCGGCACCAAGGCGAACGACGCCACCTTCCGTTCCGCCATCACGCTACAACCGCTGCTGGCCCCGAGCCACCTCACCAATTTCCTGCACAAGGCGGTGGGGGGCCAGACTCACAAACTCGCCGACGACCTGTTCCTGCCCGGCCACTCCAACACCCGCGCCAGCCTGTACCTCGTGGGCAACCTCTACCACCTTGAAGTGCTCTCCGCTGTCGAGGGCAGCGGCACGGGACGATACGCGAAGGACCAGGCCGGCACGAGCGCCAACGCGAACCGCAGTCACCTGCGCGGCACGGTGGCCGCCAGCGCCAGCCAGGGTCAGACACTGGGGGTGAACGATCCCAACCACCTGAGCGAGCCGTGGGGTAAGCACAACGGGTCGATGGACACCTCACTCTCCCGTGTCACGCCCCGCGGCGACGGTATCGGGCAGACGGTGAACTACCGCTACGAGCAGCATGTGAAGCAGCAGGGGCGGCTGTACCTGGTACGGATGCGGTTCAAGGGCCGACTGACGGCGGAACGCTTCGAACACGGCGTCCAGAAGACCAAGATGAGCGGCCGGTTCGTCAGCGACCCGATCGTCGGCCCGGTCTACGCGCAACTGTTCGGCTACGAGGTGGTGGAACTGCTGAAACAGCTCGAGAATGCGCCACAGCCGAAGCCGACGGTCGACCTGAGTCGGTGGCCCCAGCCGGCCCGGCACATTCCCCGCTATTCTCTCGACCAGTTGGTCGTCGGCGCGCGTCGCGTCGCCACGGATCAGCTCTCCATCGCCGAGGAAGTCTCCCGCTATCTCCGGGGTCACACCCGCATCAACCAGATCGTGCTCACCTCCTCACTCGCCCGGCACCTCTACGAGCGGTATCAGCTCGTGGAGGCGTGGGCGATCGATCAACTCGGTTCGCACAAGCCTCGCCGGGCCGAGCAGCTACGTCAGAACCGTGGTGACAACCGCCACCAACTGATCTGGGAGATGGCCGGTATCACTGTGCCGCCACCGGCGCGCCTCGCCCAGCTACGCAGGATCACCACGGAGCTGACTGAGGAGGTGAGGCGCTACGACGCTTCGGCCATCCCACCCGACGGGTTCACCCCCGAAACGTACGATCCCTTGCTCATCGCCCGGCTGATCGCGCACAACCTGGGCCGTTACGTGGAGCTCGACGTGACCCAGGTCGACGGCACGAAGATCCGTTGGCGAATCGCCCCTTCGGGTGACGCGGTATCGGACGACGAGCCAGCCAAGAACACCCCGCCTGCGGCATGAGCGCCGTACGGGAACACCGGTGGAGCCGCTCGCCCCTACACGACAGTCGTCAACGATGCCACTTCTGGTTGTCGGTGCCCGCGCAGTCCCACAGTTGCAGGCGCGTTCCGTTACTCGTTCCCAGATACCTGGCGTCGACGCACCTGTCCGCGCGCTTGTTGACCAGATCATGCGCCTTGTTCAGCGTGAACTGCTGACTCGCGCTTCCGTCGCAAACGCTCAACAGAATCCACGCACCGTTGGCGGTCGAGCCACCGGCCACGGTCATGCACCGGTCGAACGCCCGAATCGTTCCGTCGCTGTAGACCGTCCACCGCTGGTTCGGTCCGCCGTTACAGTCCCAGATCTGCAACTGCGGGTTGCTCCGGTAGGCGCCGTCGGTTACGTCGACGCAACGACCACTACCATGCCCGATGATCGGGCCGGCGCTACCCACCGGCTTTGGTTGGGGTCTCGTCGATGCCGGTTTCGCGGGCGTCTGTGCTGGTGCCGGCTGCCCGCCAGTCTGTGCCCCGGACACCCCGCCGGTAGCGGTGTCACCGGCGGGTCCCGCACCCGGCGTCCGGCCGCCCGACCCGGCAAGCGAGCGATCCGGGCCACCCGTCGACGGCGACGGGCGCGGGCCCGGCAGCCGTGGGTCACCCTGGTAGCTGGTCACGTACCCCTCGGCCAGCGCGACGAACACACGCACCGCTGGCGCGTCGGGGACCCCGCCTGCTCGCCGTACCGTTTCCGGTCCCCAACGGAACGCCGCGAGTGCCTTCTGGTACGCATCGCCCTCTCCCGGACCCAACTCCTCGACCAGGGCGCACATCACCACGCCGAGCGCCGTGATGGCCCGCTGCGGGTCCCACGGGGACGTCACGGCGGCATCGGGGGCATACTCCGCCCACACCACCGGATCGAACTGGGCGATCCCCTGCCCACCATTCGCCCCGAGCAGGTTCGGGTTGAATCCCGACGCCGCCATCAGCTGCGCGGCGACCCGGGTCGCCGGCACCGCCGGGCACGCCTTCCCGGCCAGCAGGATGGCTGACAGGTACGCGTCCGGTACCGGCTTCGCCGGAGTACCCGCGCTTGGCTGCACCCCGCCCAACGGACCGGCGGACGACGTTGCCCCACTCCCGCTGAACTCGGGCTGGCGTGCGTACCAGGTCGCGTAACCCGTCACCATGTCGACATATCGCTTGGCCGCACCCGGGACACCGCCGGCGTCGCGGACGGCGGCTACCCCGGAGTGGTATGCGGCCAGCGCCAACCGCCATTGGTCACCGCCGGTCCTCGCCTGCCGAACGCGCCCGGAGAGGTCACACATGTAGTGCGCCAGCGCGACGACGCTCGCCGCCGAGTCCTCCCGCCGCGCGTCCGCTGCCGGCTTCCACTCGTCCCACACCGCGTCGGTCAGGCCGGCAACACCCGTGCCGCCCTGCTCGGTCCGGGCATTCGGATCAAAGCCGGAAGCCACCATCAGCTGCCCTGCCAGGCGGGCCGGGGTCAGCACAGAGCAGGACAGCGCCGCAGTGGAGATGGCCTGTACCTGCCCAGGCGGAACCGGTCGCCCCGGACGCGAGTCGTTGGCGGCACCGGTCCGGAGGCCCGACAGGCCGACCGCAGCAGCCGCAGCGGTCAGGGCCAACAACACGCCCACCGCGATGCCCCTCCGTAGCGGGCTGTCCGGCCACGCCCATCCGGCCCCCAGGAACCCGCGCACTGACGTCATCCCGCGCCGCGCAACACCGGCGGTAAGGCCGCCGGACAGGCTGCGCAGCTTCGGCGAGCGAGCTGCCTCGGACCTGGGTCGCATGCTGTTTGTTCCTCCCTGACACCATCCGTCAGGTACGACGATGCGCCGCTTCACTGGTTCACCCCGTGGCTAAGATTCGGTAGACAGTCCCGGCCACGCCGCGTTGTTCTCAGTTGATAAACAAACCGACTTGTGCGATACATGCCACGGGAGAGCGGGCCCTTCTGTTTCAGCCCAACTCACGGCAGCTTGGCCGGACGACCCTCTCGCACTCCTCCGAGCCTCGGTATCCGAGCCGAGCCGGTGAACCGACCCGGGTCGAGTCCGTAGTGAACAGCGAAACCCAAGGAGCCTTTCCGAGCAGCGATGTGAGGACTTGAAGTAGCCAACTCGGTCAACGGATCAGACCCGCCCAGATCCGTTGCGGTGCAACGAGAAGACGCAGAAACCTTGTTAGAAGGCAGCCCTTCCCGGGATCGCCATCATCGATGGCCCTACGTCACCAGGAGTAACACCAGCGCTACCCCTGCCCGTGCGCAAGGTCACCGTGTCGTTCCTGTCCGGCCTCCTACACACCGAACAGCAGCGGCTCGGCACCTCGCTCCTCTTCGCTGTCCCACATCCCTTGGAATAGATCATCTAGGTCTTCGTGATACGGCATGAGGCAGCGGTGCTGCGCCGACAGGTCTGCCAAAGGTGCCGCGTCCATGCTGACTAAAGGCATCAACACCGCTATTGCCCACGGCGCGGACCCGGCCAAAGATCCTGGCACGCGGCGACTCCGCCTGATGCAGCGGCAAGGCCATCACTGCAATCGTCAACGCCGGAGCGCAGTGCTCGTTCGCCATCCGCCCACAACCCAGCCGTCGACGCCACGATTGCCACCATCCCCCAGCACGCCTACACGCTGGTGCACTACCCGGGCGCCGTCACCGATCCCGACACCTGCGAACTGATCTCCGACGCCCACGTCATCGAAGTCCCCAAACACCCCCGGAGTCGAAGCCGGTTTATGGATCGAGGTAAAGAGCCGTAGCAGTGCGCCAGTACCTGGCGCACTGCTACGGAAGAGCGTTGTTAGAAGGACCAGAGGTAGGGGCTGCTGGCCGTACCGCCGGTAGCCAGTCCCGCGCCCGGTGCGATGTCGACGGACGCGCTTGCGATGTAGCCGCCGCCGTTGACGTAGGTGTCAACACGGAGCACCAAAGACGGGTTAGGGCCCCATCCCTGCCAGTGGTGGGACCTGCACTGCCCCGCCGGGGCGGTGATAACGCCGCCGCCGGTGTAGTAGGCGTTGGTTTGGAAGTTGCCGTAGGAGCAGATTCGCAGTTCAAAGTCGGGAACCGACGAGGCGGACGCCGGACTGGCCAGACCCAGCGTAAGTGCCCCCGCCAGTACCCCGGCTGATGCTACGACGGTCCCGACGCGGCTTCTAATTTTAAGCTTCACAGCTTCCTCTCTGCGCATAGCCCTGGACCGCTTAGCGGTCCATTGTCGACCCTGCTATGTGGAGAGACGCACCGCATCGGCCGTGGTTCAGGGTGGACCTGACGCGGCTTGACGGACATCCTGATGTTTCCCGGGTTTCACGGAGTCGTTGTGGTTGGTTTCATGCCACGGACAGGGACATCGATCGAACTCTCGACCCGACCGCCAGGACGGGGAGGGCTTATGTCGGGCGGAAGGCGGGGTCCGGCCGCCTTCCGCTCGGAACCTCACGCCGTCAGGTCGGGTCGTGGACCGCGTTCGTTGGCACTTCACCCTGGGTCTGTTGGGAAGGTATCGAACAGCCGCCTGGCTGGGTCGTCTGCCCTGCGTGTGTGCCAACGGGGGGGCCAGTCCACACCTGGCAGATGTGGTCCGTCAGTTCCGCTGCCCGCGCCTCGATATCGGCATCACGCCACGCGTCGGGATGATCCTTGATCAAGTCCTTCGACAACACACGCAGGCTGTACTTCTCCAGGAGACTGCGCTTGCCCAAGCCGGCCTCGCCTCCGGAGGTCATGCCCGCAGCCTCCGTGTCGGTCCACGGCCGATTCGACAGGGCGCCGTTGAGGCTCTTCGCCACCAGGGTGAGGTTGCCAAGGGTCTGAATGCGTCGGTCACGGTCCGCCGCTTGCTCGGGCGTGAGCCGCGGCTCAGGGTTCCAGTGGGTCTGCCACGACCGGGGCATCACGTGTTCGATCTCAAGCTTGGCCGGGAGCGCGATGTTCTCGTGAAACTTGGTGCGAAGCTTCTTCTCGATCGCCTCCAGCACAACGCGCAAACGCGATTGGCGCAGGTATCCATAAAGCTTGAGCGAGGGAAGCTCGGCCTTCATGGTGGCGTCGGTAGGCCACAGACGCGCATCCGCCCGCTGGTCCGCGAGGAAGTTCCGGACCGTGTCGCCCGCCGTGTCGATCGATGACCGGTCGAGGAGCTTGAGGATGGAGACCATGGTCTTGTTGACGTCCTTCATCGTCATCCGGAGCAACGTCCGGCGCATGACCCAGCTCTCCAGTGCCTCGAGGGCAATCTCCAGCTGCTTCTCGGGCACCTTGTGGTTGTCCGACAGAAGCCACAGCAGCAGCGGGCTTGTCGCGGCGAGTCCCATCGTTTCGATGACCCGGGAGTAGAACGACCCCTGGGCTGTGTCCTCGGGGAGATTCGCCAAGGCGCGGTAGGTGTCAGCGTCCTTGCGGAATTCGCTCAGGAGCTTGTCGGCGCCGTCAGGGCTGGACATGTAGGGCGCGGCGTACTCGGTGAACACCCGGAAGACCTGCTCGGTCTTCACCTCGTCGCGCAACCGCATGGTAAGCCAGTACTGCACGAAGATGTCGATGCGGGAGCGCTGGTGACGGCCCTGCACGATCTCGGCCCGCCACCAGTCATCGTCGAAGTCGACCCAGTGCGTCTCCGACCAGTCCTCGACGTCAGCGCCGGCCTTCACGCCCCGCTGGAACACCCAGTTCTTGATCAGGTCGGCCTTGAGAAGCGGCGTCCCGCGGTCGTTCAAGGTCTCGAAGATCAGCTGGGAGTCGTCGTGGCCTGTCAGATTGATCGCGACGATGTACAGCCCATCGCGCAGCGTTGCCGACAGCGCCTCCGCACGGGCCTGCTCGGAGCCCGGCGGGGTGTTGCCATCGTCGTCAGGCGTCCCGGTGAGCCAGGCGTGAGCCTCGTTGGAGAAGAACTCGTGGGCAGAGATGATCCGGTGCTCCCCGACCCCGCCGGGCTTGGGATCCATCGCCTGGGCAAACGCAGGTCGGTCATGCTTCGACGGCCACAACTTGAACCGCTCAGGCTTGCCCTTGAAGGCCGACGAATGGTTGAAAATGAGCCCTTCGAGGTCTTCAGCGAGAAGTCGTGCCCACGCTCGGCGACTGCCGCTTGGACGGCATCGATCATCAGTTGGATCGTGGTCATGCGCTGCTGCCCGTCAATCACCATGTGCCGAGTGACATCCCCGACCACCGGCGGCTTCGACTCGTAGACAACCGCGCCCAAGAAATGATGTGGCACAGCCGGCTCAGCGCCGGCGGCGACGACACGGCTCTCCGCGACCCGAATCACGTCGGCCCACAACGGCGCCCACTGATCTTCCTCGTTCCAGACATACGGCCGCTGGAACGGCGGAATCTCGTAGTGCACCCTGCCGTCGAACAACTGACGGGGACTCAGCGCGTCTGCCTTCACTGGTGCCACTCCCACTCAACCACGACGAGGACCTATGCCATCCCGCCAAAGGGCTCCGACAGTGTGCCCCCCGACGGACGCCCCGAAGTACGGGCCGAGGGAGCAAGACTCCTCCTATCTCCGTGGCTGCTGTCAATCGACGCAGGTGTACTCATGGTGGCGGCGGTCGTCTTCATCCTGGTCCTGATGGGATCCGACGGAGCGGGTCGCCCGAACTACTCGTCCTCTTAATCGCGCTCGTGCCGATCAAGCTCCCGCACCACCTGCATCGCACGCCGATGCCGCCACGCCAACTCAGCAAACAGGCGATGCGGTCGGGGCTGCCGCGGAACCGACCCATGGCGCGTTTGAGACAAGTCCCGGATGAACTCCCCATCTGTGACCAGGAAGATCAGCACGTACGGGATCAGGAGGCAGCCAACCAGCGCGCAGAGCACTCCGAGCATGGCGCGATGCTACGTAGTTGACCCGCCACCCGTTGTCCCCGACCGGGCAGACAAGGTCGTCAGGGGTCAGACCAACCTGCCGTCTGCCGACGTCTGCGAATAGCCGCGCCCGTGTGAGGTGCCGAGCCGACGCCGCTGGACAGCACCACGATTGCTTCAACCTGCTGGACAGCGATCTCCCCGCTTGCGGCCATGGTTTTTCCCCGTCGGCGGCCAGACGGATCCTGTCACCGTTCCGGGGCCTCGAACCGCGCTTCCGACCGTCCCTTGTGTAGGCCTACCGGGTTAGAGTTGCCGGACCTTTTCGCTACCTGGAGGGTACCGCTGGCATGTCCCGACCTGCCTTCGCCTCGCTTCCCGATCCGGCCCTGGCGGCGGATGATGTGCCGCTCAGTGACTCGCTTGTCGCCGAACTCGGCAGGCGAGGCTGGCGGGTGGGCGATGATCCGCTGCGGGCACGCTGGTTGCGGCTCGCGGCCTGTCATTCCACCTTTCTGTACGAGTTCGACAGGCCGCCGATCTCGGTCACCGCGCTGGCGGCGCTGGGCAAAGTGGGTGCCACCCATCTGGCGCTCGCGGTAGCCGACCTGGTTGTAGAGCGCACTCGTCCGGACAAGGTCGGCAAGCAGAATTAGCTCATCGCGCACATGCCCGGATGGGTCGCTAAGCAAGTCGCTGAGGGCTTGGCCGTCGCCGAGTCGATAAACCTGGGCAAGGGCGAGGAGCCCAACCGGCGGACAACGTCGCGCCTGGCTGAGGACGTCATGCACCAGTCCCTCGGCGTGGTGGTGCTTCTCGGCGTGTACCGTGCCAGAACCTGTCGCACAGGCTGTAAGCGGGGAGCTCTTAGCTCGGGCTGACCATCGTCGGTATGGTCGTACGGCTGCTGTACCTGGGAATAATCCACCTATTCACCAGACTGGGGCTACTAATCCGCAGCGACAGAGCGCTGATGGTCGAGGTACTCGCGCTGCGGCACGAAATAGCGATACTGCGCCGCCACGTTCAGGGCCGCCCTCGCCCGCCTACTGCCCCGCCGGATACGGGCACACCGGATCGTCACTCCGGCCACGTTGCTGAACTGGCACCGATGGCTGGTACGACGCCACTGGACCTACCCGAACAAACCAGGCCGACCACCCATCAGCAACGAAATCCGGAACCTGGTACTGCGGCTGGCCCACGAGAACCCGCGATGGGGCCACCGCCGAATCCAAGGCCAACTACAGCAGCTCGGCTACCGCATCGGGGCGGGCACGATCCGACGAATCCTGTCCCGCAGCCGTGTCGGCCCGCCACCCCGACAGCAGGACACCCACTGGCGTACCTTCCTACGCAACCAGGCCGCTGGTTTGCTGGCCATCGACTTCTTTCACATCGACACGATCCTGCCGCGACGCCTGTACGCGCTGGTGGTCATGGAGGTGGCCACCCGAAGGGTCCACCTCCTCGGCGTCACCGCCCGCCCCACCGGGCAATGGGTGACCCAGCAAGCCCGCAACCTCACCATGGACCTCGGCGAGCATGCCAACCGATTCCGGTTTCTCATCCGCGACCGCGACGCCAAGTACACCACCGCCTTCGATCATGCCTTCGCCGCCGAAGGCATCACCGTGGTCAAGACCCCGCCCGGTACCCCACGGGCCAACTGTTACATCGACCGCTGGGGCCGCAGCCTCCGCGACGAATGCACCGACCACATGTTGATCTACAACGAACGGCACGCGCAGGCCGTGGCCAACAAGTACGCCGACCACTTCAACAACCACCGGCCACACCAAGGACGACAGCAGCAGCCACCCAACCACGATCCGGCCGTCATCATCCCCATGGACAAGCCCATACGACGCCGACGACGACTCAGCGGAGTGATCAACGAGACCACCGAGCAGCCTGAGCCAATCTTCAAAACACCAGGCCAGGCCAACCTCACCGGCGCTGAGCTACCAACCTGGATCGATCAGCTCCGTCAGGACGATCTACCCCACCTGCGGCAGTTCGCCGACGGACTCCACTACGACTACGACGCCGTCGTCGCCGGTCTGTCCACCAATTGGAGCTCAGGCCAGGTCGAGGGCCAGAACACCAGAGCCAAACTGATCAAACGTATGGGCTACGGCCGCGCCAACTTCGACCTGCTCCGCAAACGCATCCTCCTGCAAACCTGATCACCATCACAAGATCAGCGACAGACCCGACGAAAAAGAACGTCCCCAGCCTCTCGGTGGTCGGGGCCGGGGCCGTCCGGGCTCTGATCTGAGGAACAGGCTCAACGGCCGCTGGCGAGCATCCAGATCCCGACGGCCGTGAACAGGCTGCCGCCCACGAGACGAAACGCGACATCCCCAAGATGTCTCCTGGTGAGATCGATTCGTGCCGCCTGCGGGGCGTCCGGAAGGTAGCGCACTGGGACCCCACCGGCCATGGGAAGCCCCTTGACCTTCGGATGACCTGGCCTCGAACGTGTGCCGACTACCCTGCGCATCAACGAATTCGACCACCGCGAAGTAGGCAGTGCCATCCTTTGCGGAGCTTTGCACGCGGTGGCGGACCACCAGGCCCCTGACGCGGACTTCCTCGCGTTGGAGACGGTGCTGGATCATGGCCTCATGGGCGCCGGCCCCGAGGACGGCAAGACCTGCCCGTAGCAACACCGCACCCCACACCGCAGCCTCCCCCTCCCTGCTTTGCACGACTCTTCGGGCGCCTCCTGTCGCAGGAGTGGACGCTACATCGGCTGCAGGCGGTTCCTGGTGAAAAAGCTGGGCTGCGCGGTGACGCCGACGAGGCGGCGGTAGTTGACCGAGCCGACCGACCCGTCCATCCTGATCATCCCGACCGCCCCGGAACCACCGTGCCCTGGAGCTGACATGGCTGACATGATCGTGCCCGACCCCGTCACGCGCGACATTCTCGCGATCTTCGAAAACGTGCGATTCCGGCTGTTCGAGCGCCTGGAGGGCTTGACCGACGCCGAGTACCACTGGGAGCCGGTCAACGACTGCATCAGCATCCGCCCCGAGACGACGGTGTCTTCCGCGTCGCCACGCTGTTTCCGGAATCGAGTCCGGAGGCGCCGGACCCCTTCACGACGATCGCCTGGCGCATCTGGCAAATCGGCAGCCTCTGCCTGCGCGGCTATGTGATCCACTTCTTCGAGGACGTTCCCGAGCTCGGCGACCGCCACGAGTGGCCAGGCACCGCGAAAGAGGGCGTCCAGGCGCTGGCCGAGGACTGGGAGCACTTCATCTCCCATGTCGCATCCCTCGGCGACAAGCGCCTCCTGGTGCCGATAGGCATGGGCCCAGGCGGTTGGGCCGATGAGACCTATCTGAAGCTCGCGCTGCACGCTCTGAAAGAGGTCACACATCACGGCGACGAGATCGGCCTGCTGCGCGACCTGTACCTGCGCGAAGGCGTCTGATTTGGCGGTGGGCGACCTTGTCCGGCGGCCGGAGTGCGGATGGCCAGATCGTCGATCCGGTGGCGCTCGTCGAGATCGATGACGTCGTGGGTCACCGGGTGCCCTGGGCGCTGTGGCGTCCGGCGAACTGAGCACGTTCGAACGACGAACCCAACCGCGCGTCACAAGATCAGCGACAGACCCTCAAGCCGTACTTACCTCTGCACTCCAAACCGTACCCCGACAACTGCGGATGAAGCTCAGCGACGGTTACGGGATCTGCAGACCGCTCAGACCCCGCCAACGGTCGCGGCAGCAGCCGGCAAGAGGCAGCAAAGCGTTAGGGACGAACAGATACCACTGCTTGAGAGCTCCCATGACCAAAGGATGGGCACCGGCAGCCCTGTCCTGCGAGCCCCAGTTTGGAGGATCGTTTCTGACTGCCCGGTTCTGTCCGTTGTGCCTGCTCGTCGGCGATGTGGCGCTGACCGGTGTTGCCCACTGATGACAGTTCGGTACACCAGTTAATGGCCCCTGGATGGCCGGGTCGGTCCTGGGCGGTACCGTCGCTGATGTGCAATCCGATCGCGTTCTGCTGGACCAGATCCGCGCTACGCCGTGGATCGCGGCCTTGTTGGTGCGGTTCGATTTCGATGTCTCGCGGGGAGCATACGGGCCGGTTGAGCCGGTCCATCTGTCCGGCGGCGAATCCCTTGAGATGATCGCCGGGGACGCTTCGGGCGGAGCATTCATGTTGGTCGGCTCTGGTAGTCAACGACCAGTCGTGTACGTCGGGTCGGAAGGCGAGGGCCCGGCCTGATCTGTGCGAGTCGAACGACGAGCACGACGCCTTCCTGGTCGACCTCTACGCCTTTCGGCAACGCCCGGCAACCATCTGAGCGGAGAAAATCATGGCCATTCCGAAGAAGGGCAGCCGCCTCATCTCGGTCGACGGCATCATTTATCGCTGGCGAATCCGCCCGAAGCCCACGTATAGCCAGGGAGTGGCCGAGACAGCGTTGACCTACGCCGTCGAGCTGGAGCAAGACCCGGGCTCGGTACTTGTCGTTACGACCGACTCTCCGCGACCGGACAACTGGATGATGGCCTCGGGGAAGGCGGTTCGTCCGGCCGAGGTTGTTGACAGCATCCGGGTAGCGCTTCGGCAAGGCTGGCGGCCCGACCGACCGAACCCGGTGATGCATATGAGCGCTATCGCTACCGCCGGGGAGGAACTGACCTCGGCCGAGACATCAGGTGTCTGAACGCAGGTCCAGGTATCCGATGTCACCAGCTCGATCCGCGTGCGGCTCTCCGGCGTCGTACGCCTCACCGCCCCCGGCCCGAGAGGGCCGGGGGCGGCCGCGTAACGCCGGCTCACCGCGCACTTGGACCACGTACTCCGGTGGCAAGCCGCGCAGCGGCACGGCAGCGATCGCCCCGACCTCGACGGCCGGCCAGCCACCCTCGCGATCGTCACGGCCTGACGCCCGATCCTTCGGAGCATGGAACCGTGGGAGAATCCTGGGATGTCGACTGTACGAAAGAGCCATGCCGCGTAGATCGCCAGGTGAAACCCGTGCCGCCCTTCGTCGGCGCACACGGCCAGGGGAACGAATTGCTGTGGTCTCTGGCATTCCTAGCCGGGGTCAGTCCGAGATTGCCCGGCTAGAGCGGGAACGTCTGCACCCTGGCGCGGTCGCTGAGGCATTGCAGGGCTGGGAGTCGTTTGTACGCGCGTCGCGACATCAGCGGGACGAGATCTGGGGTTGTGGGCAACTCTCGTGCTGCCCGGATCCGTTCGATCACCGTCGAGTCTTGGAACTCGCCATACACTCCCTGCCGCCGGTTGCGGCCAGGGTGCTCCGGCGACGTACCGAGGCATTGGACTCGTTCATCGCAGACTGGGATAAGCCTCTGGGCCCGTAATTTCTGTCGCCTCGGCGGCTCGCACGGACCGGGGATTTCTGGACACGCTACGGTTCACCGCATGCGGTATCCGGCACGCGTCACCGATGCCATCTGTAGCGAGGTCGATGATGTCCTGACGCTTTCCTTACGCGATGGGCCGCGGCGGGTGATCGAGTTTCTGTTCTGGTACGACTTCGATGCCCACGAGGTGGTCAACGGCGACGGTGTCGTCGCGTACGAGGCGGTGAGTTCGTGGCGGCTGACCCCTCGTGATCTCTATCTGGAGTACGGCGCACCGGCCGCGACGAAGCTGGGGTTCCCGAGAGTGCACCATCTTGGGCTTGACCTGTCCAGTGAGCATTTTTCCATGGTGCGCGCTGCCCTGGTTGAGATCATTGGTGTCGAGTGCCATGTGATCGAGGGCTAAACCCGGCCTGCCGCACGGGCCGATGCCGGCCGGAGGTCGCCAGCAGGCCAGGGCCGGGCCGGCTTGATACAGAGAACGAACAATTCGGCAGATGACCCGATTAGCCACCTGAAACTTGACCAGCAGCCAAGGAGCACTACCGGACGGCGCACTTGACTGTGGTGGTCCCCAGAAACCCCAAGAAGGCCGACTCGATCTACTCGAATCAGCCCTCTGACCTGCGGTTATACCCTGTCGGGACGGCGGGATTCGAACCCACGACCCCTTGACCCCCAGTGAACTAGCAGGGCTGCCAGCGGCTGCCGAACGCTACTGGCTTGTGCCGGGAATGCAGGTAACTGGCGATGTGAGGTTCGGGCTACGCCAGTCGCTGCCAGAGTTCACCGGGCCGTCCGTGAGACGGTTGTGAGATCTCACCGCCGTCCGGCTGGCGGAGAGGCGCTTAATGGAGAACAGCAGCCAGCGCCTCTCCGCCGGCTGTTGCATGGCCAACCGGCTACCGCGCCCCAGCATCCCAGAAGAGCACATCTAATCTAAGAGGGACCGTCAGTAGGTGTTATTTGAGGCGGCGGGTGGTGGGGCGGGTGTTCCAGCGGTAGTGGGTACGGGCTTGCCGGATGAGGGCACG
>NZ_JBSFTE010000038.1:0-68916 GCF_053590565.1 Micromonospora sp. NPDC003197 | reverse complement strand
AAGAGGGTGTCCAGGTCTTGCGTCACAACACGATCTTGGACGCCCTCTCTTCATGCCCAGACATCGACCCCTGACATCGGAACTACTCGTCTAGTGCCGACGGGCTTCTGACGAACCCGAGTTCGGGCAGGCGGAGCGGTCGCCCGGCCCTCGTGTCCGGGGCAGTACGACGTTTGGACCGCCTCGGGCCCGGTACGGGATGAGTTCGACGGGCCGATCGGTGGGACGGACGACATCGCCGGGCTGATCGCGTTGCTGCACGAGTCGGGGCCCGCCCGGGTTGGGCAGGGAGTCGGTCGTACGGTCGGTGTCGACGTGCCACAGTTGCGGGACGGTACGGCCACCAGCGGCGCGTACCGCTTCGACCACGTCAGCCCGGCCGGCCGACGGTGCGGCACCGAAGAGGCGAGGCACTCGGGGACCGCCGGCCGACGCTGGATGGTCGATCACCGTTCCCTCGGTGATGATCAGCCCGACGCCGGCGGTATTCGGAACGCGAGCACTTCCAGGCGTTGGGGCAACTACCTTCCGGAGGGACGGTCAACCCGGGCGGCGGCTGGTCAGCGAGTGGCCAAGCGGTACCGTTGGTAACGGTTCATGCTGAGCCCCTGGATTCCGGGCGTACCGTGGAAGATTCCCTGCGGGCCACCGAACGTGGAACCAGTGATGGCCTCACGATGTGCCTCCTCGCTGGTCCACTCCGCGTAGAGCACCACGCGGGCACCATCGAGGCTGAACCGGATCTGCCCGCCGAGCGCGCCGGGCTCGGGCGTCGCTGCCACGGCCGCGATCATCTCTGCGACCTTCTGCTGCCGGTCGGGGCCGTCGGTGGCGATCGTCACCAGGACCACGCAGCCCGAGAACGGCCCGTCGGCGGTACGACTGACGGGTGGTCCGGCGGGTCGGGTGACGACGGCGTCCAAGTGGGTCACACCGGGCTCAAGCCCGTCGACCCGGTCGGCCGTACCCGGCTGGTCGAGGTTCGCGATGTGCCGCTGGTAGCTCTGCTCGTCTGTCCACTGGCTGTCGAACAGGACGAGTCGACCGTCGGTGCTGAGCAGGCAGGCGATGGAGAGGCAGCCCTCGGGCCAGGGCGACTGCCGCCACCGGGCCATCGCGGTGTCGGCTATGGAGCGTTGGGCATGGCGGCCGTCGACCTGCCAGCGGCTGGTCGCCACAATGCTGTCGGCGGACGGAATGACGGGTTGGGCAGCGACGGTCATGGCACTCTCCAATGAGGTGTCGTCAGTACGGGAGCGGATGACAGGCGGGCTCAGCCCACGTACGGGGTGATGGCTTTTGCATCGCGCAGCGCATGGCCCCACCAGGTGAGCTGGTCGAGGAGAGTCTTGGCGGCCCGGTCGGACTCGTCCGGTTGCCGGGGCGTCCCGTCGGCGCCGAACTGCTGCCACGCGTTGTGGAAGCTGACCGTGTGCCGGATGGTCACGGCATGCAGCTCGGCGAAGACCAGGCGCAGCGCCTCGACCGCCCGTAAGCCCCCGCTGATGCCGCCGTAGGAGACGAACGCCACCGGCTTCGCGTACCACTGGTGGTTGTGCCAGTCGATGGCGTTCTTCAACGCCGCCGGGAAGCTGTGGTTGTACTCGGGCGTGACCACGACGAACGCGTCGGCGGCGGCCAGCCGGGGAGACAGGTCCTGGAGAGCGAGGGTGGCTTCCGGCGCCGCTTCGGCACCGAACGCCGGCATCGCCACGGGCAGTGCGAAGTCGGCCAGGTCGATGACGTCGACGGTCAGGTCGGCACGCTCGCGGGCCTGACGGACGAACCAGTTGCCGATGGTCGGACCAAACCGGCCCTCTCGGACGCTGCCGACGATCACGGCGAGTTGCAGAGGCTGACGAGGCATGGTGATCCCCTGATCTGGTGGGTGTCGATCGTGGCTACGCGTTCGGCCACACCCCAGAAGGATCAAACCTAAACAAATGTTGAGGTCAAGTTAGGCTGGTCGGCATGCCCCAGGTGCCACCGAACACCGCCCAGCCACTGGCGGCCCATCCGCCGCCCACCACCCAGCCACTGGCCGCCCATCCGCCGCCCACCACCCCGCTACTGACCATCGGAGAGCTGTCCGACCGTAGTGGCGTTTCGCACTCGGCTCTGCGGTTCTATGAGCGGCAGGGACTCATCCACAGCCAGCGGACTACCGGGAACCAGCGCCGTTATCACCGCAGCACCCTGCGCCGGATCGCGTTCATCCGCGCATCGCAGAACACGGGGATACCTCTGGTCGTGATCGGTGGGGTGCTGGCGCTGTTGCCAGCTGACATGGCTCCGACCAGGGAGTTCTGGGAGCGGGCTGCGGAGTGCTGGAGCAAGGAGATCAACGCTCGCATCGCTCGGCTGGAGCACATGCGCGACCGCTTCACCCGGTGCATCGGCTGCGGTTGCCTGTCGTTGGAGGAGTGCGCCCTGGTCAACCCGGACGACCGACTTGCGGAGCAGGGGCCGGGGCCGCACCGGTTGCTCAGGTCCTGACCCCGGTCCCCGTCCGACTACCGGCCTGCCTACCGGTCCGACTAGCGGGCGATGGCCCGGGAGATCACCAGACGCTGGATCTCCGAGGTGCCCTCGAAGATGGTGTAGATCTTGGCGTCCCGGTACCAGCGTTCGACCGGGTGCTCCCGGAGGAAGCCGGCTCCGCCGAGGATCTGCACCGCCTTCTCGGTGACCGCCACGGCCACCTCGCCGGCCTTGAGCTTGGACATCGAGCCTTCACCGGCCAGGAACGGCCGGTTGTTGCGGCCCATCCAGGAGGCCCGCCAGACCAGCAGCCGAGCGGCGTCGATCTCCATTTTCATGTCGGCCAACGCGAAGGCGATGGCCTGGTTCTCGATGATCGGCCGGCCGAACTGGACCCGCTCCTTGGCGTACGCGAGGGCGTACTCGTATGCCGCCCGGGCCACCCCGATCGCCTGGGCCCCGACGGTGGGACGGGACAGTTCGAAGGTCCGCATGGCGGCCTGGCCACTGGTGCGTTGCCCGGATCGGGCGCGGTCGAGCCGTTCCCGCAGCTTGTCGTGTCCACCGAGTAGGCAGCGCCCCGGGACGCGTACCTCGTCGAGGAAGATGTCGGCTGTGTGCGAGGCGCGGAGGCCGAGTTTGGCGAGTTTGCGTGTCGAGGCGAGCCCGGCCGTGCCGGGGGGCACCACGAAGGCGGCCTGGCCCCGGGAGCCGAGCGCCGGGTCGACCGAGGCGGTGACCACGTGTACCCCGGCGATCCCGCCGTTGGTGGCGTACGCCTTCTGCCCGCTCAGCACCCACTCGTCGGTGGCCTCGTCGTACACCGCGCGGGTGCGCATGGCCGCCACGTCGGAGCCGGCCTCCGGTTCGGTGCTGCAGAACGCGGCCACTGCCGGCTTGTCGGCGGTGCCGAAACACTGCGGCACCCATTCGATCAACTGATCGGGGGTGCCGGTGCCGTAGATGGCGGCCACGGCCAGCGAGGTGCCGAAGATGCTCAGGCCGATGCCGGCGTCGCCCCAGAAGAGTTCCTCACTGGCGATCGGCAGGGAGAGACCGGTGGGGTCGCCCCAGCAGGTGGCCAGGAACTCGAAGCCGTAGAGACCGACCTTGGCCGCCTCCTGGATCACCGGCCAGGGGGTTTCCTCACGGTCGTCCCATTCGGCTGCGGCTGGGCGCACGACCTCTTTGGCGAAGCCGTGCACCCAGTCGCGTAGATCCCGCTGTTCCTCGGTTAGGTCGAGCGAGAACTCGGCCATGTCAGGCCTTGGGGATGTCGAACAGGTTGGCGATGTTGGCGGCGAGGCCCAGGTCACCCTTTGCCTTCAGCTTGCCGGTCATGAACATCATGACCGGGTTGGCGCCACCGGAGACGATCTTCAGGAACTCGACCGGGCCCATGGTGAGCGCGAGCTTCGGCTCCTGCTCGGGGGTCGCCGGCACCGTGCAGGTGCCGTCGGAGATGACGACCTCGTAGGTGTCCGAGCCGCCGTCGGGGCGACCGGTGATGATCCAGTGGATGACCGCGTTGGTGGAGCCGGCCCGGTCGGCCCGGAACAGCGCCGGCATCCGGTCGAACACCTCGCTGAGGATCTTGCCGCGCAGGTCGCTCTGCATCACCTCGGCGAGCTTGGCGTCCGGGGTGGACTTGACGATCTGGGCGAACTGCTTGGGGTCGACCGAGGAGAAGTTGGCCGGATCGAACTCAGTCATGGCGCGTACCTTCCGGACGGGTGCTCTAGTTACTCCTGCGTAACCTTACGGGCGAGTAGGTAAGGTGGCAAGGGTGTCGACCACTCCCGCCTTCCGGCGTCTGCCCCGAGCCGTACGCGAGCAGCAGATGCTCGACGCGGCGGTCCGGGTGTTCTCCCGACGTGGTTTCCACGCCGCCAGCATGGACGAGATCGCCGAGGACGCGGGCATCTCCAAGCCCATGGTCTACGCCTACCTGGGCACCAAGGAAGAATTGTTCATCGCCTGTCTGCATCGCGAAGGCGCCCGGATGCTGGAGACGATCGCCGGCGCGGTTGGCCCCGATCTGCCACCGGACCAGCGACTGTGGCACGGGTTGCGGGCGTTCTTCGGGTTTGTCGCGACGTACCGGGACGGCTGGGTGGTGCTCTACCGGCAGGCCCGGGGAGAGCCGCCGTTCGCCGGTGAGCTAGCCATGATGCGGGCCCGGATGGCCGAGGTGGTCGCCGGCATGCTGGACCGGGCGCTGCGCGCCGACGGCCGCGAGGTCCGCGAGACCGATCTGGAAATCCAGGCGTACGCCCTGGTCGGGGCGAGTGAGTCGCTGGCCGACTGGCTAGCCGACCGACCCGACGCGAGCCCCGACCAGTTGGCCACCCGAATGGTCAACATCGCCTGGCTCGGTGCCGATCAACTGCTCAGCGGGGAGGTCTGGCATCGCCCCGCCGAGGGCTAGCTCAGCCGGCGCTCGGGGGAGGCGGGCCGGGCAGCGTGGCGGCGGCCATCAACAGCGTCAGCTCCTGCACCAGGTCGTCCATGCTCTGACCGGTCGCCGACCGGACGAGGCTCAACGACAGTTCAGCCAGCAAGCAGAAACCACGGGTACGGGACGCCTCGTCGGGAAACGTGGCGAGCAGTTCCTCGGCGCCGGCGAGGTCACCGCGGTGCTTGGCCGCGATGACCCCGGCGGCACACTGTGCAGCCGCGAAGGCCGAGATCGGGTCGGCGCTGGTCACGATCGCACTGTCGGCGATATGCCGGTCACGGCGCGAGGATGATCGGGTTGCCGGCGGCGCGGGCCGCATCGAACCGCTTGGTCACGTCAGCCCAGTTCACCAGGTTCCACAGCCGATCGACGTAGTCCGGGCGCACGTTTTTGTACTGCAGGTAGTAGGCGTGCTCCCAGGCGTCGAAGACCAGGATCGGCATGGAGCCCTGACCGACGTTGCCGTGGTGGTCGTAGACCTGCTCGACGATCAGGCGCTGCGACAGCGGCTCCCAGGCCAGCACGCCCCAGCCGGAACCCTGTACGCCCTTGGTGGCGGTCGATAGTTGGCCGGCGAATGCCTCGAACGACCCGAAGTGCTCGTCGATCGCGGCGGCGAGCTCGCCTTCGGGGCGGTCGCCGCCCTCTGGAGACAGGTTGTTCCAGAAGATGGAGTGCAGCACGTGCCCGGACAGGTTGAACGCCAGGGTCTTCTCCAGCCCGACCAGCGCGCTGTAGTCACCCTTGTCCCGGGCCTCGGCGAGCTGGTCGAGGGTGTCGTTGCTGCCCTTGACATAGGCGGCGTGGTGCTTGCTGTGGTGCAACTCCAGAATCTGCCCGCTCATGGCCGGCTCAAGCGCGCCGTAGTCGTAGGGCATGTCAGGAAGCGTGTAGATCGGCATGCTGCCTAGCCTTCCTTTATTGCCAAAATTTGGCAACTACCGCATCATGGATTGAGCGACGGTGTCGCCGCGCGGCGCCGCACTGTCTGATCGGTGCGTTTACGCCGCCGGCAGGGCGTCCCAGCCTGCGATGATCCAAGCTGCTGGGACGCCCTGCCGTTCAGCGGCACGAGACCTGATCACCTTGCTCCGATCGGCGTCCGCGAGTCAGTCAGGGTGGGGTCCAGTAGTGCCCCTCTCACCGACTTGTCCTCGGCAGTCGGGCCGTGGGAGGTGAGCACCACCGGGCAGGCCAGTTCGTCCTGGACCGTGGCGATCCAGTCGCGAACCGGTTCGTCGTACTCGGGTCGGGAGCGCAGCAGCCGCTCGGTCAGCCTGGCCTGGCGGTCGAGGTCTCCCGTCGGGCCGGGTACGAGCTGTTCCGTCCAGTCGTAGCGACGACAGATCTGGAGCTGCGGGCGCGCCAGGTCCAGGTGCGTCAGCGCCAGCCCGTCGACCCCACCGGTCACGTCGAGCGCGTACCGGTGGGCCACCGCGTCGAAGTGTCCGAACCGGAACCGGCCCTGCCACGGGTTGGTCGGGTTGCGCGGGTCGGTGAAGGGCAGGCCGACGTCCTCGGTCACCAGCGGCCCCGGGCCGTGCCGGGTGGTGACGATCCGCAGCACGCCGAGTCGCGTGGCCGCACCGGGCAGGTCAGCCTCGGCCAACAGCTGCTCGGCGTTGTCGAACGTCGTCGTGCTCCAGGTCGTGTACGGGTGGAACCCGTGCCACTCGTCCAGCAACACCCCCTGGGCACCCTCGAAGACACAGGCCCCGGTACGTAGCAGGGTAGCCAGATGATCACCATCCACGATGGACACGCGATCGGCGAAGGCGGTGAACGCGGCGACACAGTCGTCCACCGGTGGTGCATCCAGCGGGCCGAGTGCGGCGGTGAGCCGGTCACGTAGCGCGGCCAGCCGCTCGCGTAGCACCGCCGGAGTAGCGCAGTCGCCCACCCGGGGTGCTTCGTCAGGGTGGTCGAGGTCGTACGCCATCGCCTCGCCCACCCCCATCCCGCAGGAGCCGTGCCGGCCCGCTCCGCGGGCGACCTCCCGGGCCCGGTTCGCGGCCCGGTGGTAGGGGGTGGTCAGCAGCGCCGCCGCGTCCACGGTGAGCCGGTCGAGCGCGTCCGGCACCCCGACCGTGGCGAGATGGTCGGCCTCGACCGCCAGCGCCAGCGGGTCGACCACCATGAACCGGGACAGATGGGTCCGTACGCCGGGCCGGAACGTGCCCGCCCCGAACTGCGCGAAGGTGTGCCAACGGCCGTCGGGCAGGACGACGTTGTGTGCTGCCTGCGCGCCCCCGTTGAAGCGGACCACCGCGTGGACCGGTTGTGTCGCGCACAACCAGTCCACGACGGTGCCCTTGCCGGCGTCGCCGTACCCGAGATCGACCACGATCACATGGCTCACAGCCGGGTGATCCGATCCCCGTCGGTCCGCACCGCCGGCAGCGGCGACACCGTGGTTGCCCGTTGGCCGGCACCCACCCGGGCCAGTGCCTTCGACACCGTCTTGGTGGTGGCCGAGCTCGCCCCGTCCAGGTCCTGCAGACCGGTGTCGAGGTCGACGGTGCCCTCGCCGAGGCCGATGGTGAGCGCGATCGTCTCGCAGACCGCGTTCAGGTCGTCCAGCTCCAGGACGTTCTGACCGAGCAGGTCGCGCCAGAAGTCCAGGACCCGCGCGTCTCCGGCGTAGCCACTGCCGGCCGGCAACAGGTAGTAGGTGTCGTACTTGCGGGTCACCTCGCGGATCAGACTGGCCATCGGAATGCTCTCGGTCAGCTCGTCCCCGATCAGCTTGCTCACCTCACGCGGCTTGACCTTCGGGTAGGCCAGCTCGTCGCCGATGATGAACAGGTAGCCACGGTGTCCCCGTCGCTCGAAGCAGTCGATCGACGTGTGCCGGGCCATGAAATAGAGGGCCAGCTCGTAGGACTCGGTCATCTGCCCGCCCCCACCACCCTCCAGGACGATCCGGCCGAGGTCGTCGTCCATCCGGTTGTCGGACTCGAACTGCCCGACCTGGAGTGGTACCCGGTCGCAGGTGGCGTCGCCGATCGCGCCGAACATGATGTGCGGATCGCGGGCGTACCCCTTGCGTTGCAGCATGCCGAGGAGTTGCGGGAGCTTGGTCTGTAGCACCCGCGGTACACGACGCATCGAGCCGGTGACGTCGAAGAGGACAGCGATCGCCAACGACTCAGGGTGTTCGTCGGAGTCACGGCTCTCCCGTACCGCACCGGACGGGTCGAGCGCGGGGTGGACCGTACGTGCCCCGCTGTCGCTGTAGGCGAAGGCGCTGGTGCCGGTCGTCCGCCGATAGCGATCGGCGGCGTCGTATACGTCGGTGGACCAGGTTCCACTACCCATGTCAGCCTCCAGGTCGGGTGGGAAGTCGAAGTCGAAGTCAGGGGGACAAGCGAAATCAGTGGGACGAGTTGGTGGTCAGGGAGAAGGGACGGAAGACACGCGGCCCGTACAGGCGCTCGAGCACGTCGTCCAGCTCGCCGAGCAGCCGCCAGGCATCGTCGGGGCGGGCGCGCAGCGGCCGTTGGGTGCAGCCGTCGGCGAAGGCCCGCAGCGCCCGCGGTGCGCGGTCGCCCATCAGGTACGTCATGCAGCGCGTCGCCATGGCGATGTCGGTACCCGGGCCCGGCCGGTGTCGCGCTGGCACCTCGGGCGGATACCAGTCGGCGTACGCCGGTACCAGCGCCGGGACGGTGTCGTCGCCGATCACCGAGTAGCACCAGTCGACGAGCACCACACCGTGCTCGGTGGGCTCGATGAGTACGTGGTCGGGCAGCACCGCGCCGTGCACCACGCCCGCCTGGTGGGCCAGGCCGAGCGCGACCAGTAGTCGCCGCCACATCCAGGCCGCGTCCCGGGGGTCGAGCCCGTTCGGGTAGGCCCGGTGGACCTCGGTGAGACTGTGCAGGTGGGGCGCGGTGGCGACCACGTTGATCACGCGTCGGGCGGCGGTCGCCGGGTCCCGGTGCCGGAACGTCTCGACCAGCCGGGGCACGTACGGCAGATAGCGGGGGTCACCCCGCTCGGCGATCGTCCGTAGGGCGGTGGCCTCGCGTTCCATCAGGTCGTTGTTGGCCGGGTCGCGGGGAAGCTTGAGCCAACGGCCCGCCCCGACGTCGTACAGGTCGGCCAGGTCACCGACGTGCGCGACGGCACCGAGGCGGTACGCCCCGACGGTGGTGGTGGTGGCCGCGTGCCGGGCCCGCCAGCGGGTGGTGACCCGGATGAACGCGTCGGTGGCGGCGGCCCGGTCGGCTGCGGCGGCGGTGCCGAGCCGGTCCGGGTGCAGGGCCGCGACCAGTCGGCGGTACTGACGGTCCGGCGCGGTGTCGCCGAAGAGTTCCCCGTCGGTACGGGCCGTCGTGACGTGGCGCAGCGCCTCGACCAGGGTCACCGGATCGTCTCCTCCTGGGCTGGGCGCAGCAGCGCCGGGTGCAGGATCCGGGCGTCGCCGGCCCGGTAGAGCCGGGCGCGCGGACCACCGCGCGCCCCGCCACGTTCGGTGGTCGAGCCGGTGCTCTCCACGAAGCCGGGCACCGAGAGCACCTTGCGGTGGAAGTTGCCGGCGTGCAGTGGGTGTCCCCACACCGTCTCGTAGACGGCCCGTAGCTCACCGATGGTGAACTCCTCGCCGAGGAACCGGGTCGCCAGCGGGGTGTATTCCAGCTTGGACCGGGCCCGGTCCAAGCCGTCGGCGACGACTCGCTCATGGTCGAAGGCGAGTTGCCGGGTGGGCAGGTCGACCACCGGTAGCCAGATCGCGTCGTCGGCATCGGTGTCGGCGGTGGGTTCGGGCAGGTCGGGCGCGAACGCGAGATGGGCGACCGACACCACCCGCATTCGCGGATCGCGCTCGGGTGCGCTGTAACTGGCCAGCTGCTCCAGGTGTACGCGTCGAAGCTGTTCGCCACCGAGCCCGGTCTCCTCGGCCAACTCGCGCCGCGCGCAGGTGGTCAGGTCCTCGTCCGGTCGTACGAAGCCGCCGGGTAGTGCCCAGAAGCCGGCGTACGGCGGCTCCGCGCGGCGGATCAGCAGCAGGTGCAGCACGTCGTCGCGGATGGTCAGGGCGACCACGTCGGCGGTCACCGCGACCGGGGCGAACGCCCGAGGGTCGTACGCGGCGAGGAACTCCTGCTCGTTCACTTGGTTCCTCTCAACATGAGAACTTCTTAATGTGAGAAGAACTTACTTCACGGTGGGGGCACCTGCCAAGTGGTGTTAGGAAGGGGCCCTTCTACAACGGAAAGCGATAAGAAGGGGCCCTTCCTTGCTAACGGATCGAGCCGATCAGGTGGGGCTTGCCGGAGCGCTCGTCGTACAGGGTGAAGTCCCGGGACGGCGTGCTGTGGAAAGCAGCCGTGCTGGGCAAGGCGATCGGGGTCTTGAACGTCACGTCGACCGTGTACGCGTCGGGCAGCCGCCCCTCAAACGCCGCCAGGCAGCGGGCCTTGCTCCACATGCCGTGCGCGATCGGGTGACGGAAGCCGAGCAGTCGCGCCCCCAGCCGGGAGGTGTGGATCGGGTTACGGTCGCCGGACACCCGGGCGTACGTCGTACCGGTGTGTCTCTCGACCGACCAGCGGCCGGTGGCGGCCGGTGGAGCGGACTGCTCGCCCACCTCGGTCCGCGCCCCGTCGGTGGCCCCCTTCTCCCGACTCAGGTACGTCGACACGCTCCGCCAGACCACCACCCCGTCGACCATGGCCGTGGCCAGTACGTCGAACTGCCGGCCCCGGTGATGCGGCCGCAGGTCGGCGGCGCGGACCGACAGGTCGAGAGGTTCGCTGGCGTCGATCGGGCGTTCGACGGTGATCTGGTTGGCCACGTGCACCAGGCCGACCAGCGGGACGGGGAATTCCGGCGTGGCCATCAGGTGCATCGCCAGGGGAAACGCCAACACGTGCGGGTACGTCGCCGGCAGTGCGTCGGTGAGCCGGAACCCGCACACCCGGTCGTACGCGGCCAGCTGCCCGCGATCGACGGTGACGTTCCGGACCAGTAGCCCGGTCATGGGCAACTGGGGCGCGCGGGCCGGCCGCTTGGGCCAGGGGAGCAGCTGACCGGCCGCCCGACGGTAGAGCGGGCCGATCGCCGGCAGCTCGGCCAGCTCGACAGTGGACCGACCGGCGGTGGTCAACGTCTGCGTGGGTGATTCGGTGGCGGCCAGCACCGACGTTGGGGGCTTCGCGCCGGGCAGCACCGCTGTGGGCGGCTCGACCACGGGCAGCCGGAGCGTGGGATCGCTGCTGGGCAACGCCGCCGTGGGCAGGTCGGCGTAGCGGTCGGCGTAGGCGTCGGCGTACGGGTCGGTAGCGGGATTCTCGGGAGTGGACATCATGCCCCCAACAGGCTCTGGCCGCAGACACGGACGATGTTGCCGGTCACCCCGCCCGAGGCCGGTGAGGCGTACCAGGCGACGGTCTCGGCCACGTCGACCGGTCGGCCGCCCTGCGCCATGCTGTTCATCCGTCGCCCGGCCTCGCGAAGCAGGGTAGGCATCCGGGCGGTCATGCTGGTCTCGATGAAGCCAGGGGCAACCGCGTTGATGGTGATGCCGCGCCCAGTGAGTACCGGTGCCATCGACTGCACCAGTCCGATCACCCCGGCCTTCGACGTGGCGTAGTTGGTCTGCCCCCGGTTGCCGGCGATGCCGGCGATGGAGGAGACGCCGACGAGCCGCCCGCCGGTCGTGATCAGGTCACGGGCCAGGAGTACGTCGTTGATCCGCTCCTGGCTGGAGAGGTTGACGTCCAGCACCGAGTCCCAGCGTGCCGCGTCCATCCGACCGATCGTCTTGTCCCGGGTGATTCCGGCGTTGTGCACGACCACGTCGACCCGGCCGTGTCGGGCGGCGAGGTGCTCGGCCAGCCGGGTCGGCGCATCGGCGGCGGTCAGGTCGAGCTGGAGCGCCGTACCCCGGATCTCGTTGGCGACCGTGGCCAGCGCGTCGCCAGCGGCGGGTACGTCCAGCGCCACGACGTGCGCACCGTCGCGGGCCAGCACCTGGGCGATGGCCGCGCCGATCCCCTGGGCCGCCCCGGTGACCAGGGCGACCCGTCCGGCGAGCGGGCGTTCCCAGTCGACCGGCGGTTGCTGGTCGGTGGGCTGCTGAATCCGGATCACCTGTCCGGAGACGTAGGCGGATCGGCCGGAGAGCAGGAAGCGCAGGGTCGATTCGACCGCGCCCTCCGCACCGGGGGCTACGTAGACAAGCTGTGCGGTGGTGCCCCGGCCGAACTCCTTGCCGATGCTGCGGGTCAGGCCCTCCAGGGCGCGTTGTGCCGTGGCCTCCCGAGGAGCGGGGCACAGCTCGGGCGGGGTGCCGAGCACTATTACCCGCCCGGAGGGGAGCAGAGCGCGGGCGTGCGGGTGGAAGAAGTCGTAGAGCGGGCGCAAGCGGGTCGAATCGGTGATTCCGGTAGCGTCGAAGATCAGTGCTGCGTTGTGGGGCGGCTGCCCCATTGACGGATCAGGTACTACCGTGGCCGAATCGGCTGCGACCATTGTTGGGTCGATCTCGGTTTCGACCGTTGTCGGAGTGCGCACCTCGACCCCGGCGGCGGTCAGCAGGGCGGCGACCGGTTCTCGTAGCCGGCCGCCGGGTGCGGCATCGAGCAGGACCGGGCCGGTGACCAGGGGATCGCCGGGCTGGTGTCGGCGAAGCTGGGGCGGATTGGGCAGGCCGAGTCGCTTCACCAGGGCCCTGCCGGGTCCGGAGCGGGCAAAGGTCGCGTACCTGTCGCTCATGGGCGTAGCCTACTCGTGGGTAGGGTATAGGCAACCCGGGTTGGGGAGGGGAAACCGTGGAAACCGTACGTCGTGTCGCGGTCATCGGGGGGAACCGGATCCCATTTGCCCGTTCTGGCGGACCCTACGCCCAGGCCTCCAACCAGGACATGCTCGGCGCGGCGCTGGACGGACTCCTCGCCCGGTTCGGCCTGGCCGGTCAGCGGGTCGGCGAGGTGGTCGCAGGAGCAGTGCTCAAACATGCCCGCGACTTCAACCTGACCCGCGAAGTGGTGCTCGGCTCCCGCCTCGACCCACACACCCCGGCGTACGACATCCAGCAGGCCTGCGGCACCGGACTGGAAGCCGCGATCCTGGTCGCCAACAAGATCGCACTCGGGCAGATCGAGGTTGGCATCGCCGGCGGCGTGGACACCACCTCGGACGCCCCGCTCGCCGTCAACGACGACTTCCGGCGCACCCTGCTCAGCATCAACCACGCCCGTACGCTCGGCGGCCGGCTCCGCGCCGCCACCCGACTACGCCCCACCCAGCCGTTCCGGCCCGAGGCGCCGCGCAACGCCGAACCACGTACCGGACTCTCCATGGGGGAACACGCCGCCATCACCGCGAAGCGGTGGGGGATCAGCCGCGAGGCCCAGGACGAGTTGGCGCTGCGCTCGCACCAGCGACTGGCCAGCGCGTACGAGCGCGGCTTCTTCGACGACCTGATGACGCCGTACCTGGGGCTGACCCGGGACCAGAACCTGCGCCCGGACACCACGATGGACCGACTGGGTGGCCTCAAGCCGGTCTTCGGCACCCGAGGGGCGGACGGCGCACAGGCCACCATGACCGCCGGTAACTCGTCACCGCTGACCGATGGCGCGTCGACCGTGTTGCTCGCCTCCGAGGCCTGGGCAGCCGAACGCCACCTGCCCGTGCTGGCGTACCTGACCTTCTCCGAGGTGGCCGCCGTCGACTACGTACACGGCGAGGAGGGGCTGCTGATGGCCCCGGCGTACGCCGTACCCCGAATGTTGGCCCGGGCCGGGCTGGCGTTGAGCGACTTCGACTACTACGAGATCCACGAGGCGTTCGCCTCGCAGGTGCTGGCCACCCTCGCCGCCTGGGAGTCGGCGGAGTTCTGCGAGACCCGGCTCGGGCTGAATGCCCCGTTGGGGCCGATCGACCGGAGCCGGCTCAACGTCAACGGCTCGTCCCTGGCCGCCGGGCACCCGTTCGCCGCCACCGGTGGGCGGCTGGTCGCCACCCTGGCCAAGCTGCTCGCCGGGCGAGGCTCTGGCCGGGGGCTGATCTCCATCTGCGCCGCCGGTGGCCAGGGCGTGGTGGCGATCCTGGAACGCTGAGGTGTTAGGAAGGGGCCCCTCCTAACGCTTTCGCACCCCCCAACAGTTGTTTGACGGTTGTCGAGTGAGGCGCTTAGACTCCCCAACATGTCTTTGGGAGATGAGGCGGTTGACCGTGATCCCACCGTCGAGTTACGGGCGCTGGCCCACCCCGTACGGCTGCGGATCCTGTCCCTGCTCACCGCGACGGAGCTGACCGCCGCCGAGGTGGCCCGGGAGTTGGATCTCACCCACGCCAACGCCAGCTACCACCTGCGGCACCTGCTCGACGCCGGTGTCATCCAGGTCGCTGGCGAGGAGCGGATCCGGGGCGGGGTCGCGAAACGCTACCGGTACGACGCGACACGCGACTTCGACCGCCGCCAGACGCCACCAGACAGCCCCGAGCCGACCCAGGACCACCGGCTGCTGTACACGGCGCTCGCCACCGAACTACGCCGTCGCAGCGAGCAGGTCCGCCGCTCGTCGGGCAACTTCCTCACCGACGCCGAACTCTGGATCGACCCGGAGACCTGGCAGACGGTACGGGCGCAGATCGCCACCGCCGCCGAGACACTGCATCGGGCGGCTGCACCACCCCGTACTCCGGGAGCCATTCGGGTGAGCGCCACCGTCGCGCTGTTCCAGATGGCGGAGGACTGAGATGGCAGCCGCGAAGACTGAGAGGGCCACCACACCGTCCACCTGGGCTCCGCTACGGCACAGCGCCTTTCGCTACCTGGTGGCCGGTCGGTTCACCACCATGCTCGGTAACTCGGTGGCCCCGATCGCGCTCGCCTTCGCCGTACTCGACCTGACCGGCTCCGTACGCGATCTGGGGCTGGTCGTCGGGGCCCGGTCGCTGACCAATGTGCTCTTCCTCCTCTTCGGCGGAGTGCTGGCCGACCGGTTGCCCCGACAGGTGGTGATGGTGGCTGCCTGCATGCTCGCCGGAGTCACCCAGGCCACGGTCGCGGTGCTGGTGCTGACCGACACCGCGACGATTCCGCTGCTGATCGCGCTCGGCGCGGCCAACGGGGTGGTGACCGCGTTCGCCTTCCCGGCCGCCGCTGCCCTCGTGCCACAGACCGTGCCGGCAGAGTTGTTGCAGTCGGCCAACGCGCTCAACCGGCTCGGCATCAACGCCGCCATGATCGGTGGGGCGTCACTGGGCGGGATCCTGGTCGCCGCCGTCGGACCGGGCTGGGGGCTGGCCGCCGACGCCGCCACCTTCGGACTGGCCGCGCTCGCCTTCGCCCGGGTACGCGTCACCGCTGTCCGCGACCGAATCCAGAAGGACAGCACCTGGACCCAGTTGCGGCAGGGCTGGACCGAGTTCATCTCCCGATCGTGGCTCTGGAGCGTCGTACTCGGCTTCATGCTGATCAACGCGGCGTTGACCAGCGGCGTCAACGTGCTCGGCCCGGCGGTCGCCGACGACACCATCGGGCGGCAGTCCTGGGGGATCGTGCTCGCCGTACAGACCGCCGGGATGGTCGTCGGGGCGTTGGTCGCGTTGCGGATCCGAGTCCGCAGGCTGCTTCTGCTGGGCGTGCTCTGCATGCTGGCCGAGGTGCCGCTGCTGGTCGCCCTCGCCTGGACTCCCCAACTCGTGGTGCTGCTGCTCGCCGGTTTCGTTGCCGGCCTGGCGGTGGAGCAGTTCGGCATCGCCTGGGAGACCTCCATGCAGCGCCATATCCCCGCCGATCGGCTGGCCCGGGTCTACTCGTACGACGCGCTCGGCTCCTTTCTGGCCATCCCGATCGGACAGATCGCGGTCGGACCGTTGGCGTTGGCCATCGGCACCGGGCCGACCCTGCTGGCCGCCGCCGGTCTGGTGGTGCTGGCGGTGCTCGGCATGGTGGCCAGCCCAGGGGTCCGGCGGCTCACGAATCCCCCGACAGTCGAAGCGGTAGGTGCGCCAGTCGATCCGGAGCCCGCCGTAGCGGCGAGGTAGTAGATATCGGATCAGCGCTCCTTCACTTGCGCGCTCTGTGGTGGGGTGGCCGACCCCGTTAACCTCGACGGGTGACCGCCATCCCACCCCCTGCGCCAGGGCCACCGTCCACTCCGGCCACTCCGGCCGTTGTTGCGGCACAGCCGCCGGCCCGCGTCCCGGGTTCGGGCCCGAGCCTCGGCGTACGCATCGGGCTGGGTCTGGCGTTGTTGGTGCCGGCGGTCGTCGCGCTGCTCTGGTCGTACGTGATTCCGAGCATCTCGACGGTGGAGATGAGTTTTCAACGTGCCAGGCCTAATCTGCCGCCAGCGGCCGCCGGCGGGTTGAACTACGACCGGTTGTCCGCGCTCGGGTTCTTCGACTCGATCGGGTTCGCCCTGCTGCTCAGCCTCGTGCCGTTGCTGCTGGCCCTGGTTGCTGCCCCGCTGCTCGCCGTCGTCGCCGACCGGGCCGGTCGGGTTGCCCGCCTGGTGACCCGGGGACTGCTCGCCCTCCCACTGGCCTGCTACGCCCCGACCGCGCTGGCCGTTGCCTGGTGGACGTACCGGGTCGACCTGGACACCTGGATGGAGAACCAGCGCCTCACCAGTGTGGGCGCGGCGGCAGGGATGACGTTTGGGCTGGTCGTCGCAGTCGCGGCCACCCTGTTTCTGAGCGTGGTACGGCGTCGCGCCACCGCTGGCGGACGGATCGGACTGGCGCTGGTCGCGGTCGGCGGCACCCTCGGGCTTGGCGTCGTCGCTACCGGCCTCCAGTCGTTCACCTTGCAGAACACCATCCCGTCGGTTCGGAACGAGGCGGCAACGCCGGTGTTCGTTGCCCTGGTGAACAGCATGCGCCGGTTCGACTTCGGCCTCGGTGCCGCCGCGCTCACCATCCTTCTCGGCATCCTCGCGGTGCTCGGCCTGCTGGCCGTCGGGTTGCTCATCGCCACTCGTACCCGGATCGAGTTCGAGGGGCGGCGGGACCGTACGTCCGAAGGGGCAGCCAAGGTCCCTTCTGCCTCGGCGCCGTCGGTTGTAGCGGGTCGGCAGCAGTCCAACCCGGTCATGATCGTCCTGCTGGTGCTCGGCCTGGTGGGGTTCCTGAGCATCCTCGGTTATGCGTTGTTCCCGTGGCTGCGGTCGTTCTTCGGCCCCAGCACACCGATGTCGGATCAACTGAGCACCGGATCGTTGGTGGTCAACACCTGGATACCGCCGCTGATCTCGGCGGTGGTCGCGGTCGGCATCGCCGTACTCGGCGGATTCGCCATCGGCGGACTGCGTCCGCTGGGTCGGTTCAGCGAACTGCTTCTGCTGCCGTTCGCGCCCTGGTTCTTCGTTGGTACCGGCCCGTTGGCGCTCGCCGGGTTCGAGCGGGCCCGGGAGGCCGACCAGTTCAACACCTTCGTTGGGCTGATCCTGCCGAGTTGGCTGTCGATTCCGGCGCTGGTGGCGTTCACCCTGCTGTTCCGGGGACAGCACGAACGCTGGCGGGCGGGCCAGGGTTTCGCAGCGAGCATGCTGCTGCCGGCGCTGCCGATGCTCGGGTTGGCCGGGCTGCTCACCTGGCTGCTCGGCGCGCAGGACCTGCTGTGGCCGTATCTCGTCACTGCCGGGGAGGTGACGACGGCCCCGCTGGCAACGATCATCGCGATGCGGCAGGGACTGCTGCCGGGCGGAAACATCTCGGAGGTGGTCGGCCTGGTCCTGCCGATTCCGGTGGTGCTGTTGCTACTTGTCGCGTTTGGCGTATTTCAGGTCTGCTACCTGGACCGGCTCGCCATTCGGGCTGGCCGTCGCGAGTAGCCGGCCGACAGCCGGCCGACAGCCGTCGGACCTGGGTCGGGTCACCGGATTCGGGTGGGGAAGAATCCGGGGCGTGACGAGTATCCCGAACGTCCTCGCCAACCGGTACGCCTCGGCCGAGCTGGCCGCCCTCTGGTCGCCGGAGGAGAAGATCCGGATGGAACGGCGGTTGTGGCTGGCTGTACTCCGGGCGCAGCGGGATCTCGGCATCGCGCTGCCCGACGGGGTGGTCGAGGCGTACGAGCGGGTGCTCGACCAGGTCGATTTGGGCTCGATCGCGGCCCGGGAGCGGGTTACCCGGCACGACGTGAAGGCGCGGATCGAGGAGTTCAGCGCGCTGGCCGGGCACGAGCACGTGCACAAGGGCATGACCTCGCGGGATCTCACCGAGAACGTCGAGCAGCTACAGGTGCGCCGGTCGCTGGAGCTGATCCGGGACCGGGTGGTCGCCACCCTGGCCCGGTTGGCCCGGCTGGCGGTGGAGCACTCCGACCTGGTTCTGACCGGGCGGTCGCACAACGTCGCGGCGCAGGCCACCACGCTGGGCAAGCGGTTCGCGTCGGCGGCCGAGGAACTGCTGATCGCGTACGAGCGGCTGACCGACCTGATCGAGCGGTATCCGCTGCGCGGGATCAAGGGGCCGGTCGGCACCGCCGCCGACCAGCTCGACCTCTTCGACGGCGACGCGGAGAAGGTCGCCGAGTTGGAGCGGCGGGTGGCTGCGCATCTCGGCTTCTCCCGGGTGTTGGAGAGCGTCGGCCAGGTCTACCCGCGCTCGATCGACTTTGACGTGGTCTCCGCGCTGGCGCAGACCGCCGCCGCGCCGTCGTCGCTGGCGACCACCATCCGGCTGATGGTCGGCCAGGAGTTGGCCACCGAGGGCTTCAAGCCGGGGCAGGTCGGCTCCAGCGCCATGCCGCACAAGATGAACACCCGGTCCAGCGAGCGGGTCAACGGCTTCGCGGTGATCATCCGGGGTTACCTGTCGATGATCGGCGAACTGGCTGGTGACCAGTGGAACGAGGGGGACGTCTCCTGCTCTGTGGTCCGCCGGGTGGCGCTGCCGGACGCCTTCTTCGCCGCCGACGGGTTGTTCCAGACCTTCCTCACCGTGCTGGACGAGTTCGGCGCGTACCCGGCGGTGATCAACCGCGAGTTGGACCGGTTCCTGCCATTCCTGGCGACCACGAAGATCCTTGTCGCGGCGGTTCGTCGAGGTGTCGGCCGGGAGGTCGCGCACGAGGCGATCAAGGAACACGCGGTCGGCGTGGCACTGGCCATGCGGGAGAAGGGGGCGACCGAGAACGACCTGTTCGACCGGCTCGCCGCCGACGAACGGCTGGGCCTGACCCGCGTCGAGATCGATTCTCTGGTGGCCGATCGGGCCGACTTTGTCGGTGCGGCTCCGGCCCAGGTGCGGGCGGTCGCCGAGCGGGTCGCCAACGTGGTCGCCGCCCATCCGGTGGCTGCGGCCTACCAGCCCGCGCCGATTCTCTGACCGTCGCCTGTCGCCCGTCCTCAGTTGCGGGGGGTCGGGGTGCCGGCAGCGCTGCCCAGGTCGGGAGCGCTGGCCGGTTCGGCGATCGCCCCCAGGCTGGAGCCGCTGGCCGGCTGCGCCGTCTCCGCCGCCACCAGCGGCTGGTCGGGCGCGGGCGTCGCCACCGGGTACGCGATCACGGCGGTGCCGTACGCGCACAGCTCCATCCACATCTCGCCGACCTCGCGGTGGTCGAATCGCATTCCGATCACCGCGTTGGCGCCGAGTCGCCGGGCCTCCTCGCCCAGTTTGGCCACCGAATCGGTACGCCACCGGGTGAGGTTCTCTGGTGCTTTCGGGTCGTACGCACCACCGCGCAGGTTCTTGACGCCCTCGCGGTACGGGTTACGAGTCCGGGCCATCGACGACACCACCTCGCCGAGGATCTGGCGGATCTCGTAACCGGGTAAATGGTCCATCGTCACGACCAGCACGTTTTGATGTTGGCAGAGCCCCGGACCGGCTGAATTGTGAGCGGGCTTCACGTGCCGCGTTCTGCGAAACGACGCGGCGCGGACGGCCCGACCGATCGGGTACGTCCGCGCCGCCGGAACACGAATGGGTTATACGCCGGACACCGAGGTGATCCAGGACCGGTTGTAGGCCACACTGCCGTAGTTCTGGATGCTCTGGCCGTCGGCGGTCGAAGCAACCCCAACCTGGGCACCGTTGTAGAACTGGGGCCCGCCGGAGTCACCCCGCCACGCGTTGCCGTTGATTCGAGTGCTGCGGATGGCCCGACCGCCGTACGCGTCGGTCACGTTGGTGCTCGTCACCTGGACGCTGGCGGTCTTGAGCTGGGACGACGCGGAGCAGCCGCTGTAGCAGGTCATGCCCCAGCCGTAGATCGTGTTGGTGGAGCCGACCGGCGGGTAGCTGCTGGACAGGGTCACGTACGAGGTGCTGACAGCGCTGCTCAGCTGGAGCAGCGCAAGGTCGTAGCGGGAGTACGAGGCGGAGACGGTCCGGGTGACGCCACCGGAGGCCCGGTAGACGCTGCCGACCCGGACCGACATGGTGCCGCTGACACAGTGCCGGGCGGTGAGTACCCACTGGGACGCGATGATCGTGCCGGAGCAGGTGAACGAGCCGTTGCTGAAGACGGCGGCGGCCCAGGGGGCCGACGAGACGGTGCCGCCACCGATGATCGGCTGCGGCGCGGCCGAGGCGACCGAGGGGGCGGCGAGCACCCCGGCGAGGGCGGTGGCGAAGATCGCCGTGGCGAGACGGAGACGCATGCGTGTGGCTCCTTCCGAGGGGGAGGCACCCGGGGTTCCGGGTCGGGGTGAGCCCCCGTAAGCGGCGAGGATTCCGCCGTACGGGTTGATGCCTTGGAACGTTTAGTCGGAGACATCAGCCGTTCCGACGCCACACGCTAGGTTGTTCGGCTGCCATATACAAGAGTCAAATCGAAGTTTGACGATCAGTTGGCAATCTGGTGGGCCCCCGTACCCAGGTGTTTGGGCAGGCCGCCGGCTGTTCTCCTGGTTGGGAGGCGATCGGCGATGCGGGTCGGTACGCGATGTGGCCGCGTTTCCGGCGGTCTCCAGCGCCGGCGGCGATGGACTCCAGCGCCCACAGCGGTGGGCGCCGGTGCGTCTGACGGCATTCGAGGCGATGCGCCCGGATCGATGCGGTACGCGGCTCGAAGCGCCAGCCGCCGGACGCGCCCCAGGCTGACCCGTGCGTCACCTGCTCTACCTGCCAGGTAGGCTGGCTCTTGCTCGCCCCTCGAGGGGCCGGATCCCAACTGCGTACACAGTCAGGAGTGCCCCGTGCCTCGCGTCGTCGTCGACGTCATGCTCAAGCCGGAGATTCTTGATCCCCAGGGCCAGGCTGTCGCAAACGCGCTGCCACGGCTTGGGGTCAGCGACGTGTCCTCCGTGCGTATCGGCCGCCGGGTCGAGATCGAGTTCACCGGTGAGCCGGACCTCGATCGAGCCCGGGAGATCGCCGACAAGCTGCTTGCCAACCCGGTCATCGAAGACTTCACGCTTCGCGTGGTCGAGGCGGACGACACCGAGGGCGCTCGGTCGTGACCGCCCGCATCGGTGTGGTGACCTTCCCCGGTTCGCTCGATGACGGGGATGCCGCCCGGGCGGTACGGATCGCCGGGGCCGAGGCGGTGCGTCTCTGGCACGACGACGCCGACCTGCACGGCGTCGACGCTGTGGTGCTGCCCGGTGGCTTCTCCTACGGCGACTACCTGCGCTGCGGAGCGATCGCCCGGTTCGCCCCGGTGATGGGGACGATCGTGACCGCGGCCCAGGGTGGGCTGCCGGTACTCGGCATCTGCAACGGCTTCCAGATCCTGTGCGAGTCGCACCTGCTGCCCGGTGCGCTGACCCGCAACGAGCACCTGCACTTCCGCAACCGCGACCAGTTGCTGCGCATCGAGTCGGCGGGCACGGCCTGGACCAACGCCTACCAGGCGGGCCAGGAAGTGCTCATTCCGGTCAAGAACGGCGAGGGCCGGTACGTCGCCGACCAGCGCACCCTGGACGAGCTGGAGGCGACCGGCCGGGTGGTGGCCCGCTACGTGGGCGGTAACCCGAACGGCTCGCAGCGCGACATCGCGGCGATCACCAACGAGGCTGGCAACGTGGTCGGCATCATGCCGCACCCTGAGCACGCCGTGGAGGCGCTGACCGGCCCCTCACTCGACGGCCTCGGCTTCTTCACCTCGATCCTCAAGCACTTGGCGGGGGCGCCGGCATGACCACTCAGTCCGACATCGGAGCGAACGAGGAGGGGGCGGCGGTGGCCATGCCAGCCGACGGAGTCGCTCCCGCGCCGCGGCACCCGGTCCCGGGCAACGAGCCGGCTCCGACCGATCCGCCACTGGCCGCCGCGCTGTCTGATGCCATCGCCGACGACCTGGCCGACGGTCCCGACACCGTCGGGCGCGCGGTCGCCAGCCCGGACGAGTTGCAGCCCTATCCGGAGCTGGGGCTCCGCGACGACGAGTACGACCGGATCCGGCAGATCCTCGGCCGTCGACCCACCCAGTCCGAGCTGGCCATGTACTCGATCATGTGGAGCGAGCACTGCTCGTACAAGTCGAGCAAGGTCCACCTGCGCCAGTTCGGTGAGAAGGCGCCGCCCAGCGAGCGGCTCCTCGCCGGCATCGGGGAAAACGCGGGCGTCGTCCAGATCTCCGACGAGCTGGCCGTGACCTTCAAGGTCGAGTCGCACAACCACCCGAGCTTCGTCGAGCCGTACCAGGGTGCGGCGACCGGTGTCGGCGGCATCGTCCGGGACATCCTGGCCATGGGTGCCCGCCCGGTCGCGGTGATGGACCCGCTGCGCTTCGGCGCGGCCGACCACCCCGACACCGCCCGGGTGCTGCCCGGCGTGGTCGCCGGGGTCGGCGGCTACGGCAACTGCCTGGGCCTGCCCAATATCGGCGGTGAGGTCGTCTTCGACCCCTGCTACCAGGGAAACCCGCTGGTCAACGCGCTCTGCCTCGGAGTGCTGCCGGTCGACCGGCTACAGAACAAGGCCGCTGCCGGCCCCGGCAACGTCGTCGTGCTGATGGGCGCGAAGACCGGCCGGGACGGCATCGGGGGCGTCTCCGTGCTGGCCAGCGCCACCTTCGAGGAGGCCAGCGAGCAGCGCCGCCCGTCGGTGCAGGTCGGTGACCCGTTCACCGAGAAGCTGCTGATCGAGGCCTGCCTGGAGCTCTACGACGCCCAGCTCGTCGTCGGCATCCAGGACCTCGGCGGTGCCGGGCTGACCTGCGCGCTGACCGAGACCGCTGCCGCTGCCGGCACCGGAATGCGGGTCTGGCTGGAGCGGGTGCCGCTGCGCGAGCCGTCGATGGAGCCGCACGAGATCCTGGCGAGTGAGTCGCAGGAGCGGATGCTGCTCGTCGTCGCGCCGGAGAAGCTCGAAGCCGTACTCAAGACCGCCGAGAAGTGGGGCGTTCTGGCCACCGCCATCGGTGAGGTCACCCCGGCCCAGGCCGACGGCGAGCCCGGTCGGCTGCTGGTCACCTGGCGGGACCAGGTCGTGGTCGACGTGCCGCCGGGCTCCCTGGTGGACGACGGACCGGTCTACGCCCGACCGATGCGCGAACCGGCGGACCTGATCCTGCTCCAGGCGGACCGGGCCGAGACGCTGCCCCGACCGGCCACCCCGGAGGCGCTGCGCGACACCGTGTTGCACATGATCGCCTCGCCGAACCTGTGCGACAAGTCCTGGGTGACCGAGCAGTACGACCGCTACGTGCTCGGCAACACGGTGCTCGCCCAGCCGGAAGACGCGGGCGTGATCCGCATCGACGAGGAGAGCGGCCTCGGTGTGGCGCTCTCCGTCGATGGCAATGGTCGCTACGCCCGGCTCGACCCGTACAACGGGGCGAAGCTGGCGCTGGCCGAGTCGTACCGCAACGTCGCGGTCAGCGGTGCGCAGCCGATCGCCGTCACCAACTGCCTCAACTTCGGCTCGCCCGAAGACCCGGGCGTCATGTGGCAGTTCGCCGAGGCGGTACGCGGCCTCGCCGATGGTTGCGCGGAACTGGGTATCCCGGTCACCGGGGGCAACGTCAGCTTCTACAACCAGACCGGTGCGGCGGCGATCCACCCGACGCCGGTCGTCGGGGTACTCGGTGTGCTGGACGACGTCGCCCAGCGGGTACCGATGGGCTTCGCTCGGTCGGCGAGCACCGACCGGGATCTGATCTTCCTGCTCGGTGAGACCCGCGTGGAGCTGTCCGGCTCCGAGTGGGCCTGGGTGACGCATGGCCACCTCGGCGGCGTTCCGCCCCGGGTGGACCTGGCCCGGGAGCGGGTACTGGCCGAGGCGATCGCCGAGGCGGCCCGGGTGGGTCACCTCCGGTCCGCGCACGACCTCTCCGACGGTGGTCTCGCCCAGGCGCTGGTCGAGTCGACCCTGCGGTACGGCGTCGGCGCGCAGATCGCGCTGCCGGAGGAGTTCGCGGGCGGCTCGATGCCATTCGTCTACCTCTTCAGCGAGACGACCGGGCGGGCCCTGGTGACCGTGCCGCACGGCCAGGAGAAGGCGTTCACCGCACTCTGCGAGGAGCGCGGACTGCCCTGGACCCTGATCGGGGTCACCGACCCGAGCAGCGGTGCACTGGAGGTCCGCGACCAGTTCCGGCTGCCGCTGGACGAGCTGCGGAACGCCTTCACCTCGACCATGCCGCGCCTTTTCGGCGGTACGGTGTCCGGCACCAAGGAGTCCGCCTCGGCGATCGTGGGCTCCGAGCAGGACGCCCCGGCCGACCAGGCTGAGTCAGGCGATCAGACTGCGGCATCCAGCCCGGTCGACCAGGTTGAGTCGGCGGACGGCCCGACGGACCCGGCGGGCGGTGTGCCGACCTCCGCCGACCACTGAGGCCTTGGCCAGGGCATCCACCCGGGCCGAGGCCGCCCACACCCAGCCGGGTACGGGCGCTCGCTTCGACTGGGGCCTCACCGGGGCTGCCGAGTTGGGGCGGGTCTGTGCCGCGCTGGTGGTCGTCGACGTGCTCTCCTTCACCACCTCGGTGCAGGTGGCGGTAGCCCGGGGGATGCGGGTACACCCCTTCCCCTGGGGTGCCCAGGCAACCGACTACGCGATGCGGGTGGGCGGAGTGGCAGCGGTCGCCAGGTCGGCGGCCACTCCGGACCACCCGTGGTCCCTGTCCCCAGCGGCGTTGACTACTGCCCCGGTCGTGACGGACCTGGTGCTGCCCTCCCCGAATGGCTCGGCGATCTGTGCGGCAGCCGCCGCGACCGGTCGGCTGGTGCTCGCCGGCTCCGTCCGTAACGCAACCGCCGTCGGACGCTGGCTGCGCAGCCGGGGGTACGGCACGACGGACGCCCCGATCGGGGTGATCGCCGCTGGGGAGCGCTGGCCGGATGGCACGCTGCGGCCCTGCGTGGAGGATCAGCTCGGGGCGGCGGCGATCCTTGACGTGCTCGCCACCGTACCGGCTGGACTGTCGGTGGAAGCAGCGATGGCGCTGGCGACGCTGGCCAGCATCACCGATGTGCCAGCCGCCATCCGAGGCTGTGTCTCCGGTCGGACACTGGCCGAACGGGGCTTCGCGAAGGACGTGGAGATCGCGGTCCAGGCGGATGTCTCCCGGGTGGTGCCGGTATTGCACCAGGGTGTGTTCGTCGCCGGCTGACAACGCTGACCTGGAATTCTCGGAAAGCACTGTGGCGGACCGATGCCCTCGCGAAGAGGGCTCGATCCGCCACCTGCGTACGTTCACCGGCTGGCGAGTCCTGGTCGGACCGACGGAGAACGGTCAGTCGTCCAACCAGTCCAATGAGCGTCGGTTGGACCGGTTCTGCTGTGGAGGGCCATCCACCCGGGTACGGTCCTCCGGCGCTGTGCCACCGTAACCGCCCTGATCGTAACCACGGGTGGTGTCGTATCCGTCCCCGCGCTGATCTGGGACCTGGCCGTAGCCGCCGCCCCGATCCTCGTAACCGCCCTGGTTGCCGTAGCCGCCGCGATCGGGGTAACCCGCCCGATCGTCGTAGCCGCGACCGGTGGTGGGCTGGTCATCGTAACCGGCTGCCCCGGACCCGTAGCCACGCTGATCGTGACCACTGGATCCGTAGCTGTCGCGCTGGCCGTAGTCACCGCCGGCACTCGGCGCGTCATAGCCGCCGGACTGGCCGTACTGGCCGTAGCCCCCGGTCGGCTCGGCTCCGCCGCCACTATCCCGGCCGTACTGGTCCTGACCGTAGCCTCGGCCGCCAGAAGCGCCGGACTGGCCTTGGCCATAGGAGCCGGTGGTGTAGGGATCGGATGCGGGGCCGTAGTCGTCCTTGCCGGGCTCGTAGCGTCCGGTTGGCTCGTCGTAGCGCTGACCGTAGCCGCCAGCCTGCCCGTAGCCGCTGGACGAACCGTAGTCGCGGTCACGGTTGTCGTAACCACTGCCGCTGTCGTAGCCGCTGCCCGAGGACGGGGTGCTGCCGTACCCACTACCGGACGCGGGAGCGTTGCCGTAGCCGCTGCCCGAGGACGGTGCGTTGCTGCCGTAGCCGCTGCCGGAGGATGGGGCGTTGCCGTAGCCGCTGCCGGACGAGGGGGCGTTGCTGCCGTAGGCACCGCCCGCCGCTCCGGCGCCATAGCTGACCTGAGTCGGGGCGCTGCTGCCGTAATCGTCGCCCGCCCAGCCCTGCTGACCGCCGCCGTAGCTCGGCGACTGTGGGTTCTGGCTGGGCAGCGGTGCGCCGTACGGGTCGGGGAACTCGTCGTCGACCAGGGGCCGGTTGTGCATCATGGTTGGCGCGTCCGCAAGTGACGCTCCGGCGACCATGGTCGGATCGGCCCCGGGCCGAGTGGTGATCCGGGTTTCGTCGAGATCGTTCCGGTAGGCGGCACCCCGTCGTCCGGACGGCGAATCGGACGGGCCGCCGTCGTCCTCGTCGTCCTCGGAGTTGTTCTCCTTGCGACGCATCATCAGCAGGACGATGGCTCCTACGCCGAGCGCGACGAGGAGACCGCCGAGGATGATCAGCACCCACGACATCCCGCTCCCGCCGGACTCGTCGCTGGCGGGGTCCTGGGCGGCAGCGGGCGGGGTTTCGGTCGCGTCGGCCGTCTCTTCCGGGGGGGTCTCGTCAGGGTCCACGGTAGGCGGAGCGCTGACGGTGGCGGTCGGTGTCGGACCGGCGATCTCCAACCGGAGCGACTGGCCGGTGAGCCGTTGCCCGGCCCCACCGGAGAGGTGCTTCGTGGTGGTGATGCCTTCCTTGGCGGCACCGAGGCTGAGCGCACCGGGAGCGATTGGCCGCTGCTTGCTGCCGGTGAACGAGAACCGGCCGCTGCTACTCGAAGTGGCCGAGAACCGACCGCCCTTCGAGTCGGTGAGTACGACATCCGCACCCGATATCGCGTTGCCGCTGGTACCGCTTACCCGCCCGGAGACCTCCGCGACCGTCTCCACCTCCGGCTCGGCGGCGGTGACGGTGAGCGAGAAGTTCGCGGTGCCCGGCTCGGATTCCGATTCTGCGCGGACCGTGACCGAGACGCCGTTGGCTGCCGGGGCATTACTGGCGGCCTTGATCGTCAAAAGTTGTCGTTTGCCTAGGGGGCCGGCCGAGATCTGACCGCAGCCGCTACTACAGCTCACTCCCTGCGGGAGGCCGGTGAGGCTGATCGTCACGCTCTCGTTTGGCACGTTGGAGCGGACGTTCACCGTTACGGTGGCATCGCCTCCGGCGCGCATCGTGACCGAACCGGGGGACACGCTGATCTCCGCAGCCGATGCGGGTGTGGCGGGAAGAGCTAGTAGGGCGCTCGCCGCCAGCGCCAAGACCACACCGGCCCGCTTCGTCCAGGCTCTTCGGTGTGTTGTCACGTCCACCGCCTTCCGGGCTGGCCTTCCGGCTACGCTGTGCGGCCGGCAGGCGTCACCGTACGAATACACCGTCGGCAACTATGCCTTGTCCGACCGGATCGGCGCGACCCAGGGGCAGCGTGGAATACCCCACCTGTCAGTTGTAACGTCCCGTTGTGTCCTTTCCGCACAAAAACTTCTCGCCGGTACCACTGGCGATGGCGGACCTAGACGCTGGTCGTACGCCGGAACGTGAGGTCCTGCGTGCTGCCGTCCGGGAGTTGCTTGCGGACCTGGCTCGACATGCACCAGGCCGTTCGGTGGAGGTGCGGGTCCCACCTTACGGTGCAGTTCAGTGCATTACTGGTCCGCGACACACGCGAGGGACGCCGTCGAACGTCGTCGAACTGGATCCGATCACCTGGATCATGCTCGCGACCGGCCGAATGGAGTGGTCGGCGGCGGTGGAGGACGGCCGGATCCGGGTCAGTGGAACGCGAGCGGACCTCTCCGCGTACCTGCCGATTCGGACGGTAACCGAGGAATCATCGACTTAACGCTATGTAGTCATCGAGTGGCGCTCGGTGTGGCGAGTGGGCTCGCGTACACTGTTGAAGCGATGGCGACCCCCGATACGGTGCGGATTGCAGTCCAAATGACCAGCATGAGGGAGCGGCAGGTGCCCCGAGGCGACGGCCGGTTGAGTCACGAACTAGACCCCCAACGGCCCGGCCCGCAAGACGCGTGCGGTGTGTTCGGAGTCTGGGCGCCCGGCGAAGAAGTGGCGAATCTCACCTATTTCGGTCTCTACGCTCTGCAACATCGGGGGCAGGAGGCCGCGGGTATCGCGGTGAGTGACGGCTCCAGCGTGGTCGTTTACAAGGATCTCGGTCTCGTCGCCCAGGTCTTCGATGAGCCCACCCTGGCGAGCCTGCGTGGCCACCTGGCCATCGGGCACACCCGCTACTCCACCACCGGCGGCTCTACCTGGGAGAACGCGCAGCCGACGATCCGGGCCACGACGACCGGTACGACGATCGCCCTCGCCCACAACGGCAACCTCGTCAACAGCGCCGACCTCGCCAGTGAGATTGGCGAGCGCGGGCTGAAGGCAGACGTCTCCACCTCCGACACCTCGCTGGTGACCACGCTGCTGGCCAGCCGGCCGGACCTCTCCGTGGAGGCCGCCGCGCTGGAGCTGTTGCCGACCCTGCGCGGTGCCTTCAGCTTCGTCTTCATGGACGAGACGACCCTCTACGCCGCCCGGGACCCGTACGGGGTACGCCCGCTGGTGCTGGGCCGGCTGGAACGGGGCTGGGTGGTGGCGAGTGAGACCGCCGCCCTCGACATCGTCGGCGCCAGCGTGGTCCGCGAGGTGGAGCCCGGTGAGCTGCTTGCGATCGATGAGGACGGCTTGCGCTCGGCCCGGTTCGCCGCGCCGGAGCCCAAGGGTTGCCTCTTCGAATACGTGTACGTCGCCCGTCCCGACGCGACCATCGCCGGCCGCAACGTGTACGCGGCCCGGGTGCAGATCGGGCGGCAGCTCGCCAAGGAGCACCCGGTCGAGGCGGACCTGGTGATCCCGGTGCCCGAGTCCGGCACTCCCGCCGCGATCGGCTACGCCGAGGAGTCCGGTATCCCCTACGGCGCCGGCCTGATGAAGAACCCCTACGTCGGGCGTACCTTCATCCAGCCGTCGCAGACCCTGCGTCAGCTCGGCATCCGCCTGAAGCTCAACCCGTTGCGGCAGAACGTCCGCGGTAAGCGGATCGTCGTGGTCGACGACTCGATCGTGCGCGGCAACACCCAGCGGGCGATCGTCCGGATGCTCCGCGAAGCCGGCGCACTGGAAGTGCACGTACGTATCTCCTCACCGCCGGTCAGCTGGCCGTGCTTCTACGGCATCGACTTCGCCACTCGGGCGGAGCTGCTGGCCAGCGGGTTGGACAATGACGGCATCCGCCGGTCGATCGGGGCCGACACATTGGGATACGTCTCCCTGACGGGTCTGGTCGGGGCGACCGAGCAGCCGAAGACGCGGCTGTGCCGGGCGTGTTTCGACGGGGAGTATCCGATCGAGCTGCCGACGGGGAACCTGATCGGCAAGCACGTACTCGAAGGGGTCGGCCGTCGGGTCCAGGGATCCTCGGCCGCCGACGAGCACGCTCAGCAGACCGGGGTCGAGGTACCCGAGGCCCAGTCCCTCGTCGCCACCACCGGCGGCCTCGATGCCACACACCGCCCATAACGCCCATTTGGTGCAGTCCGGCCTCGTGGGCCACGAGCCGCGCCCCCGCCCGTCGGTTGGTCGGGGATCGCAACAAACCGTTGAGCGACTTTCGATCGCCACCCCACGCGGCAACCGCGTGAGACACAAAGGGGAGAACCGTGACGCACGTGACTGAGCGAAGTGGCGCAGGAAGCGGGCCTGTCGGTGGCTCCAGCTCCGCCGAGGGAGCCGGCCACCAGCCTTGGACGGCCGGAGCCGGCCGGTCCGGCCGGAAGCGCAGCGTGTCGTACGCGGACGCCGGCGTCTCGATCCACGCCGGGGACCGGGCGGTCGAACTGCTCAAGTCGAAGGTGCGGCAGACGCGCCGCCCCGAGGTGCTGGGTGACCTGGGGGGCTTCGCCGGTTTGTTCCGGTTGGACACCAAGAAGTACCGCAACCCGGTCCTGGCCTCGTCCACCGATGGTGTGGGCACCAAACTGGTGATCGCCCAGCAGCTCGACATTCACGACACGGTCGGCATCGACCTGGTGGCGATGGTCGTCGACGACCTGGTCGCCTGCGGCGCGGAGCCGCTGTTCCTGCTCGACTACATCGCCACCGGTGAGGTCGTACCGGAGAAGGTCGCCGAGATCGGTGCGGGCATCGCCGACGGCTGCCGGTACGCCGGCTGCGCGCTGCTCGGCGGCGAGACCGCCGAGCACCCGGGTGTGCTGCGCCCCGACGAGTACGACATCTCCGCCACTGGTGTCGGCGTGGTGGAGGAGGAGGACATCCTCACCCCGGAGCGGGTGGAGGTCGGTGACGTGGTCATCGCGATGCGTTCCTCCGGTCTGCACTCCAACGGCTACTCGCTGGTCCGGCACGTGCTGCTCGGGGCCGGCCGGATGCGGTTGGAGACCGTCGTCGAGGAGTTCGGCCGGCAGCGCACCCTCGGTGAGGAGCTGTTGACGCCGACCAGGATCTACGCCCAGGACTGCCTGAAGCTGATCGCCGAGACCGAGACGCGGGCGCTGTCCCACATCACCGGCGGAGGCATCCCCGGCAACCTGGTCCGGGTGCTGCCCGAGAACGTCGACGCGATAGTGGATCGGGCCAGCTGGAAGCCGCAGCCGATCTTCGACCTGATCCAGGCCAAGGGCCGGATCGAGGATTCGGAGATGGAGTCGACCTTCAACATGGGGGTGGGCATGTTCGCGATCGTCTCCGCCGAGGACGCTGACCGGGCGCTGGCGACCCTTACCGGCCGTGGTGTCGACGCGTGGCAGGCTGGCGAGATCATCGAAGGCACCGGTCAGGTCCAGATGATCGGCCAGCACACCCGGGGCTGAACGGCCCAGGGTGATCGTCGGCTTACTTGATCAGGTCTTCACCCGAGTGGCTGTCGCGGCCTAGCCTGAGGACGATTACCTGCACCGGCGGCACGATGCGGTCGCCGGTGCAGGTAGCACCCTCAGGTACGGGGAGGAGGCCGATGGCTGTCCCACGGCAAGGGTTCTCCGGGATGCGGGGCATCGCCACGATGCCCAGTTACGTCGTGATGCAGCCGACGACCTTGTGCAACCTCGACTGCGCGTACTGCTATCTGCCCTTTCGGGCCCGGGATCGGCGGATGCCGGTTTCCGTCGCCACGGCGGTGGCCGGTCAGGTCGACGGCTGGGCCCGGGCGGGCCGGTTCTCGGTGGTGTGGCATGGCGGCGAACCGCTCGCCGCCGGTCGTGACCACCTGGCCGCGCTGTTGGCCCCCTTCGACCCGAGCGTCGAGCACCATGTGCAGACCAACGCCACGCTGATCGACGACGCCTGGTGCGAGTTCTTTGCCACCCACCGGGTGCGAGTGAGCGTCAGCGTGGATGGGCCCCAGGAACGCAACGCCGATCGGGTTACCCGGGGCGGGCGGCCAGCCTACGAGCGGATCATGGCCGGGGTCGAGGCACTACGCCGCAACGGGATCGGGTTCTCCGCCCTGTGCGTGGTCGCCCGGCCCGAGCCCGGACTGGCGACGGAGCTCTACGACTACTTTCTCGACCTGGGCTGTGACGTACTCGGTATCAACATCGAGGAGCTGGAGGGGGTCAACACCCGGGACAACGGCCATCCGGCCCGCGCGGTGACCTCGTTCTGGGCGGAGCTGGTCGCCGCCTGGCGTCGGACACCGCGCATCCACCTTCGAGAGATCGAGTGGTCGTTGCGGTACGCCGCAGCAGTGCTGGACGACACCGCGGACGGGGTCCTGCCCCGCCAACTCGACCCCATCCCGACGATCGGTCACGACGGCTCCGTGGTGCTGCTCTCTCCCGAGCTGGCCGGTTTCTCCGATCCGAGGTACGGGGACTTCACCAGTGGGAACGTGCTGGAGACCCCACTGGGGGAGATCCTCGCCAAGGCCACCACCACATCCTGGGTGGCGGAGTTCCTCACCGGGATCGAGGCGTGCCGGGCGCGGTGCCCGTACTTCGGGTTCTGCGGGGGTGGGCACGCCGCCAATCGCTACTTCGAACACGGGAGCTTCGGCGGTACGGAGACCAACCACTGCCGTAACAGCAAGATCCGCCTATTGGAGGGAGTGCTGGAACATGCCCGAGACCAGGAAGCAGCAACGGCCTGACCAGGTCGAGGAGTACCCAGACACGATCGCCGAGCGGTTGCGGGGTGCCCGCCTGGGCCTGACCTCGTTGCTGGGCGAGGCCGAAGAGGCGCGTCGTCAGCGGGCAGAGGCGATGGCGGCTGGCGACGGCGCAGTGTGCGCCTGGAACCACTTCGAGAACATCCCGACGTTCTACAACTGGAACAACCGCCCACGCTGATCCGGCGAGGTGTCACTCGTGCCCGTTTCGGCGGTTTCCCGAGAGCAGGGGACGCCAAGACACAGAGTTGTCGATGCCCGTAGTTTCGATCAAAGACCTGTCGCAGGACGGATCAGACGATCCACTGCGACAGGTCTTTGAACGACGGTGTCACATCGACATGCCGCCCGCACAGTTCTGCGCACGCGGAAGCTCCGCGTGCGCAATTACGAGCGGTGTCAGCGGGTTGGCGGCGCCCAGTTTCCCGGGCGGTCGTCCGCGTCGTGGTCCTCGTCATCGTCGTCGACATACTCTTTGTAGTCGTCGTCGAAGTCGCGGTCCGACTTGCCGCTGCCGCCGAGTTCTCGCTGCAAGGCGGCGAGGTCGGTGTTCGGGGAGTGGTATTTCAACTCCCGGGCCACCTTTGTCTGCTTGGCCTTAGCACGGCCGCGCCCCATGGCTCGACCCCCTCGCACAGAATTCGGGGCAGCCCGAAGGCGGGCCCCGATGACGTCAGGCATCTCTCGTGGCTCTTACGGTACATGGGAGGACCCTGGTTCGGCACCTCGGGTTACCGCCGGCCGTGCCAGCGCGTCGCGCGCGGCCCGACCACGCCAAATTCTACCCGGTAAGGACCACGCGCCTAGCCTGGTCGTGACGGGCCGGGGCGACTTCTCTTGCCGGCCAATTCGTCCCGCTTTGCGGATCGATCCTCGCTGACGTTACTTCCCGGCGATCCACTGGCCAAACCAGCGATCCTTCGGGCAAATCAGTGACTCGGGGGCGAAACAATAAACCCACTGGCCAAATCGGGTGAAACGGTCAGGTGAGGGCGGTGGGGCGGCCCGGACCCGACAAGTCCTCGACCGCCCCGTGATTCGCAACCGGGGATGCCCGTCAGTGGGCGACCCGACGCAGCGGGCCGAGATCAGCCCAGACGGATCGTCCGGAGCCGGCCGACCTCGGCCATCCGTAGTTCGGCGAGCCGGTCGGCGGCCACCGCCGGCGGTACGCCCTCGGCGTCGGCCAGCCGCAGGATGCGTTGCGTGGTTTGGAAGATCCCGGTCGCCCGGAGCTTGGCCCGCTCGAAGTTGAACCCCTCGATCTCGTCCGCGACCTGGATCACGCCCCCGGCGTTCACCACGTAGTCCGGTGCGTAGAGGATGCCCCGATCGGCCAGCATCTTCTCGATTCCCGGGTGGGCGAGCTGGTTGTTGGCCGCACCAGCAACAACCCGGGCCCGGAGCACCGGGACCGTCTCGTCGTTGAGCGCACCGCCGAGCGCGCATGGGGCGTACACGTCGATGTCCGACTTGATGAGCGCGTCGGTGTCCGGGACCAGATCCACCTGGGGGTAGGTCTCCCGGGCCCAGGCCAGGGCCTGCTCGTTCACATCGGTGGCGACGACCGACGCGCCGTCCTCGATCAGGTGGCCGGTCAGGTACCTGCCGACCTTGCCCAGGCCGGCGACACCGACCCGGCGGCCGGCCAGGCTGGGCGTACCCCAGGTGTGCTCGGCAGCGGCCCGCATGCCCTGGAACACGCCCCAGGCGGTGAGGATGGACGAGTCTCCCGCGCCGCCGTGCTGCACGCTGCGGCCGGTGACGTAGCGGGTCTCCCGGGCGATGTGGTCCATGTCGGCGACGTAGGTGCCGACGTCGCAGGCGGTGTAGTAGCGCCCACCGAGCGATTCGACGAAGCGGCCGTACGCACGCAGCAGGGGCTCGGACTTGATCTGCTCCGGGTCACCCCAGATGACCGCCTTGCCGCCGCCGAGGTCGAGGCCGGCGAGAGCGTTCTTGTACGCCATCCCGCGCGACAGATCGAGTACGTCGTGCAGGGCCTCTTCCTCGGTCGCGTACGGGTAGAACCGGGTGCCGCCGAGGGCGGGACCCAGCGCCGTCGAGTAGATCGCGATGATCGCCTTGAGACCGGTCTGCTTGTCCTGGCAGAAGATGACCTGCTCGTGTCCGGTCGCTTCCCGGTCGTCGGTGCTGTTGGCGAATACGCCCATTGTTGCTCCTGGTGGCGGGGGCACCCTTTTGGGATGCGAACCTGCGGTGGCCGGCGGGGTGACGCCGGTGATGGTGAGCCTAATATCGCTCGCTACCACTGATGGTCCTGCGCCCGACCGCTTCCGTCCCGCCTGCCGGACGGCACGGGTACGCAGACACCGGACAGCGTGGGCACCGGACGGCGCGGGTACGCGGATACCGGACAGCGCGGGTACGGGGAAGCGAGCTTGCGTTTCGTGGGAGGATCGCGCCGTGCCGTCACTCTTCGCTTCGTACCTGCGGGTGTACGAGCCGCTGGCCGCGTTCGACCGCGACCGGCAGACCTTCTGGCGTCGATACGTCCGGGAAGGGCGGGCGGTCGCCCCGACGGAGGGACCGGGCCGGCAGCGGACCGCGGTGATCGAGGCGCTGGGCGCGGGCTGGTCCCGCCTGCCGGAGCTGCCGGACGAGGCGTACGTCCTGGAGACCGACGACACGGTGCTGATCTGCCCGTGGAATCTCCGGATCCGGGTGGCCGAGGCGGCGTTGAACGCCCGGGACGGGGTGCCGGCGGTGCTGGCTGATGCCTTCGTGCCGCCGGTGCTCGCCGGGCAGGCCAAGGCGGTGGTGGAGGACTGGCGCAGCGGGGCCCGGGTGCTCGAACAGGGGGTGCCTCGGGTGCACGAGCAGATCGCGACCTGGGGCGTACCGCTGCGTTGGTTCGTTTTCGTCGATGCTGGGGAGCGGGAGTTGACCACCCGGCCGGAGCGGCGGGTGCTGCGCTACCGCACCGAGATCTCCAAGGCTCGGCGGCGTGCCTCGCGGGGACTGTCGGTGTTGCGTAAGACGGTGGGGAACGCGCCGATCACCGAGGCGGTTGAGGAGGCGGCCCGCTGGTTGGAGGAGTTCCATCCCCGCTCGGTGGTGGAACTCGACTACGGCGGGTTGGTCGACCTGTTGTCGGACGAGTCACTGGCGGCGGACGATTCGCCGGGTCTGGTGGCGGCCGGGTTGGCGGGGCTGTCTCGAGGGGACGCGGAGGCGGCCTCCGAGGCGTACGAGAACCTCGTCGCGCGCTGGCGGGCGGTGCAGTTGCTGGAACGCTCCAACTGATCATGGTGCTGGCCGGTCGGGTGTTGGCCCGGTCGGCCGCCTAGGGGTAGCTGAATCCGCTGGTTGGAGGCGTTGGGAGCGCGTCCGGGAAGGGGTGCGCCCGGGGTGTCGACAGGGCGATGAAAACGTTTCCAAGGTGAAGTCTGCTCGTAGCTAGTGAGTCACGAAGCGTGAGTATGAGTCCGAATAAGCCGGTTTCTGCTATATAAAAGCCGTATAAATCGGGCATGGTTCATCCGTCCATCCAGGGACGTTCGGCCGTTCGGCCCATGTCGGACATCGGGGACTAGCCGGACCATGGGAGACGCGTCGGCCGGCGGGACCCCGGCCGATGTCTATAGGTACATGTGGAGGAGTGACCGATGGCATCGCGAACGCACGAACCAGAGCCGCTACTTACCCCGGCCGAGGTCGCGTCGATGTTCCGTGTCGACCCGAAAACCGTGACCCGGTGGGCGAAGGCGGGCAAGCTCAGCGCAATCCGGACGTTGGGTGGCCATCGCCGCTACCGCGAGTCGGAAGTACGCGCTCTGCTGCAGGGGCAGATCCCCCAGCAGCGTCAGGGCGACTGACCAGTATTCGCACGTCCGGCCTGACACAGGGGCGGAGGAGGTACGCAAAGGTGCCCCCGCCGCCCCTGACTCGTGTCTTGGATCAGGCGGTCGTCTTGGATCAGGCGGTCGGTGGGTGGCCACCGTCGCCGTCGACCACCTCGTCCGGCGTACCGTCCTCGTCCAGGTCGACCATGGTGATGTCCACCTTGCCGTCACCGTCGGTGTCGAACTGGAAGAGGTCGGCCTTACCGTCGGCATCGGTGTCGACCACCCACACGTCGGTCTGACCGTCGTTGTTGGCGTCCGCCGCCAGCAACTCGACCCGGTCCTCGCCGCGCGTCTCGATGATCTCGGTCTCCGGTGAATCGCTCACGTAACTCTTCCCTTCCTCGGGTGAAGCCCGCTGGTAGCCCGGTACCCGTCCGTGGCGGCACGGGAAACCCCCTCTCGTGGGGGGAACACAACACCGGGTGGACCCATGCAAGCAGCCGGCGACAACGCCGCATATGGTCGCCCCCATGAGCGAGCGGTTTGTGGTCATCGGAGCAGGCACGATGGGGCTCGGCATCGCCTACTCGGCAGCCGGCGCGGGCTACGCCGTGGACCTGGTCGAAGTCGACGCCGGACGAGCCGAAGCAGCGATCGAGGCCCTGGGGCGACTCTGGGACCGGGCCGTCGAACGCAGCAAACTGACCGAAGAGGACGCGGCGGCGAGCCGGCAGCGGCTGACCATCCGCCGGGACCTGAGCGAGGTCGCCGAAGGGCCCGACGTGATCGTCGAGGCGGTGCCCGAACGGGCCGATCTCAAGCGGACGGTGCTTGCCGCCGCCGAGGCCCGGCAACCGGCGCTGCTCGCCAGCAACACCTCCAGCCTGCCGATCGGCGGTCTGGCCGGCGGGCTGGCCCACCCGCAACGCTTCCTCGGCCTGCACTTCTTCAACCCGGTCTGGGCGATGCCGCTACTGGAGATCGTGGTCGGGCCGGACACCGCCGAGGAGACCACCGCAGCGGCGGTCGCGCTCGCCGGCCGGCTGGGCAAGGACCCCATCGTCGTACGGGACATGCCCGGCTTCGCCACCTCCCGCCTCGGCGTGACGCTCGGCCTGGAGGCGATCCGGATGGTCGCCGACGGGGTGGCCAGCCCGGCCGACATCGACAAGGCGATGGTGCTTGGCTACCGGCACCCGGTCGGCCCGTTGGAACTCACCGACCTGGTCGGACTCGAAGTACGGCTGGACATCGCCCGAGCGTTGCAGGAGGCGTACGGGGACCGGTTCGCGCCACCGCCGCTACTGGAGTCGATGGTCGCCGAAGGACGGTTGGGCAAGAAGTCGGGCCACGGCTTCTACCGCTGGGAAGGTGGAGTGAAGCAGTGAGTCTGCGGATCGAGGAGCTGCCCGACCGGCTGGTGGTGACCCTGGACCGGCCGGAGAAGCGCAATGCCGTCGACGCCGACCTGGTGGCCGCCCTGCACGAGGTGTGCGCTCGATTGGAGCAGGAACCTCGGCTGTTGCTGCTGACCGGTGGCACGGACGGGATCTTCGCGGCCGGCGCGGACATCGGGCAACTGCGGGAACGGGGCCGGCTTGACGCGCTCGCCGCGATCAACTCGGCGCTCTTCGGGCGGATCCGGGCGCTGCCGATGCCCACCGTAGCCGCGATCGACGGGCCGGCGCTCGGCGGTGGTGCGGAGCTGTCGTACGCCTGCGATCTGCGGGTGTGTACGACGCGGGCGTTCTTCGGCCAGCCGGAGGTACGGCTGGGCATCATCGCCGGAGCCGGCGCGACCCATCGGTTACCCGCACTGGTCGGCGAGGCGCGGGCCAAGGAGCTGCTGTTCACCGGCCGGCGGGTCGATTCGGCCGAGGCGTTGCGGATCGGGCTGGTCAACCGGGTGGTCGACGAGCCGGGCGAGTTGCTGGGCGCGGCGCACCAGCTGCTGGATGAGATCGCGAAGGGCTCCGCGCTGGCCCTGCGGTTGACCAAGCTCGCGGTGGACGCCCCGGCGGCCGCACACCCACACCTCGACCTGGTCAGTCAGGCCGTTCTCTTCGAGGACGAGGAGAAGCGGCGGCGGATGACGGAGTTCCTCGACCGGAAGAAGAAGTGACCACTGCGGCCAGTCGCCGGTGTGCGGCGGTCGGTTGACTCGACCACCGCACACCGGCGCCCCCGTTACTACAGATCAGGCCGCGGCGTACGGGTTGCTGTCCGGGTCGGAGTAGGTAACCTCGTCCGGCACTCCGTCGTAGTTGGTGTCCCGGATCAACTTGTCGGTTCGCCCGTCCTCGTCCAGGTCGATGCGGGTGTAGTCCGGTTTGCCGTCGTGATTGGTGTCCCGGATCCAGGTGTCGGTCTTACCGTCGTGATCGGTGTCGGCGGAGATCGAGTCGATCCGACCATCGTTGTTGTGGTCGTACCCGTAGGTGTCGATCTTGCCGTCGGCGTTGGTGTCGATCTCCATTCGGTCGACCCGGCCGTCGTCGTCGTAGTCCTTGAGGATCGTGTCCATCCGACCGTCGTGGTCACTGTCGATGTAGACGACGTCGGCGACGCCGTCGCTGTCCTCGTCGTGCCGCGTCTCGTCGGCCCGGCCGTCGCCGTTGCTGTCGACGATCATGTCCGTCGACCCGTCCAGGTTGTGGACGGTGATCGTGTGCGGATCGGTGTGTGGATCGGGGCTTTCCTGGTCGTCGACCGGGTCCACGTCCTCGGTTAGGCTGGGGTCGGAGTAATCGTCGCTCATGTCCAAGCACCTTCCCGGTTCGCTGTCTGCCTACGACCGTACGGCCTACGACGCCAGCGGAGATCCCGGAAACGTGCCACCCCTGGGATGCCTGGTTTCGCGGGGTCCCGGGTTTCCCGGGTTTCCCGGGTTCGCCGGCTTCTGGCGCTCAGGTTTCCCGGGTTCGCCGGACGGAACTTGACCTGGCGGCATACCCTTCCGCACGTGACGGACGTACCGCAGGAGACCCTCGCCGACGCCACCGCGGTGCTGCATTCGGCGTTGGCCGGCGACAGTGACGCCGTGGTCGGCACGTTCGACGCCGTGGTCGACCGGTCGGGTGTGGCCGGAGCCTACGACGTGGCCTGGTGCCTGGCGGCCACCATGGTCGGTGACCGGGTGCCGGTGGGAGCCTGGACTCTGGACTTCCCCGACATCGACGAGGCGGCGTACGACGCCCGTTGGGTGGCCCGGTTCGTCAGCGCGTACGTCAACCGGGACATCGACACCGGGGAAGCTCTGTTTGGGGCGGCACTGGCCGACGGGCAGCTGCCCGACTGCCTGCTCACCCTGGCTGGGTCCGCCGTCGCGACCCTCCGCCACCGGGCCAGCTGACGACCCTGCGTTGCACAGCCGACCGACGACCTGCTGGGCCGGCTGGCGACCTGCTGGGCCGGCTGGCGGGCTTCCCCGGTGGCTGGTGGCGGTTGCCAGACGTGATAGCTGTGGTGGCATGTCCGACGCGATGCTGAGCAAGGTACGCAAGCTGTTGGCCAAGGCGGAGGACCCGGCATGCACCGCGGCGGAGGCAGCAGCATTCACCGCCAAGGCAGCCGAGTTGATCGCCCGGTACGGCGTCGACCGCGCCCTGCTCGCTGCCCGTGAGCCCGCCACTGACCCGGTCTGCGACCGGACTGTGGACGTGATCGCCCCATACGCGCTGGACAAGGCTGGGCTGCTTGCCACCGTTGCCGACGCGCTGCGGTGCCGTGTGGTGCGTCGACGGCTTGGCAGCGGCTACGCCATGCACCTGTTCGGCTTCGCCAGCGACCTCGAACGGGTCGAGTTGCTCTTCACCTCGCTACTGGTGCAGGCCGCCCACGGACTGGCTGCTGCCGAAGTGCCGCCCGGGGAGCACCCAGCTGCGTTCCGCCGATCATGGTTGGCCGGCTTCGCCGGTGCGGTGGGTGGCCGACTTCGGGAGGCCGAGTCGGCCGCGACCCGGTCGTCGGGGCCATCTACCGCGTTGGTGCTCGCAAACCGCTCGGTACGTGTCGACCGCCGGCTGGTCGAAACCTATCCCCGGGTACGAACGGCCGGTGCTCGCCGCTTGATCGGTGGTGGCCTGGCCCAGGGGGCGGATGCCGGCCGCCGGGCCGATCTCGGGGGCACCCATCTGGGAACGGCGTCGCCGAATGCGGTGACCTTTCCAGCTAGCGGTGCGGGCCGGGTTCGACCGTGAGCGCGTAACGGGACAGCAGCTCGCGCCAACCGGCCGTGAGTGCCTGTCGATAGCCCTCGGCGGCTTCGCCGTGTCGGTCGAAGTGCCGGTGATCCACCACTACCCGGGTCCGATCTCCCTCGTCTGGAGCGAACGTGCATTCGACCTCGCTGGCCCCAGTCGGGTCTGGCAGCGGGGCGCGGTCCGGGCCGATCTGCCAGGCGAGAACCATGCGGTACGGCGGCTGCCACGCCAGCACCCGTCCCCAGTCGCAGCGGAAGCCGTGCGGGCCGATCTCGTACGCCAAGCCCCCGTCTCGTGGCTCGATGCCGATCTCGGCCAGGGCGTCGGGGCCGGACCAGGTGTACTCCTTCACCCACCAGTCGGCCAGGCCCTCGGTGAACACGGAGAATGCCCGCTCAAGCGGCGCGGACACGTACAGAGTGCTGCGGAGGGAGTACGTCGACACGTCCTGCTGGATGCCGTCCAGGTTGCTGGTTCCCTGTCCCATGGGCGGGACCCTACCGGCGGTTCAGCTACCTCGCAGCGGGAGAGATTCCCTGCTCCAGACGCAGGCCACCAGGAGTGGTTCGGGTAGGGGTCGAGCATGCAATTGGTGTCATGCCTCGGGCCAGGGCTCCAACTCGTGAAGGCTGTCTTAATGCTCGGAAAGGGCCAGGGTCGCTCCGGCAACTCCTAAACGGGCAAGGGTGGTCTGCACGAATTCGCGGAGGTAGGGGTACATGACTCGGTAGCTATAGGTCTGCCCAAGGGCGAGCGCGCGATCATGGTCCGGTTCGAGCAACGATTCAGCTTTGAAGTGGACAACTATGGACGCCTCAACGATGGCGGCAGCGTCGGCACCATCCTCGTCGCCGCCAATGGATACCTTGGCGTCGTGTTGGAAGGTGAGACCGTCTTCGTCGAAGCGATGTGCCAGCATCACGGTTATGTGAGCGGGCATGACTGTTCGGCGTGTCCAAGGCCCCGCCGGACCGCACCGGCTGCTGTGACCGGGACGAAGGGGTCTGGTTCAACGATCACGGGCGGTCTGCCGGGAAGCCGGGGCAACAGGGGCGACCGGGGCAGCCAGGGGCAACGTCTGTAGCGCCCAAGGACCCGGGAAATGCAGAAGCGGTGACCCGTGTTTCCGCAGGTCACCGCTTCCATAAGCCCGGCGAAAGGCTATGTGGCCAGAGGCGGGGTCGAACCGCCGACCTTCCGATTTTCAGTCGGACGCTCGTACCAACTGAGCTATCTGGCCTGGTACTTCGACTCATACTACCTGCCAGGCGGATGGGCTGCCGGTCAGGTGTGTCGAGCCGTCTACGCAGAACGCCGCGCGTTGGGTAACGCGCGGCGATCGGCGCTTTGCGGTCCTGACGGGACTTGAACCCGCGACCTCCGCCTTGACAGGGCGGCGAGCACTCCAACTGCTCCACAGGACCTTGCTCCGGCTAGGCCGGTCCGTACGTGCCCCCAACGGGATTCGAACCCGTGCTACCGCCTTGAAAGGGCGGCGTCCTAGGCCGCTAGACGATGAGGGCGGCCCCGCAATCATTGCACATCGGCAACTTCCTGCGGTTGTTGCTCCCATCCGGCCCCGCCGGAGGCTTCGAAAGCATACGTGATCGCGGGACGCGGCACCAAATCGGTATTCCGTCGGGCCGACCTCCACGGCAAATCAGCAGCTCAGAAGCACTTCAGGCGCTACAGCCGTCGGATGCCGTACCGCTTGCGCAGGGTGGAGAGGATCTGCGGGCAGGCGGCCACGGTGTTGGCGCGATCGCCGCCGCCGTCGTGTAGCAGCACGATCGACCCGGCTTGGGCCTGACGGAGCACTCGGCTCTGGATGGTCGCTGCGTCTGGTTTGTCCCAGTCTCGGGGGTCCACGTCCCAGTGCAGAGGAACCATGCCCAGCGACCGAGAGATCTTCGTCACCGCTGGCGTCCACTTACCGCCCGGCTGGCGGTAGTAGCCGACCTTGGCACCCGGTACGGCTCGAACGATTTCCCGGTTTGTCCGCTCCAGATCTGCCCGGATGTCCGCCTCGGGCTTCTTGCCCAGTTCGAGGTCGTGCTGCCAGCTGTGGTTGCACAGCGAGTGGCCCTCCCGCACGATCCGGGCAACGAGGTCGGGATGCTGGCGGACCTTCGTGCCGACCAGACAGAAGGTTGCCTGAACCTTGGCCTCGCGGAGTTGGTCGAGCACCTTCGGGGTCCAGACCGGGTGCGGCCCGTCGTCGAAGGTGAGCGCCACTGCCTTGCTCCCGGTCAACCGACGGGTCCCGTACGGGCCGGTCTTCTTTTCGCCGTTGCCAGGTGACCGTGTCGGTGACTTGGTCGGGGCCGGCGTGGTCGGTCGGGAGGTTGGTGGCTGGGCCGGTTTGGTGGGTTCGGTCGGATCGGGCGCCGGGGCGGTGGCATCGGATGACCCAGAGGCATCCGGTGCCGGATGGGCGCTCGTGCGGTCGCCGTCGGCGCAGCCGCCGAGGAGCAGGATGGAGAGGGCCAAGAGAGCCGCCGGAGCGGCACGTCTGGACATCGGTCGACTCCCGAGGGGGCATCGGGCAGGGGCCAACACACGCTAGTCCAGCCGAACGAACCTCGCGTTCCCGCACCCGATCGACCCCGGCTATCGCCCCGGCTGGCCTGGTACGCCCCGAACCAGTGCGACCGCACCGTCGAGGCTGGTGGGGTGAATCACCTCGCCCGGCAGGTCCGCCAACCGCCAACCCGGCCCGGCGGCTGCCACCAGCAGCGGTCGCCGGGGACTCGCCAGCAGCGCCGCGAGTTGGCCAGGATCGGCAGTAGCCGGGGCATGTGACCAGATGACGACGGCGACCGGTCCGGTTCGGTTGACCGCCTCGACCAGGGCCGGCGTCGGCACCCGGGCACCGAGCAGCCGGCAGGGAACACCGATCTCGGCCAGCGCCGCTGCCAGCGCCTCCAGTGGCAGGGAGTGCTGCTCCTCATCGGCGCAGGCCAGCAGGATTCGGGGTGGTTCCGCGCTGGCGGGCGAGCGGTCCACCACGGCGAGCGCTTCCGATACACACCGGGAGACGAGATGTTCCACCTCGATCAGGCCGGTGGTGGCGGCGTGCCGTTCGCCGATGCCGACCAGCACCGGGCAGATCATGTCGTTCCAGGTGGCGATCACGCCTTTGCTGGCGATCGCCCGGGTGACGCTTTCGCGTAGGCCCACCGCGTCCAGCCGCAGCGCCGCGCGGGCCAGCCCTCGGGCTGCCGGCCCGGCCCGCCCCACCGGAATGGCCCGGCCGCCACCCGCCCGGACCGGCTCAGCCTGGTGCGGTTCGGCCTGGTGCGGTTCACCCCGGACCGGTTCCGGTTGAGGTGCCGTTGCCGCCGGCTGCTGACCGCGTACGTCTGGCGTCTGCCGCGCCCAGCGGGCCGCCTCGGCTGGGGGCACGCCGTCGGCGGTGAGCCGACGCATGATCTCCAGTCGAGCGAGATCGGCGGGTGTGTAGCGCCGATGCTGGCCAGCGACGTGCCGGCTCGGACCCAACCCGTACCGCTGGTGCCAGGTGCGGAGCGTGGTGACGGCCACCCCCAGCCGGCGGGCGACCATGCCCGCGCTCAGGGCGTCATCGCCCACCCGACCGCCCCGACAGGTCATCGGCGAGGAGTAGTTGCTGGAGTACGCCTCCGAGCCAGGGGGAGTAGCGCAGTGGCTCGGCGGCCAGCGCGGTGACGAGCTCCGCCGGCTCGACCCATCGCAGGTCGGCCACCTCGGCCGGGTCCGGACGCAGCTCGACGTCGGGGCTCAGCTCGCCCCGCAACACATGGTCGTACTCGTGCTCGACCCGGCCGGTGGCGGGGTCCTCGGCGCGATAGACGTACGTGCCGATCTCGGTGAGCGGGATCGGATCGATGCCCAGTTCCTCACCCAGTCGGTGGTTGGCGGCTGCCTCGCGGGACTGGCCCGGGGTGGGATGGCCGCAGCAGGAGTTGGCCCAGCGCAACGGGAACCGGGTCTTGACCGGTGCGCGCTGTTGCAGCAGCACCCGGCCGTCCGGGGCGACCAGCAGTACGGAGAAGGCGCGATGTAGCCGCCCCGGGGCCTGGTGCGCCTCGGCCACGGTGGTCTCGCCGACCGGCTGGCCGGTGTCGCTGACCAGTTCCACAAGGTGTGTCTCCCGGGACGTCAACGCGCACCTCCGGTCACCCGGGCGGCAGCGAGCTTCCCGGAAATCAGCACCATGGGTACGCCCACCCCTGGTTGCGTACCCGATCCGACAAATACCACATTGGACAGTGTGCGGTGCAGGTTGTTCGGGCGGAACGGCCCGGTCTGAAAGAGGTTGTGCGCGGCGGCGAACGGCGTACCGGCGGCCATCCCAGCGTCCGCCCAGTCGGCCGGGGTCACCATCCGGGCCACCTCCACACCGTCGGCGAACCCGACGTAGCCTCGGCGTTCCAGCGTGTCCATCAGCTCGTCGGCGTACCGCCAGGCCAGGTCGCCCCGCCAGTCGAGGTCCGCCCGGTCGAGGTTGGGTACCGGCGCGAGTACGTAGTAGGTGTGCCGCCCGGCCGGGGCTACCGACGGATCGGTCCGGCTGGGGTTGGTGACCAGCAGTGACGGGTCGGACATCAGTTTGCCCTGTTTGATGACCTCGTCGAAGGTGCCCTTCCAAGCCCGGCCAAAGTGGATGTTGTGATGGCCGATCTTCTCGTACCCCTGGCGGGAGCCGACGTGCAGCACCACGCAGGACGGCGAGTAGCGCAGCCGGCGTTGCCGGCTCGGCGGCAGTAGTTGCTGGTACGCCACCGGCAGGTCGGGGTTGAGTACCACCACGTCGGCGGGGATCCGCTCGCCGTCGGCGGTGTGTACGGCGGTGGCCCGGCCGGCCGAGGTCTCCACCCGGGTGACCGTCGTGTCGTACCGGATCTGCACCCCGTGCTTCTCGGCCGCGCCGGCCAGCGCCCGGGAGACCGCGTGCATGCCGCCGCGCGGGAAGTAGACCCCGGCGACCGAGTCGAGGTAGGCGATGACGGTGTAGATGGCCAGCGCGTCGTGTGGTGACATGCCCGCGTACATGGCCTGGAAGGAGAAGATCCGTCGGGTACGGGGATCGGTGAAGAACTGGTCGACCTTGGTCTGTAGTCGGCGGAAGGCGCCGGCCGCGACCAGCCGCAGCAGGTTGGCAGTGAGCAGGTCGGTGGGGGCGTCCAGGTTGCGCTCGATGAAGTCCTGGCGTTCCAGTTGCCAGAGTCGCCGGGTGTATTCGACGAATCGCAGGTAGCCGTCGGCCTCGCGAGGACCGCAGACCCGGGAGACCTCGGCGGCCATCCGGGCGCTGTCGGCGATCACGTCCAGGGTCGACCCGTCCGGGTAGTGCGCCCGGTAGGCCGGGTCGAGCGGGCTCAGCTCCACCCAGTCGGAGAGTTCCTCGCCGACCGCAGCCAACGCCTCGGCAATCAGGTCGGGCATGGTCAGCACAGTCGGCCCGGTGTCGAACTCGTACCGTTCGGCCTCGGCCTCGGCAGCGTCGGGGCCGGCCGGAGTGGCGAGGCCAGCGCCGAGTGCGCTGGAGCCGAGTGTGTCGCTGCCGGAAGCGGTGAGACTGAGTCGTCCGGCCCGACCGCCAGGCACCGGTTCACGTTCCAGGATGGTGACCTGCCGCCCGCTACCGGCCAGATGTAGCGCGCAGGCCAGCCCGCCCAGCCCCGCACCGACGATCACCACCTGATCGGTGCGTCCGTTCACGGTTCGCACGCGATCACCTCCTCAGCACCCGCACATCATGCCTGCCGCCGAGTCGATCCGTCACCGGTTACCGAAGTGGCGGACCGTGCCGGGCGAGTCGTTGGCGTACCGGGCGAGCGTACCCTAGGCTTACAAGTTGCATCGATTGATGCGTCGATTAGTCGAGGGGGAACGGTGGCCACCGATCTCACCGCTGCCTACGAGAACTGCCGTGAGCTGCACAGACGACACGGTCGCAGTTACTATCTCGCGACCCGGCTGCTGCCAGCGTGGAAACGACGGCACGTGCACGCCCTCTACGGATTCACCCGCTACGCGGACGAGATCGTGGACCGCACCGAGGAGCTACCCCCCGACCAGCGGGCCGCCCAACTCGCCGAATGGTCCGACCGGTTCACCGCTGGCCTGCGGGGAGAACCAGTCGACGATCCGCTGCTGCCCGCCGTACTGCACACCATCGCCGTGTTCGACCTCGACCGCCGCGACTTCACCCTGTTCCTGCAGAGCATGGCGATGGACCTCACGGTCACGTCGTACCCGCGTTACGACGACCTGGTCGCATACATGGAGGGATCGGCGGCGGTGATCGGCACGATGATGCTGCCGATTCTCGGCAGTCCGGACCTGGCAGCCGCCCGGGAACCGGCCCGCCAACTCGGCTTCGCCTTCCAACTGACCAATTTCATCCGGGACGTCGCCGAGGACCTGGGCCGAGGTCGCACCTATCTGCCCGACGAGGACCTCGATCGATTCGGCCTGACCCGCGACGACCTCACCGCCGCCGCCATCCGGCGGGTGGCGACCCCGGCCATCCGGCAGCTCATCGCGTACGAGGTGACCCGGGCCCAGGCGCACTACGCCGCCGCCGCGCCCGGCCTGGCCCTGCTCGCTCCCGCCTCGCGCGCCTGCATCCAGGCCGCCCACGACCTCTACCGTCGCATCCTCGACGAGGTTGCCGCCGCCGACTACGACGTGTTCGTCCGGCGAGCCGTGGTGCCCCGCCGCCGCCGGCTCGCCATCGCCGCCCGGGCCCTCCTGACCCCGGCGGCCTGACCCGCACCTGCGCCGTACCGCGTCACCGCGTCACCGCGTCACCGCGTCACCGCGTCACCGCGTCACCGCGTCACCGCGTCACCGCGTCACCGCGTCACCGCGTCACCGCGTCACCGTGCCGACGGGCGGCCGATGGGGGATGCTGGCGGGATGGTGGACTCGGATCAGGCAGACGTCATCGTCCTCGGACTGGGGGTGGGCGGCGAGGAAGTCGCCGGCAAGCTCGCCGAGGCTGGACTATCGGTCGTCGCTATCGAGCAGAACCTGGTCGGTGGCGAATGCCCCTACTGGGGTTGCGTACCCAGCAAAATGATGATCAGGGCCGCCAACGCACTCGCCGAAGCCCGTCGGGTGGACGAACTCGCCGGTCAGGCCCGGGTGACCGCCGACTGGGCGCCGGTCGCCAAGCGGATCCGGGAGGAGGCCACCGACTCCTGGAACGATCGGGGCGCGGTCGAGCGGCTCACCGGCAAGGGCGCCCAGTTCGTACGTGGCCGGGGAGTCATCACCGGCCCGGACGAGGTACGCGTCGACGACCGCCACTATCGGGCCAGCCGGGGCATCGTCATCGGCACCGGTACGACCCCCTCGATCCCACCGATCGACGGGCTGGCGGAGACGCCGTACTGGACCAACCGGGAAGCGATCGAGACCGAGGAACTGCCCGAGTCCCTGATCGTGCTCGGGGGCGGAGCAATCGGGCTGGAACTCGCCCAGGTCTTCGCCCGATTCGGGGCCCGGGTCCGGATCCTGGAGGTAGCCGATCGGCTGCTCGCCACAGAGGAACCCGAGTCATCGGAACTGGCCGTCGATGCGCTGCGGGCCGACGGGGTGGAGATCCGCACCGGGGTACGCGTCGACCGGGTGTCGCACGAGACCGGCCGTTTCGCCGTACACCTGTCGGACGGCGCCGTGATCGACGGCGAGCGACTACTGGTGGCCACCGGCCGGCGGGCGCAGCTTGATGGACTCGGGCTGGAGACCGTCGGGCTGGACCCGAACGATCGGTTCCTGACCGTCGACGACCGGATGCGGGCCGGTGCCGGGGTGTGGGCGGTGGGCGATGTGACCGGGCATGGAGCGTTCACCCACGTGGCGATGTACCAAGCGGGCATCGCGATCCGGGACATTCTTGCCGAGGCGGGACAGGCCGCTGCCAGTAGTGAACCGGCCCCGGCCGGTCCGCCCGCCGGCGCGGGACCCCGAGCCGACTACCGCGCGCTGCCCCGGGTGACCTTCACCGATCCGGAGATCGGCGCGGTCGGGTTGACCGAACAGCAGGCCCGGGACCAGGGCCTGAACGTACAGGTGGGAATGGCGCAAATGCCCAGCTCGGCACGGGGCTGGATTCACAAGGTGGGCAACGAGGGGTTCATCAAGCTGGTCGCCGACGCCGAACGGGACGTGCTGGTCGGGGCGACCTCGGCTGGCCCGGCCGGTGGTGAGGTGCTCGGTGCGCTGGTGGTGGCGGTGCACGGTCGGGTGCCGGTATCGACCCTGCGGCACATGATGTACGCGTACCCGACCTTCCACCGGGCCATTGAGGACGCCCTGCGCAACCTGGGTTAGGTGCTTTGGGTGCTGGGTGCTGGGTGTTAGGAAGGGGCCCTTCCTATACAGAAAGCGATAAGAAGGGGCCCTTCCTAACAGGTCAGTCTTGCGCGTCCAGCATCGCGTTGATCATCTGTTGCAGCTGCTCTCGACCACCCGTGCCGAGTGCGCCGCCAAGTGCGACGGACAGCTTCTCGAACTGATCTTCGCGGGGCAGGTCTGCCAGGGCGTGCGCGAGTTCGTCGACCGTCCAGAGCGTGTCCTCCTTGGACACCTGGGCGCCCCGGGACCAGCCATGGTTCACGACCACCGAGCCGCCCCGGACGGAGAGCACCTGGCCGGTCATCGGGCACTCGGCGGTCGCGAGGTAGGCCACGACCGGGGCGCTGGTGACGGGGTGCAGCGGGTCGAACCTGCCCGACTCCGGGACACTGTCCATCCCCGGCACGCCACGGGTCAGCCGGGTACGGGCCATGGACGGCGAGACACAGTTGACCCGGATGTCGTACCGGGCGAGTTCGAGGGCGTTGACCACCGTCATCGCCGCGATGCCGGCGTTGGCCGCGGCATAGTTCGTCTGGTTGGGCAGCGGATTGAGCAGGCCGGATCCGGAGGCGGTGTTGATGATGGCCCGGTCGGTGCGGACGCCCGCCGCGAACCGGCTACGCCAGTAGCGGGCGGCAAAGTGGCTGACGGCGAAGGTGCCCTTCAGCTTTACCGCGATGACGTCGTCGAACTCTTGCTCGGTCATGTTGACCATTGCCCGGTCGCCCTTGACGGTCGCGTTGTTGACCACGATGTGTAGGTCGCCGAAGGCCGCCAGGGCCGTTTCCACCATTCGCTCGGCACCGGTCCAACTGCTGACGCTGTCGGTGTTGGCCACCGCCTGACCACCGGCAGCGACGATCTCGGCAACGACAGTGGCGGCCACCCCGGGATCACCGCCGGTGCCGTCGGCGGCGACGCCCGGGTCGTTGACGACGACTCGGGCCCCCTCGGCGGCGAAGAAAAGTGCCTCCTCCCGGCCGATCCCACGACCAGCGCCCGTGATCAGGGCGACGCGTCCGTCCAGGCTTCCCATTGGTCCGACTCCCGTCCTCAGCTTCAGCTGCACTCAGCCCTAGGTGCACTCAGCTTTAAGTGCACTCAGTGCATTGATTCACTCAATATACATATTCCTGAGGTGTAGTAAAGTGTCGGCATGATCGATGAGCCCGGCCGGCGGGAACGCAAGAAGCAGCGGACGCGTCAAGCGCTGATCGATGCGGCAGTCGAGCTCTTCGAGCGCAAGGGCTACGAGGAGACCACCGTGGCCGAGATCGCGGCGGCGGCGGACCTGTCGACCCGTACCTTCTTCCTGCACTTCCCCACCAAGGAGGACGTGCTTCTGGTCAACGCCCAGACCCGGTTCGACCTCGCGCTGCGGATCATCTCCGCGCCACTGGCCGGCGAGACCGGCACCGAGCTGCTGGCCCGGGCCATGCAGGAGATGATCACCAACAGCTGGAACACGGACCTGCCCAGCGGACTGGCAGCGCTCCGGGCACGGCTGCTCACCTCGGTGCCGGAGCTGCGGGCGCGACTCCTGCACCACCTGCACACCGGACAGGAAGAGATGGCCGATGCCCTGCACCGGACGTACCCGGAGCAACTCGACCGGGTCGATGCCGCAGCCCTGGTGGGGGCCGCGCTGGGAGCAGTGAACGCCGCAGCGCTCACCAGCATCCGGCAGGGGGACACGGCCGAGACCGTACGGGCCGCGATGCGGCGCGCCGTCGACCTTGCCGTACGTGGCTTCGAGGTCGCTAACCCCGGGACCTAACCTGCTTCAGGTCGACACCCTCGGTCGGGTACACGGCCAGCGACGCCATCCCGTAGGCGAACTCCGTCACCATCGCCTCGGCCTCGGGTAGCCCGGCACCAGCCAGCACCGCCAACCGGTCGTTACGCAGGCAGGTCTGCGGCAGCCGGGCGATCTCCGCCGCCAGCTGCTCGGCCGCCACCCGCGCGCCGCCCGGCGGGGCGAGGCGGTTGACCAACCCCATCTCGTACGCCTCGACGGCCGGCACCGCCCGCCCCGTCAGAATCAGGTCCATCGCCCGGCTCTGGCCGATCAGCCTCGGCAGCCGTACCGTGCCACCATCGATCAGCGGCACCCCGAGGCGGCGACAGAACACGCCCAGCGTCGCATCAGACTCGGCGACCCGCAGGTCGCACCAGAGTGCCAACTCCAGGCCACCCGCGACGGCGTACCCGGAGATGGCCGCGATCACCGGTTTGCTCAACCGCAGCCGGGTCGGACCCATCGGCCCGTCGCCCTCCGGTTCGACCCGGTTACCGCGCGGCGCACCGATGGCCGTCAGGTCGGCGCCCGAGCAGAACGTGCCACCGGCACCCCACAGGACGGCGACAGCGGCCTGCGGGTCGGCATCAAAGGCTCGGAAGGCGTCGGCGAGCGCTCGGGCGGTGGCCCCGTCGACCGAGTTACGGGACTCCGGCCGGTCCAGGATCACCGTCGTCACCGGACCGTCGCGCTCTACCCGAATGCCCACCGCATCAGGATGCCCGCCCGCCGGGTCGGCGTACAGCCTCCTGGCGGCAGGGTGTGTGCGCATCCTGTGCTGCTCCAACAGCAAGAGATGCGCACACACCGGCTGGTCCAGTCAGAACGCCTCGTCCAAGGCGACCGAACCGGAGACCGCCACCTGGTACGCCGACACCCGCCGCTCGAAGAAGTTCGTCAACTCCTGGACGTCCTGCAACTCCATGAACGGGAACGGGTTCTCCGCGCCGTACCGGGGAGCCAGGCCGAGTCGGGCGAGCCGGGCGTCGGCGACGTACTCCAGATAGCGCCGCATGTCGGCGGTGTTCATGCCGGGCAGCCCGTCCCCGCACAGATCGCGGGCGAAGGCCAGTTCGGCGGCGACCGCCTCCTCGATCATGCGGGTGACGTCGGCGGTCAGCTCGTCGTCGAACAGGTCCGGCTCCTCCCGGCGTACCGTGTCGACGACGGCGAAGGCGAACTCCATGTGCATCGACTCGTCGCGGAACACCCAGTTGGTGCCGGTGGCCAGCCCGGGGAGCAGACCGCGCGAGCGCAGCCAGTAGACGTACGCGAAGGCACCGTAGAAGAACAGCCCCTCAACGCAGGCGGCGAAGCAGATCAGGTTGAGCAGGAACGCCCGCCGGTCGGCCCGGGTCTCCAACCGGTGCAGCGAGTTGATCGAGTCGATCCACTTGAAGCAGAACGCCGCCTTGTCGCGGATCGACGGGATGTGCTCGACTGCGGCGAACGCCTTGGCCCGTTCGTCGTGGTCGGGTAGGTAGGTGTCCAGCAGGGTCAAATAGAACTGGACGTGTACCGCCTCCTCGAACAGTTGCCGGGAGAGGTAGAGCCGCGCCTCCGGCGCGTTGACGTGCTGGTAGAGGTTGAGCACCAGGTTGTTGGCGACGATCGAGTCACCGGTGGCGAAGAACGCCACCAGCCGGTGCACCAGGTGGCGTTCCTGGTCCGACAGTTTCGCCAGATCGGGTACGTCAGAGGCCAGATCGACCTCCTCCACCGTCCAGGTGTTCCGGATCGCGGCCCGGAACCGTTCGTAGAAGTCCGGGTATCGCATTGGCCGCAGGGTCAAATCCATGCCGGGGTCGAGCAACATCTGACTGGTCACTGGCATGCCTCGCAGATCTCCGGGTTCTCCAGGGAACAGGCCACCGCATCGTCCGCTGCGGCTGCCCCGGTCGCGTCAACGGCTGGCCCGGTGGCGTCGGTGGCGTCGGTGGCTGAGGTGTTAGGAAGGGCCCCTTCCAAGGCAGAAAGCGATAACAAGGGGCCCTTCCTAACGGTTGTCTGGGCGATCCGCGTTGCCGGCCTTGAACGCAGGTAGTACGTCGTCTTCAGCCCGGCCCGCCACGCGTAGGCGTACATGGAGGAGAGCTTGCCGATGGTCGGGGCGGCCTGGAACAGGTTCAATGACTGCGACTGATCGATGTACGGCGTGCGCGCGGCAGCCAGGTCGATCAGTGCCTTCTGGGGTAGCTCCCAGGCGGTCCGGTAGAGCGTCTTCAACTCCTCCGGCAGGTCCAGCGACTGCACCGAACCGTCAGCCGACTTGATCGCGTCCCGGGTCGCCGGAGTCCACCGGCCCAGCCGCTTCAGGTCAGCCACCAGATGCCGGTTGACCTGGAGGAACTCGCCGGACAGCGTCTCTCGTTTGAAGACGTTGGAGACCAGCGGCTCGACGCATTCGGAGCAGCCGGCGATCGAGGCGATGGTGGCGGTCGGTGCGATCGCCACCAGCAGCGAGTTACGCAGGCCGTGCCTGGCGACCTTCTCCCGTACCGCCGCCCAGGCCTCCGGCCGGGTCGGCGAGGCGGTCGGGTAGTGGTCCAGGTGCAGCACCCCGCCAGCGGCCCGGGTCTGCCCGTACGCCGGGTGGGCGCCCCGCTCGGCGGCGAGCGTGGCCGAGGTGTCGTACGCGGCCAGGGCGATCTCCTCGGCGATCCGGGTGGAGAGCGCGAGCGCCTCGGGCGAGTCGAACGGTAGCCGCAGCGCGGCGAAGACGTCGGCCAGTCCCATCACACCGAGTCCGATCGGTCGCCACCGTCGGTGTGCGGCGGCAGCCTGCTCGGTCGGAAAGTAGTTCCGATCGATCGCCCGGTCGAGGGCGGCCACCGCGACCCGGACCGTGTCAGCCAGCGCGGCGAAATCGACCGTACCGTCCACCACGTGCGCGGCCAGGTTGATCGAGCCGAGGGTGCAGACAGCGGTCTCCCCGTCGCTGGTCACCTCCAGGATCTCGGTGCACAGGTTCGACAGGTGTACCACGCCGCCACCGTTGCCGACCTGGTTGCAGGTCCGGTTCGCAGCGTCCTTGAAAGTCATCCAGCCGTTGCCGGTCTGCGCCAGGGTACGCATCATCCGGGCGTACAGGCTCCGAGCCGGCAGGGTCTTCACAGCCTTGCCCGCGACCTCCGCCGCCCGGTAGGCCGTGTCGAACTCGTCGCCCCAAAGGTCGACCAGCTCAGGTACGCCCTTCGGGTCGAACAGCGACCAGTCCGCGTCCGCCTCCACCCGGCGCATGAACTCGTCCGGGATCCAGTTGGCCAGGTTCAGGTTGTGCGTACGCCGGGCCTCGTCGCCGGTGTTGTCCCGCAGCTCCAGGAACTCTTCGATGTCGGCGTGCCAGGTGTCCAGATAGACGCAGGCCGCGCCTTTACGGCGGCCGCCCTGGTTGACCGCCGCGACGCTGGCGTCCAGGGTGCGCAGCCACGGCACGATGCCGTGCGAGTAGCCGTTGGTGCCCCGGATCAGCGAGCCGCGCGAGCGCACCCGGGACCAGGAGATGCCGATGCCGCCGGCGTACTTGGACAGCTTTGCCACCTGCGTGTAGCGCTCGTAGATCGAATCCAGCTCGTCCCTGGGCGAGTCGACCAGAAAGCAGGAGGAGAGCTGTTGGTGCTGGGTGCCGGCGTTGAACAGCGTCGGCGAGCTGGGCAGATAGGCCAGTCGGGCGAGCAGACGGTAGAGGTCAGCGGCCTGCTCGACCGTCTCGGCCAGACCGGTCGCGACCCGGAGGAAGAAGTGCTGCGGGGTCTCCAGCACGCTGCGGGTCTCCGGGTGCCGCAGCAGGTAGCGGTCGTAGACCGTACGCAGGCCAAAGAACTCGAAGTTGTCATCGGCGTCGACCGGAGCGTCAGCGGAGGTCGAGCCGACGCGGCCAGCATCGTCGGGGTCCACCAGGGCGTCGAGGGCGGCGGCGTGCGCGGTGACGAAGCCGGCGAAGTCCGGGTCGAGCAACCCCAACCGGTACGCCGTGGCGACCGACTCGCTGAAGCTGCGTACGCCCTGGTCGGCGACCTCCTGACGGACCCGGTCGGCGAGTAGTCGGGCGGCCAGTTTCGCGTACTGCGGTTCTTCGGCGATCAGCCCGGCGGCGGCCGAGATGGCGAGCTGGGTCAGTTCGTCGTGGTCCGCGTCGGCGGTTCGGCCGGACCGGACGATGTCCAGCACTCGATCGACGTTGGTGTCGGGCAGATCGTGCCGGTGCCGTTCGATGACGCTGCGCAGTCGCTGCTCCGGCTGCTGGTCGGTGGCCTCCGCTGTTGACGGATCGATGATGGCGGGTGCCGTCATGTGCTCTCCTCGGTCATTTGGGCCGGACCGGAGGCTCGCGGAAGGACACGTCGCACGCCGCAGCGCCGCCGGTCGGTGAGCCGGCGGTGCCCGTACGTTTCGACGGCCCTCCCACGAGGCCCCGAGGTGCTACGCACGCCGAACTGGCTGTCGGCGCGCACTGCTGGCAGGTCTTCGGACTCGCGGGCAGGGCGCGTTGCCGCGCTTGCCTACTGGCCGTCGCTTCCCAGACTCCGGCTGGCCCGTACGGCCGGATGGCTTCCGGCCGGACACCGTGGTCCAGTGCTGTTGACGGCGGTCGTTCCCGCTCACCGCTGCGGGGCAGTCCCGGATTCACACCGGGTTCCCTCTTCGGCGGCGACATCTGGCTGGATGCCGTCGCCTGGCCGCCCGGCCATGGTGGGCACGGGCGAACCAGCAATGGACTTATCCTAGATGTAGTGGCTGTGGGTTCGTCAACGCACCAGATGGTGTGGCGTGTCGCGGCTGATGGGTGTGGATCCCGGCCATCGTGCCGAGGTTAGGAAGGGGCCCTTCCTATGCAGAAAGCGATAAGAAGGGGCCCTTCCTTAAAAGGGGCTGCTGGTTTGCCGATGGCTCGACCGGGAAGTCGTTCAGCGTGCGGACGATGATGGTGCGATCGATGATGACGAAACTGGAGCGGGCGTCGGGGCTGGACCGGGTCGGCGACCGGCTTCAGAGTGGCGTCTTCGCCGTACTGCGTGGCCAGCGGGTCCGGGACTTCCTGCACGGGGTGTGGCTCGGCCACCCACTGCACCCAGCACTGGTGCAGCTGCCGGTCGGCGCCTGGGTCAGCGGGGCGATCCTGGACCTGGTGCCGGGCCAACGCCGGGCCGCGACCGTACTCGTGGCGGTGGGGACCGCCAGTGCGCTGCCGGCCGCGTTGGCCGGGGCGAACGACTGGGCTTCGCTCTCCCGCGAGCAGCGCCGGGTTGGCCTGGTGCACGCGATGGCCAACACCGTCGGAATCGCCCTGTACGCCGGATCGCTGGCCGCGCGACTGAGCGGACGGCACAACGTCGGTCGACTGCTCGGGTTCTCCGGCTTGGCGGCGGCCAGTGGTGGGGCATACCTGGGTGGGCACCTGGCCTACAAGCAGGCCGCCGGAGTCAACCAGGGTGTGCAGGAACTACACCGGATCGAGGACGGGTGGCATCCGGTCGCGGAGGTGGCAACCCTGCCCGAGTCCACATTGCTGACCCGACAGATCGAGGACGTGCCGGTGGTGGTCTTCCGGGACGGTGACGAGATCACGGTGATGTTGGAACGGTGCGCGCACCAGAGTGGGCCGCTGGGCGAGGGGCGACTCACCCGCGTCGACGGTCGTACCTGCGTGGTCTGTCCCTGGCACGGAAGCACCTTCATGCTCAACGGTGGCGAGGTCGTACGCGGCCCGGCCAGCACCGATCAGCAGGTGTTGCCCACTCGGGTGGTCGGCGGGATGCTGCAGACCCGACTGCCCTGACCCGGCTGCCCTGACCCGGGTGGTAGCCGACGCGGACAGCCGGACCGAGGGTTCAGTTCCGCTGGCTGGTAGCCGATTCGGGCAGACCGGTCGACGGCTCAGTCTCGTCGGTGCCGGCCGATCACGACAGCCCGGGTCGCCGCGGCCCGGGTCGCTGCCGACCGCCGGTCGGCCGGCCGTCGGCGCAGTCCGAGCACCGCACCGATCTGTGCGCCGACGATGCTGGCCACCGTGAGCACCGCTGACACCGCCAAAGGCCGGTTGAGTTGATTCACCTCCCCGGGCCGGGCGGCACCCACAGCCAGGGTGGCCTCCCCTGGCTCCTGCCGAACCGGGGTCACCTCAGCCGAGGGGGTGTTTCGCGCTGGACCCGGCGTTTCCCGCGCTCCCACTGGCGGTACGGCAGGCCGGGTGCCGGGTGGTGGCGGTACGGCGACCAGGCCGGTGGCGTGGACTCGTACCCCCCGATCGGCCGCGTCCGCCGGCATCCGGAGGAGCTGACCTGGCCGGATCCGGTTCGGATCGCGGATCTTGTTGAGTTTGGCGAGTTCCCGGTATCGGTCGAAGTCGCCGAGGTACCGGTCGGAGATGTAGCCGAGATAGTCGTCCTTCTCCACTCGGTAGACCGGCTCCGAGTGCGGTACGGGCGATGTCAGGGCGGTCCGGTGCACTGTCCCGGCGGGCGATGCCAAAGACAGGCGATGCGCTGTCCCGGTGGGCGGCACCGACATCGAGTCAGGGATCGCTGGAGCAGCGGCGATCGCCACCGCAGTGGCGGGTGTGGCGGCGGCAGCTGCCGGAGTCGCCACCGCGATCAGCGCGATCGACCCGACCAGCGCGGACGCCACCCGCTGCTGTCGGCTCAAGCCAGGCAACCGGGGGGCCGGCTTGCGACGGATCCGGGCCGGCAGCTCCACCAGTACGGAGAGCGCGAAGCTGGCCCATCCCGCCCAGCCGACGATCGCCAGCGCCCGCAGGAAGAGCTGCCCGTCGTCCCGGCTGGTCAACGTGGCGGTGATCTCGTCGACGCCGGGCAGGTGGTCGGGGAGTGGGTTGCCGGCGAACATGGCCAGCGCGAGCGGTGCACCGACCAACAGTCCTAGTAGGACGACCAGCGCGGCGAACCCGGTGACGATCTGCCCGGTTCGGCGGGCCACGGTTGGTCGTACGGCTGACACGTATGTGGTGGGCATCAGCTTTCCTCCCTACGGGTCGGTCCGCAGGTGGGCGGTGGCCTCGCCACGGACCAGGATCTTGTCCTTGAAACCGAAGAGGTCCAGCAGGTAGGTGTCGTACTCCACGTCGACGGTGACGGTGAGTTGCTGCCCGCTGTCGAAGCGGACGGTCCAGTCGCGTACGCCCGCCACGCCGGCCAGGTAGTTGCGGATGGCGGCGCGCGCCTGCTCCTGGTCGATAACCTTCGGGCGGCCGTCGACCGCTGCGGCTCGATCGATGGCCTGGCCACCGGTCCGGGCCGCCTCGGCGGCCAGGTTGTCGGCCCGCTGCATCGATCGCAGCTGTCCGGTGCCGTCGAAGGCCAGGCCGATGATCACCAGTACGCCGGTGAGCGCGACTGCCAGGAACAGGCTGACCCGCCCCGCATCCCGGTGCTCGCCCAGACCGCTCCGGCTACCCGAGCCGGGCGTCTCGATGGTGCGCCACAGTCGACCAGACATCAGCCGCTCCGGCTTCGATAACGGTCCAATGGGGAGACGAAGGTGGCCTTGACCAGCTTATCGCTGGGCATTCCTGGCAGGATCGACATCCGCAGGTTCTGGAAGGACACCCGGCAGGAGACCGTCACCGAGACCGACGCGTCCTGCCCGACGGGGCTGCGAAACGCCGCGTCGAAGGTGGCGGGCCGGCCGGCGACCGTACCGGCGAAGTCGAGGCGGGGCGAGTTCGCGCAGGAGAGCCCTTCCCAGTCGAGCCGCTCGCGGGCCGCTACCCGGGCTGCTTCCCGGGCCGATCCGGCGGTACGGGAGATCGAGGCGGCTCGGGCGGCGTCGTGCGCGGCCACCTCGATCGCCTCGTACGCCAGCGCGGTCCGGCCACTCACCCCGGCGACCACGACCAGCGCCAGGAAGGCCGGGATGAGGACGGCCACCTCCACCGAGACCGAACCCCGGGTGCCAGGTCGCGAGTGGTTGCCGGTTCGGGTCATTCCGGCTGTCATGGTGGTGGCTCCGGGGTGACCCGTTCCACGGTGCCGCTGGCGGTCTCGCTGACCGCCGGCAGCGGAATCAGCGGCACGATCCGCAACGGCTGGCCGGTCACGGTTGCGCTCACCCGTTCCGCGCCCGGCTGGACGGTGACCTTCGCGCCGGGCAACCAGTCACCGGCCCGCCGGATGAACTCCTCGGCCCGTTGCTGTCCGACACCGTCGGGGGCCCGGTAGGCGCGTTGGGCGCTCACTGCCTCCTGAGCTGCGTTGAGCGCGGTGGCCCGAGCCAGGAACCAGGCGGCGGCCTGGATGGAGGCGAAGAGCAGCACCAGGATGGCGGGGAGTACGACGGCCAACTCGACCGGGTTCGCGCCCCGGTCCCGGTCCAGGTGCACTTCCCGTCTCTGGCTTGCCCGGGTGCGGTGCCGCACGGGTCTACTTCACGTCGCCCGGAGTGGGGATCTTGTCCAGCCAGCCCTTTGCGGCGGCCAGGGCGCCGGCGGTCACCACGGTGGCTACGACCACCAGTCCCATGATGATCACAGCGGTCGGCACCGGGCTGTCACCCCGTTCGCCGTCGCGGCGCAGCTCGGCGAGGCGTACGGCGAGGAATGTGTGCAGGTAGGCGGCGATGAGGGTCATGTCTTGCTCCTTTCCGGAGGGCGGCGTTTCGGTGGAGCGGCGTTGCGGTAAGGCGGCGTTTCGGTGGAGCGGCGTTGCGGTGGAGCGGCGTTGCGGTGGAGCGGGGTTGCGACCTGCATGTGGGGCGGCGGATCAGATGCGGGACATGAACGGATAGATGACGAAGCCGACCAGAACGAAGACGAGCAGGGCACCCGGAATGTCCAGGCGGCTGGTGACCGCCTCGGCCCGGGCCAGGTTGTCGGTACGGATCTGGTCGCGCAGCGAGTCAGCCCGGCTGCGCAACGTCTCGTGCACCTGGGCACCTTCCGTGCCGGACGACTGCATGATCGAACCGACGTCACCCAGCTCCGGTACGCCGATCTTCTCGGCGAGTTCCCGCAACTCGTCCCAGGGCGAGTGCATCTGGAGCTGGGCCATTCGGAGCGCCTCGCGGATCCGTTCGAAGACCCAGCCGTCGCAGACACTGGCCGCCCGTTCCAACGCCTGCACCGGCCCGTGTGCCGCCGACAGTTGCAGGGCGACCAGGTCGAGATAGGCGCAGACGGCCTGGCTGAATTCGCGTCGGGCCTTCTCCGCCTGCACGAGCACCGAGCGGTGTGCCAGTACGACCGCGGTGAACGCCATCCCCAACCCGACGACGGTGGGAACGACGATCGGTGGCCGTACCCCGAGCAGGAAGAGCGCCACCGTCGACAGGGCCGGCATCGCCAGGCCGAGCATTGCGGAGAGCAGCAGCGAGAGGGCGTACTGCTCCGGGGTACGGCCGATCAGGGCCAGTTGCCGGTGCGGCGGGCGTAGCGCTCGGGTCAGGCCGGTGAGCCAGTCCAGGCCACCACCGGCAGCGGATCGGGCCGTCCCGGCCGGCTGGTGTAGTCGCCGCAGCGCCGGCCCGAGCGCCGGGGTGGCCGGCAGCGCCTCCCGAACCAGCAGGAACAGGCCGAGGCCGACGATCGCGCCACCGACGACCCCGATGGTCAACTGCCAGTTGAGGATCATGCGAGCACCTCGTCCGGGTCGGGTGGGGCGAGGAACCGGGCCGGTCGGGGCGGCAGGCTCATCGCCCGTACCCAGGCCAACAGTCCGGCGAAGCACCCGCCGAGGAACACCATCACGATCTGCCCGGCGGGGGTGCCGTACGGGCGCATGTAGTCCGGGTTGATCAGCCCGTACGCCAGGATCAGCAGGGTCATCCCGGTGAGGAAACGCACCGCGAACCGGGGCTGGGTACGTTTCGCCTCCACCTCGCGCCGGGTGGCGACCTCGGCCGCCGCCGCCGACGCGATCGACCCGAGTACGTCGCCCAGCCGCTCGCCCCGATCGGTCAGGTGCAGGATCAGCGCCGCCACCACCTGGTCGCAGACCGGGTCACCGATCTCGTCGGCGAAGGCGAGCAGGGCGGCCCGACCCAGCCAGCCGGCCTGCAATCGGGCGGCGAGTAGTCGTACCTCGTCTTCGATCTCCTCCGGTGCGGTGGCCACCGTGTTGATGACGGCCTGCTGTAGCCCCTGCCCGGTGCCGGACACGTCCTTGAGTCGACGCGTCCATTCGCCCACCGCCTCGATCCGGGCGATGGCCCGCTGCTCGGCCCGCCCCACCGAGAACAACCACGGCGTACCGGGCACCGCGACGGCGACCAGCAGCCCGACCACCGGCAGTCCGCTGAGCAGGAACGCCAGCGCGCCGGCCAGTAGGGCGGTGACCAGCAGCGACCGATGCCGGCGCTGCTCGCGGGCACCGCTGCCCGACCCGGACAACAGCCGCCGGAGGAACTGGCCGCCGGACGACGGTGGCCGTGCGGGGCGGCTGGTGCCGACCAGCGCCACCACGGCGAGGACCAGCCCAGCGACGCTGGCCGCCCCGGACAGGACCGCGATCAGCTCGATACCGGCCGGCAGGTTCATCCGCCCACCCCGCTCCGGTCGACGGCGGTCCGGACGCCCCGGGCCTCGGAGCCGACGCCCGGCGCGCTCATACCCGCCGCCGTAGCTGGCTGTGCCGGGGACGCCGCCAGGCCCCGGTGCCGGCCTCGATGTAGCGGGACAGCACGCGCGGGTCGTAACCGACCCGCATGAGCTGCTCGCGGATCCGCTCGGGCAGATGCCGGGGTACGGCGCGACCGTCCACCCCCGGCCCGAACACCGTGGTCGTGGTGATCCGGTTGTTGTCCCCCGCCCCGATCACCTCTTCGATGTGCGAGACGAAGCGGTACTTCCGGCCGCCGATCGCGGTCTCGTCCTCGACGGTGACGTAGACGATCAGGTCCAGCGCGTTGCCGGCCATCCGGCGGGCCTGCTCGACGGTCATCTCCCGACCGTGCGACAGTGCCAACTCGACGATCCGTTCCCCAACTCCGCCCGGGGTACGGGCGTGGATGGTGCACATCGAGCCCCGGCTGGTGGTCATCGCCTGCAACATCGGGACAATCTCCCGGGAGCGGACCTCACCGACGATGATCCGCAGTACGCCCATGCGCAGCGCCACCGGAATCAGGTCGGCGATGGTGACCTCACCGGCCGGCCGCCCGTCCAAGCCCCGTTCGCCGTGGCCCTCGCGGGATTCGAAGCTCATCACCGCCCGGTGCCGGAGTCGTTGCCGGGCCGGCAGCAGTTCCCGGCTCTCCTCCAACAGCACGTACGGCTCGTCGGCGGGAATCTCGTCCATCAGGGCGCGGATGACCGTGGTCTTGCCGGCCCCGGCCAGCCCGGCGACCATGATGTTGAGCCCGGCCGCCATCGCCGCCCGCAGGAAGTCCCGGACCAGCACGTCGACCATCTCGTCCAGGTCGGGCCGGCCGCCGGCAAGTTCGTCCAGGGTCACGTCCAGCGTGTTGTGCTTACGGATCACCGCGTACGGCCGGCGGCTGACCAGGTAGACCGCGGCGAGCCGGCTACCGTCGGGCAGTTGCAGGTCCAGCGTCGGCTTCGAGGTGGAGAGGGAACGTTCGGTGGCCCCGGCCCGCCGGGCGGCGGCCTGGAGAATCTCCACCATCTCCTCGTCGCTGTCGGCGATCGGCTCACCCCAGTCGACCCCGCCGCCGTGCCGGGTGATGCGGACCAGGTCGCAGCCGAGGATGTGCACCTCCTCGATCGAGTCGTCGACCAGCAGGCTCTGCAACCGGCCCAACCCGACCAGCTCGGCGGTGACCTGGTCGAGCAGGGCCCGCTCCTCGGTGGCGGGCATCGGGGTACCGGCGCGGCGGGTCGCGTCGGCGTACTCGGCCACCACCACCGCCGCGAGCCGGGTCCGCTCGGCGTCCTCCTCGTCGGTGGTGAACTCCCGTCCCCGCTGCCACAGGGTGAGTCGTTCGCTGAGTTCGCGGCGCAACTCCCGGACCACCGCGAAGTCGACCCGGGGCCGGGGCGGTGGCGGGGACGGGGGGACGCCGCCCGGCGGGACCGCGGCCAGCGGGGTGACGGCTGGTGGATGCGGTTGGTGCCCGTTGACCGGCAACGGTGGAACGGTCGAGGTGGCGCCGTTGGTGCGTACCCGGGGGTCGTGCTGGACCGGCTCAAACCGCATCTGGCACCTCCTGGCCGGCGGACCAGGTGAGCCGGGCCCGGCGTCGGTCGAGCAGCGTTCGGATCGGCACCTCCAGCGCGCCGGCCGCGCGCATCAGCGGCCGTCCGGCGCGGACGGTGCCGCCGTGGCTGAGCACCTTCGCGGTACGGGCGTCGTGCGGCAGTTGGGCGATCACCGGTAGTTGCAGTGCCCGGCTCACCTCGATACGGCTGTGCCCGGAGCCGACCAGCAGCAGCCGCAGCGAGCCGGGCGGCACCCGGTGCTCGGCGAAGTCCCGTTGGATGGCCCGAACCGTCGCTCGGGCGCTGGACAGGTCGGGCAGGTGGGCCGCGGTGACGACCAGTACGACCGCAGCGGCGCGCAGGATCGGCCAGGGTGGGCCGACCGCCTGCAACCGACCACAGTCGGCGATCACGTCGTAGCCGGGGCGGCCCCGCTCCAATTCGGTGAAGACGTCGGCGAAGCGTTGCCACAGCGGGTTGACGCTGCCGGCCTGCGCCGGGTCGATCACCCCGGGCAGCAGCAGCCGTTCCCGGTGTGGCGCGTCGAGGTCGACCAGCTGTGACCAGAACACCGCTTCGAGGTTCCCGTCGCGTAGTTCGCCGACGGCCAGTTCACCGATGCCCCGAGCCCCGTCGAGCACACCGCCCAGGTAGCCGGCGAGCACTGAACCACCGGCCGGATCGCATTCGGCGAGCACCAGCCGGTGGTGCCAGGACAGGGTGCAGGCCAGGGCGGTGGTGGTGACTCCGGGCGAGCCCTTGGCGGAGACGAGGGCGATGATGGCCATGGTCAGGCGGCCGTCTTCAGGACAACGGCGATCCGGCTTTCCCCGGCCAGTACGACCACCGCCGGTACGTCCCGTTCGGCCAGCGCCAGGTAGAGCACCAGTTCGCCGTTCTCCGGGGTAGCCGTGTCGATTACCGTCGCCTCGAATCGGATACTCGCCGTACTGCCACCCTCTGCGTCCCGGGCCGGACGACTGACCAGCAGGAGCTTGTCACCGGGGTGGAGTTGCCGGGCCGGCACCTCGCTGGCCTTGAGCCCCAGCGAGATCTGCTGCTGTCCGGTGCCGAGCAGGGGTTGGTCGGTGAGTTGTTCCCAGGTCAGCAGGGTGCCCGGGGCCAGCGCCACGGCGGCGCGTTTGCCGATCACCTCGTCGACCCGACCGGCGGAGATCGGGGCCAGGCCCTGCCCGCCGGCCACCTGGACGACGAAGAGGTCGTCGGCGGCGAGCACGGTGCCGACTGGTACGGCCCGGCCGACGGCGAGGTAGCTGCCGGTGGCCCGGACCGAGGTGACCGCGAACGCCGCGCCGAGGCCGCCGAGCGCGACCAGCAGCACCGCGAGACCGAGCAGGCCGGGACGCATCCGACGCTGCCGGACGACCCGGGGTGGGGCGATCGGCGCGTCGACCGAGTTGGACGTTCCGGGGGTGGCAGCCAAGGTCATTCGGTCACCACCTGGAGTTCGTCGACCCGGATCTCCCTGGGGTCACTGGTCCGGGTCTGCAGCGGGAGGGTGCCCTGGCGGCCGCCGCCGGTCCAGGTGACCCGCCAGGTCGTGGTGGCGGTGATCTTGTACGTCCCGCCCGGCTGGCTCCGGCTTGACCGTGGATAGCCGGCGTAGCCGCACGTCGGGGTGGTGTCGCGGTGCAGAACGGGGTTGTAGACGACGCCAGGGTTGGTGCAGGTGATCGGCCTGCTGCCGTTACCCATGGTCCAGACGATCTTCTCCACCCGAGCTTCGATGCGGACGGTCAACCCGGGCGCGCTCGCCGATGCGCGCTGTGGCCCCCAGGTCTGCGGGCCGGGATCGGTCCACAGCCAGACCGGCAGGCCGACCAGCCCCGGGCCCTTGTTCGGCGCGATACCGACAGTGGGCTGGCGCAGCGTGATGCTGGCCAGCGCCCGTCTGGCCAGTTCGGCCGGGTCGGGTGGGGTGCCGAAGCCGTCGGGTGGAGCGTCCAGCCACACCGGTTCCTGCGAGGCTGGCCCGCCGGCACAGCTGCGCATGTAGAGCTTCTTACCGGCTGGCCCGCCCGGCGGCTGTGGCCGGGCGAGAGCGTAGTAGCAGCCGTCGGAGTTGTTGAACCAACCGAGCAGCGGGTCGTAGCAGGGCAGAGGCACGCCATCGCGTTGGCAGGTACGGCTACCGCCGCCACCCCCACCACCGCCGGGCGTACCGGGTCGGCCCGGCTTGCCGGGCTCGTCGTCCCAGACGTTGCAGTCGTCCTGCCCCGGCGGACACCCCGCTCCCGGGGCGGCCCGTTGGGCCATGACGACCCGCTCGGCGATTCCAGCCCCGGCCCTGGCTTCGGTGATGATTCCGGCCCCGGCCCTGGCGGTGATTCCGGCTGCTGCTGCGGCTGCTTTGGCGGGGGCGGGGAGGACAGACAGCACCAGCGCGGTCGTGGTGCCGGCGGCCAGAACCAGTACGCCCGGTGTCTTCACCGGCAGCAACCGGGTCAGCATGGCAGGTCCCGATGGGCGGTGCCGGCGCTGATCAGCCAGCGGCCGTCGGCGTACTGGGTGGCGGTGGCGGTGGCGATGTAGCGCCCGCTGGTCGACCCCGGCACCACCGATCTGTCCTTGATGTAGACCAGCTGGTAGTTGGTCGTGTCGAGGCAGTCCTGGATCGAGACGGTCGCCGGGACGGTGTCCAGGCTGACCGACTCCACCCTCGGATCGGAGATCAGCGTTCCGGTACGCATCGCACCGTGCTCCTTAGCATCGCGAATGGCAAGCCCGACCCGGGTGAGCAACGGATCGGCAAGATATTTCTCAAGCTCGGGATGTTGGGGATCCGCTGACTGTTCGGCTTCCCGGGTGGCGGCCAGATAGCCCGCGTACGCGGCCAGGGCGGCCTTGATCGCTGTTGCCGTACGAGGATCCGGGCTGGGGGAAGAACGGGCCGAATGTCCGGCGTCCGGACGCATTCCTGGCCGATCTTCATTCGCGCAGGCGACCAGGCAGCCGAGGGCGATGATCGCAACGAAGGTGCCGGAAATCCTTCCGGGATGCTTTGTTCGCAACGGTGCGCCCTCCTTTCCACCACCCGCTCTGGACCAGGGGTGAGTGGACCTTCGCCCAGTTCCCGACCAGGTGCGAGGCATCGCCCCCGGCTTCTTGGGCAGGACGGGCAGCCGGCGATGGCCCTCGGGCGGGGCCGAAAGCTACCCGTCGTGGGTTATTCAATTAATTGATCTAGTGCTGTGCTGATCGGTTCTCTTGTCGTCAGCCTTGTGGATATTCCTGTCGGCTGTTCTGCGCTCAAGGGGCGAGCATAAGCTCATGATTGGCAATGCGACAGGGGGAACTCAAAAGGAATACGTACCGTCACGATCTCTATTGTTGATCGCGGTTAGGAGTGCTGATGTCATCGCGCAAAGCGGTGTTCCGATAATGATCGGAAGTCGAGTGTCAGAGCGGCTGGCGATGTTGGGCTATCCGCCTCGATTGCGCCGCGAAATACGGTGGATGGCGGCGATCTGGCCGATTCTCTGCCCCGGCGATTCCGACGATCCGGTCCCGACGTACGGCGTTGCCGGGCCGGTCGCAACCTCGTCACGGCCCGAGTGGCTGGACTCGTCGTACTCGACGCCCAACAGGGATGACGTGATCATGAAGTTACTGAGAGTGTCGGGACGCGGGTCGACCGTTGGACCAATCCGGCCACTGGCCACCGCGCCGGAGAGGAGTGTCCAGTGGCGATGACCGACCCACGAAGCACTGTCGGAGACCGGACCGACCCCGTCCACCAGCCGACTGCACTCCCGCCCTGGCCGGTACGGGTCCTCGTCGCAATAGCCGGCACGCCCCTGCTCCGGTGGCTCGTCGTGGCGCAGTCCGTGCCACCCGGCTCCCCGCTCCGCACCCACTGCGCCACCTGCCGTACGCCGATCGGCCTGGCCGGCTCACTCCGGGCGCTCTCCCCGGCCGGCCGGTGTGGCGGCTGTGGCAGCCGGCTCGGCGCGGCACCGGGGGTCCTCGAACTGGCCGTACTCGCCGTTGTGGCGGGGCTCGTTCTGGGGGGCCTGCCGATTGCCGAGTCGGCTGCCATCGCCTGGTGGGCCGGCTGTGCCATTCCGCTCGTCTTCATCGACGTCGCGGTACACCGGCTTCCCGACCGGCTCACCTACACCGCGGCGGTGGGCACCTGGGCGCTGCTCGGTGTCGCCGCGATCGTCGACGACCAGGGCGGGGCCTGGGGCCGGGCGATCTGCGGCGGGCTCGGGCTGGCCCTGTTGTTCGCCACGTCGACCCTGCTGTTCGGCCAGCGCGGATTCGGGCTGGGCGACGCCAAACTGGCCCTGAGCGGAGGTGCCCTGCTCGCCTGGACGGGCTGGGGCAGCGTGGTGTTCGGGCTGGTGGTCGCCTTCGCCGGCTCGGCGGCGTACGCCCTGCTCCTGCTGGTGGCCCGCCGGATCCGATGGACCGATCACCTCCCGTTCGGGCCGTTCCTCATTCTGGGCATCGTGGTCGCGCTCGTGTTGCCGGCCAACTAGTGGTCTGTTGCCGGCCAAATAGGCAGCACTACAGCGAACGCAAGCCGGCGAGCACCGCCTCCAGCATGTCCTCGCCCAGAGAGTCGTCCAGCACCAACGGCTCGTACGTCTCGATGAGCCTGGCTTCCATCAGGTCACCGAGTAGCACCCGGACGGTGCCCAACGGTAGGTCCAGCTCGGCGGCGATCTCCGCCACCGAGAGTGGGCGGGCGCAGCGCTCGACGATGCGGACCTGCTCGGGCGACAACTCCGCTGGTCGTGGTCCGGCCGCTGCCCGGGCCACGACCAGCGAGATCATGTCGAACTTGCCGGGCGCCGGTTGGGTACGCCCACCGGTCATCGCGTACGGCCGGACCACCGGACCAGCAGCGTCGTCGTACCAGAGCTCCGCGTTTTCCTTCCCGTCTGCGCTGCTCACCCGGCGGCTCCCGAGGCGGGTGCCAGGTAGGTGGGTAGGTGCCGGTCCGCCTGTCCGGCGAAGAGGGCGACCTCGTAGGCGAGGTCGCCGATCTCCGCGTTGGCGGTGAAGAGCACGACGAAGATCGCGCCGCCCCGGGTCGCGGTGACGAAGAGGTACGCCTCCACCATCTGTACGACGATCTGCTGCACCGACTTCGCCTCATGCTGCCTGCCAGCAGCCAGGGCCAACGCCTGTAGTCCCGCCACCAGGCTGGACATCATTTCGGCGATTTCGTCGTCGACCTCACGGGAGGCGGCCAGCAGCAGCCCGTCCGGGGAGAGCGCCAACGCCTGCCGTACCTCTGGGACGCGGTTGACGAAGTCGTCCAGGAGTTCGGTCAGGGTTCCCGTGGCGACCATCGATTGAGCCATCGTTCTCCTCTCGCTGCCGTCGGGTCCGTCATTGATCTGGATCCGATGCGCGTAGGCACTGTCGGCGGTATCCGGACCATCTGCCCAGGGGCCGGTCCGGTGCCGGCCGGTCGACCGGCAATGCGTCGCCCCGCTGGGCCTCGAAAGCCGGCAACCATGTCGAGTCGATGATTTCCAGGTACGGCAGTGATGGCTTCGGCCGACTCAGGTGCCGTGCGTCGGGGGCTCGGCGGAGTTGTCCGATCGTATCGATGTGGCCGCCGGAATGTGCAGCATGGATCGCATACTTTCGTTCGCCCAAGTCTCGGTACGCCCGTTCTGTGGGTGGCCCGCCGGTCGCCGGGCAGCATGGCATCGACGCAGGTAGAAGCCCTGTCATCGCGGGCAGGCCCGACTGGATGCGGGGGTACGGAACCAGCTCGGGCCGGGACGGGTTCGTGGCGAGTGGAATTGATCAGCGCGCCGGTCGGCGTTGTGGGCTGGGGGCCGATTTGGCGTTGGTGGACGGAGCGTGTACCTTTCAACGGCGGCAGGGAGACGGACGACCGACGGAGACGCGGACGGCCGGCCTGCTGAACCCCACCAACAAATACGACGAGGAATCGCCGTGTGAGTGAAGCGGGGTGAACCGCTCTAGCGAGAAGGATCCGGTCGAGACCGGATTTGACAGACGAAAGCGGTAAGGTAAAGTACTGAAAGCGCCCGGCGGAAACGGCGGGGGCAAGCAGGAAAGCCTCACAAGCAAATGCGACGAGGAATCGCCGCGGGAGTAAAGTGAGGCGAGCCGCTCTAGCGAGAAGGATCCGGTCGAGACCGGATTTGACAGACGAAAGCGGTAAGGTAAAGTACTGAAAGCGCCCGGCGGAAACGGCGGGAGCG
>NZ_JBSFTE010000037.1:0-70788 GCF_053590565.1 Micromonospora sp. NPDC003197 | reverse complement strand
ACACACCCACCCCCGGGGGGGGTGCCCCCCCCCCCCCCGCCGGCCCCCCACCCCCCCGGACGTCGGTCGGCCGCGTGGCCGACCGGGCCGAGCAGTTACGTGGTGGTCGGCGACACGATCCCTGCCACCAGGGCGCGCAGCGCGGCCAACGACCGAGTGACATCGACCCGGTCGGGGGCCATCAGCCACTGCTGATGGATGCCGATCCCGGCCCCGACGATGGTGACCGCCAGTGCCTCGGTGGACACGCCAGTTCGCGGCGCGAACCGGTCCAACCAGCGTTTGCAGTGGTCGCGGAGGGTGTCGTGGATTGCGACGTAGCGGTCGTGGATGGGCGAGTCCGGCTCCAGCGCCTCCACCAGCAGCGTGACGAACAGTTTTGTCGTGGGCTGTGCAAACAGGGCGTCGAGCCCCTTCGTCATGCCGTCCAGCCCGATCTCCGGGGGTTGGTCCGATGTGTCGTCGAGGCTCGCCTGGACCAGGCTCACCGACTGTTCGAGGACCGCCAGCAGTAGGCCCTCCTTGCTGCCGAAGTGCCATGGAATGGACCCTCGGCTGATCCCGGAACGCTCGGCCACATCAGCGAACGTCGTCTGCCGGTAGCCCTTGGCCGCGAAGAGTTCCGCTGCGGCGGTGAGGATCAGCTCGCGGCTCTCTCCGCTGGTCTGCTCCCGTCTCGTTGTCACGTCACCTCCCTGTCTGTGCTGGTCATAATAGCCTATGCTAGCCAGCATAGAAGATCGACTCGTTGGTCGGTCGCGGCGGCGCAATCTCCGAGGGAGACCTGTTCGTGAGACCTCAGCGCACCATCCCCACCCGCGCTTCGTGGCGTATCCGTGACGCCAGATGCGAGGACGTTCGCACGGTGCGCCGGTGCCACCGGCCGGGACTGCGAGCGAGGCGGGTCGCAGCGCAGCGCAGTGGAAGGAGTGGACGATGAACACCCGTAAGCGGCTGCTGCGCTGGGCCAGCGGCATCATGCTCGTACTGGGGATAGGGCACCTGCTGCTGCTGACACTTTCCGCATGGAAAGACGTCACCGGCTGGGTGGATCGCGGAGTGTGGGCGGCCGTCCCGCTCGCTCTCGTGGACAAAGGTACCGATCGGACCCTGGCGTCCCTCCAGAACGAGGTGGTCTTCTGGGCGGGGCCGAGCAGCTTCGCGGTTCCGCTGATTCTCCTGGGGTGGCTGACCTGGCACCTTGCCGGACGCGGAGTGGCCGTGCCGGCCGGGATCGGCTGGAGCCTCGCGGCGTGGTGTCTCGTTGGCGGCGTGCTGCTCGTACCGTCCCCGTACTTTGTCGGCGTCGTCGCTGGCGTACTCATCGTTCTGGCCCGGCGGGAAGATCCGTCACCAACGGCAGTCAGGTAGGCCGGTCGTCGGAGTCGCCGGGTCGGTCAGGTGAGCGGGATACGGACCACGGCGATCCAGTCGGGTGGTTGCGGGGCATCCGCCCCGACCAGCCCCGCGATCACCCGGGTGCGCTGCAATGGGCTCGCCGGCCATGGGGTGAGCCCATCGGTGAGCACCACCACGAAGTGCGGCGGTTCGGCCACGCTTAGCGCACTGTCGATGCCGACCCGCAGGTCCGTTCCACCCCCGCCGGCCAGCACGACGTCCTGGACCGAGGTGACCCGGCGGGTGGCGTGTACGTCGGCGTCACAGGCGATCACCGTCACCCGGTTGCCCCGGATCCCGACCGCCCGCAACACCCCGGTGACCTCGCCCAACACCGCAGCGAGGGCGCCGTCCCCCATGGAACCCGAAGTGTCCACCACGACGGCGACGCGGGGGAGCGGCTGACGCAGGCTCGGCAACACCACCCCCCGCATGGACGCGGCACGGCGCGACGGCCGATGGTACGAGTAGTCCACCGAACCGCTGGCCCAGGCCGCCGCCTCGCGTACCAGCCCGGTCAGCACCTGGCGCCAGTCGACCGTGGGTTCGAGGATCCGTTCGGCCCATCGTTGCCAGCCAGCCGGCACCGTACCCCGGCTTCGCCGGTGTGACCGGATGGCCTGTGCCGTCTGTCGGCGGATCGCGTCGGCCTCCACCGGCTGTACGGCTGCATCGGCGGTGCCGCCAAGATCCCACGGCTGCCCCTGACCATGCGCACCCGAGCCGCAGTTCACCGAGTGTCCACTCGGCGGCAGCATCGGCAGATACTGCTCGAAGAGCAGACCAGGTGGGAGACCCATCGCCACCGGGTCCACCCGACCTTCAGGCAGGGACATCCGTTCGGCGAGCAGATCGTCGTTGATCTCGCAGTCCTGTGCCACGTTCACCCGGTGCGGGTCGTACCGCTGGCTCGCGCCGAGCAGGTCGGCCCGCCCGTGGTGGTCCCGTAGCAGGTGTGCCACCTCGTGGACCCAGACGGCAGCCAGCTGCTCGACCGGCAAGCGGGTGACGAAGTCGGGGGAGACGTAGCAGCGCCAGTGCCGGTCCACCGCCATCGTGGGCACCTCGTAACTGGCCACCACGGTCATGCTGAACAGCGCGGTCGCCAGATAGGGCCGGTCGTCGGCGGCCCGGAACCGGGCCGCCAACAGCTTCATCCGATCCAATGCGGCGCCGGGCGACACCCGATCCGCCGGCTCGGTCATGCCGGGCTGGGCAGACGACCGGAGAGCCGCAGCACGTCGACAAAGGCGTCGATGGTGGCCGGCACCGGCCAGTCGACGTGCCGCATGGCAGCCAGATCCATCGCCGCCCGGGCCGCAACGTCGGGCACCCCCGCGGCCACCGCCTTGGCCAGTACGGTCCAACCGGCCTCCCAGCGCTGCCGGGTCGTCCGAGACTGCACGGCGGAGACCGTGGCAGTCAGGAAGGCCAGCTGTCGATCGCCCCGGGTGGGAAGTCGGAACGCGTCCGGATCGGCGAGTACCCGTTCCGGGTCGGGCAGATCCAGCTCGTCCAGGTAGTTCAGGAACTCCAGCCCCGCCCCGTCACCGACCGCGCCGACCACCGCCGCGCGGAACGCCTCCGGTCCGGTACGGGCGGCATGATGGAAGGCGAGCAGCCGGAGCACCATCTCCCAGCTCCGGGGCGACGCCCAGGCCCCGCCCCGGGATTCGGCGTCGGCGGGCAGGTGATGCGTCAGGCCCGGCCGGGCGGTGAGGAATCCGGCGACGGTGCCACGGGCCCGGGCGACGGCGCTGTCCAACCGGGTGCGGTCGACGGCCGGCACCTCGACCGCTGGCCAGGTGCCGGCCAGTCCCCGGGCCACCACCTGTGGCTTGTGGATCCAGTGCAGGTGGACGAAGCGGTTGGCCAGCGGCGGGCTCAGATGCCATCCGTCGGCGGCGCTGGTCGGCGGGTTCGCGGCGGCCACGATGCGTACCCGGGGCGGCAGCTCCAGGCTGCCCACCCGGCGTTCCAGCACCACCCGCAGCAGGGCTGCCTGGACCGCTGGCGGGGCGGAGGAGAGTTCGTCGAAGAAGACCAGCCCTTCGCCCCGGCGGGCGATCCGTACCGCCCAGTCCGGCGGGGCCATCGGCACCCCTTCGGTCGCCGGGTCCTCGCCGACGATGGGCAGGCCGGAGAAGTCCGATGGTTCGTGCACGCTGGCGATGACCGTCTCCAGCGGGGTGCCGAGGCCGTCGGCGAGCTGTTGCAGGGTCGCCGACTTGCCGATTCCGGGCTCGCCCCAGAGCAGCACCGGCAGGTTCGCCGAGACCGCCAACGCCAGCGCCGCCACCTGCGGATCGTCGGCGGGTTCGGTACGCCAGGACCGGGTGGCCGCGATCAGTTCGTCGGCGACGACCAGCCGGTCGATGTCGCTGCTCACCGCTTCGTCCATTCCTTGAGCAGGTCGTAGATGTGATTGATGGCGTTGTCTTCCCGTTCCTCGTCGTCGAGGTATTCGGCGCCGCTCTTGTAGCCGGCGAGCTCGAACGGACTCGTTCCGTCGTTGTCCTTGGCGTTCGGATCGGCACCAGCCGCAAGCAGGGCCTGGACCAGCTCCGGGCTCCCGCCGTCGCCGACGGCGACGTTGAGCGGGGTCCTTCCCTGTGAATCCGGGGTGTCGATGGCCAGGCCGGCGGCGAGCAGCCGGGGCAGCACCTCGGTATGGTCCATGGTGCGTAGGTGGTGCAGGAAGGATCGGCCTCGCCCATCGCGCAGGTGCGGGTCCAGGCCAGCATCCAACAGCGCCAGCAGGGTGCGGGAACCCCCGTGCAGCACTCGTTGCAGGATGTCCTGCCGCTGCTGCCGGAGCTGTCGGGGCAGCCGACCACGGCCGCTGGTCCATCGCTGCTGGACCGCGAAGCAGCCGGTCACCTGCCCGCCGAGGCTGAGCAGCACCTGCTCGCGCTGTGCCTCCTCCGGAGAGTGCGACAACGCCTCCAGCTGCCCGGCCCGATGCGCCACCGTATGCCACTGGGTGCGGCAGCGAACCCGGACCGGAGCCTCCACCAGCGGGACAGCACCCTCTGTCGCTCGGACTGGTGCCTCCGTCAATGGGATCGGGGCTGCTGGTTGCGCCGGGGCCGGCGCGGGGAACAGAGCCTGTCGGACCAGGGGGTGCAGCTCGTCGGGGGTGATCATCCGGTGCCACAACAGGTCCAGGTCGGGCGGCCGCTGGCTCACCACCGGCCCGACCGCACGGTCGCTGCTGCCCTTGCGATTGGTCACCCGGGCGCGGGGCCGATTCCGGTCGGTCGCGTCCAGTTCGATCTGCAGCGCCCAGTCCACCCTGACCACCGAGGTCGCACTGCCGTACCGCCGAGCCAGCCGCTCGGCCTCGTTCGGTAGGACAGCCAGGTTGAAGGGGTAGCCGGCGAGGCGACTCTCCATCGGCCAGGAGTGCTCCCAGCCGCTGGGATCAAAGTCGATGCCGGCGAGCCGCCAAGCCTCGAAGACCTCGCCCTCATGCAGCCGGCGGAAAACCGCCTCCGCCTGACTGGCGGGGTCAGCCGGATCGACGGTGTCAGCGAAACTGGTCACCGGCAGCGGCTTGCCGTCGACGTCGAAGCGGGGTAGCCGCTCGGCGGAGCCGCCGTAGGCGTACCGCAGCGACGCGACGTGACCGACACTCCACAGGTACGGGGGCAGGTCGTACATCGAGTGACGGTTCGCCTCGGCCGCGTTGACCAACTCGAGCCGTAGTCGCTGCGAGCCGTCCACCGTCTTCGGCAGTTGGAGCGACAGCAGCGGAGTCTCCGCTGACAGCGGCTCCGGCAGCACGGAGAACACCCAGCGTTGCCGGGTGGCCAGGATGGTCCGGCCCCCCAGGGCTCGGGGCAGGTGCCAGCGCAGCAGGTCAGGCGCGAGTAGGGACAGTTCCTGCTCGATCCGCTCAGCGGCCTTGGTGCCGAATCGGTTGGCCACCTCGGCGAGGTCCACGTCGACATCGATCCGAGCGGCCGCGCACGCACCCCGCCAGTCGTTCGCCTCACGTCGCTGGGTGCACTCCTCGATCATCCACTCCGGCACCGCGTACCGGCGGATTCGTTGCCACGTGGGCAGCTCGGGCACGTCGATGGTGGTCACCGGTACACGCTCGCGATGGCTCGAAGGTCCGGGTGCGCCGGGGTGAGCGCCCGGTCGGCGGGTTGCAGCGCAGCGGTGGCCCGTCGGCGCATCCGGCGGGGCACTCCGCCGTTGAGGCCGAGGTATTCCAGCGTGGGGTGCCCCTCCAGGGCATCCAGCAGCAACTTCGCCCCACGACCGGTGATCTCGGTGCGCCGCAGGTCAAGGCGGCGCAGGCTGCTGCCGGGCAGCGCCGCCGCCAGTGCCGCAGCCCCCTCGTCACCGACCACGTTGCCGTACGCGCCCAACGCGCGCTCCGATGGCGGCCGAGCCAGGTCGAGGGACACCCAATCCGACAGTCGGCTGGCGAGGGCCGCGACGCCGACCGGGGTGATGCTGTTGCCGCCCAGACCGAGAGTCATCGGCAGGCCAGTGGCGGACTCGGCCAGCGTCGTGACGCCGGTGTCACCGAGATGGTTGGCGGCCAGGTACAGCTCGTGGACGCCGGCGTCGTGGATCAGCGCCGTCAACGCCGGTACGGACTCGGGCCCCAGCCCGTTGCCGCCGAGGAAGAGTCGTTCCAGCCGGGCGTCGCGGGCGGCCAGCGTCTCGGCGAGCCGGCTCAGGCCGCGTACGGTGACACCCACGTTGACCAGGTCGAGGGTACGCAGACCGCGGTTGTCGGCCAGTGCGTCGCACAGTCGCAGGACCCCCTCGTCCCCGATCGGGTTGCGCTTGAGCCACAGCGCCCGGACAACCTGGTCGGCGGCGAGCCGATCGGCCAGCGCCGCCACCCCGGTCGGGTTGATGCGGTTGCAGCCCAGGTAGAGGGTCTCGATCCGGTGGCCGGGTGCGAGTGCGTCAGCGACCGCCTGTGCCCCGTCGTCGCCCAGGCCGTTGGTGCCCAGCAGCAGGTGACGGGTGTGCGCCGACCGGGCGGCGGCGCGGGCCAGTTGATGGGTCAGCAGCGGACCGACACCCTGCTTACACAGGTCGAGCCGGCCGTCCGGTTGTAGCGTGCCCCGGGGAAACTCCTCGGCCTGTGCGACCTCAGCGGGGTCGTCGAGCCGCACCAGCAGCGGCGTGAAGTCGGCGGGATCCGCCAGACCGGTCTCCGGGTGGCTGATCGCCGGGCAGCGTACGGGGGGTGCGGTCGGTTCGACACCGTCTACCACTGCACACTCCGGTAGTCCTTGAGGAATTGGCCGTGCACCGGGTGGCCTGCCATACCGCGCATGATCGGGTCGTAGACCCGGGCCGCACCGTCGATCACGTCCAGGGGTGGTCGGAACCCCGCCTCCCGCTGGGCGGTCTTGCCCGGATGGGGCCGCTCGTCGGTGACCCAACCGGTGTCGACGCTGTTCATGTAGATGCCCGAGCGCTGGTAGTCGTCGGCGACCGTCCGGGTGAACATGTTCAGCGCGGCCTTCGCCATGTTGGTGTGCGGGTGCCGGGCTGTCTTGTTGCGCCGCGAATAGCTGCCCTCCATCGCCGACACCTGGACCACGTACCGGTCGGCGTGCGGCGACGCCGTCAGCAGCGGCCGTAGCCGGGAGGTGAGCAGGAAGGGCACGAACGCGTTCACCACCTGAACCTGTAGCCACTCCTGCGGGGTTACCTCGCTGTCGCGTAGCGTCCAACTGTTGATCGGTCGCAGATCGAGCGGTTGCCCGGTCTCGTCGACCTGTCCAGTGGGGAAGAGCGTGGCCAGCGTGGCGGGCAGGTGTGCCGGGTCCGGTCCGGCCGGTGCGACGGATGTGGTCAGTTCGAGCCGGGCCGCGCGGCCGGAGAGCTCATCGCGTTCGGCGTCCCGGACCGCGCGATGGTATTCGGCTGGTCGGTACAGCGTCTGCGCGGCGTTGTTGATCAGAATGTCCAGGCTGTCCCAGCGCTGCCCGGTGGCCGAGACCAGGTCGAGCACGGCACCGAGGTCGAGGAAGTCGACACCGTGCAGGTGGAGCCGGTCGGACCAGTCGTCGAAGTCGGGCACCTCGGCGTAGCGCCGGGCCGCGTCCCGGGGGAACCTGGTGGTGACCAGGACGTCGGCACCGTCGCGGAGCAGCTTCAACGCGGTGTGGAAGCCGATTTTCACCCGGCCGCCGGTGACCAGCGCACGGCGGCCGCGCAGGTCACATCGGGCGCTCCGGCGGGCCATGTTCTCCTGGGCGCAGTCCGGGCAGAGCTGGTGGTAGTCCGGGTCCACCTCGCGGTAGCTGTCCTTGCAGACGTAGCACCGACGAGCCCGCCGCAACATCGACTGTCCGCCGACCGGTGCTGTGCCGCCGTACTCGATGGCCGGCACCGTGCCGCTGTCCTCGATGGTGAGTGGCGCAGCGGGGTTGGGGATCTCGTCCCAGAACCGCCGGGAGGTCGCCAGCAGGGCCTGGTCGTGCCGCCGGTCTGCGGCGGCACGGTGTCGCTTGCGGCGCTTCTTCGCGTCCCGGTACGCCTCGGCCGCGGCGCGTTCCACCCGCGCGGTCAGCTCCGGATCGAGCGTCCCGGCACCCGCCGCCGCTAGCACCCGGAGGCAGACCTCCACCTCGCCGTGGCCGATCGACGGCACGTCTCTCCTCCCCCCGAGAGAAACAGGTGGCGAGACCGGTCGGATTCGAACCGACGTCCTCCAGATTGCAGTCAAGGCGCGACGACCTCTGCGCTACAGCCTCGCCGCCGGCAGCGTACTCGACCCCACCGACAAGATTCGTCAGAGGCATGACGGATGCAGGCGTTACCAGTCCGGGCGGTGAGCCAGGCACCCCCGTGCCGGCTGGCGGCGTCCGACCGGCCACCCCGTGTCCGGGGGTCATCGACGCAGCCGATCCGCCGTCGGCGAATCCGATGCTGGTTTCTAGCATGGGCGCAGGCTTCCGACCCGACCAGCGGCGGAGAGCGGCGAGTAACCGAGGTACTGGATCGCGGAGCAGATGGTAGACACCGGCAACGATGTAGGTCCCTGGCTGCCCACCAGGACTGGCGGGGATGAATCCCGCACCAGTCGGGGGATGAGTTACGAGCGAGCGGGTTGCCGCGTGCAATCGGCCCGGACGCTGCACGAAATCGTCCAACGACGGCCGCCCGGTGTTACCGGCCACCAGTGGAACTGTGCCACCCGTACCCGGTTCGACTTCGTCGTTTCCGCCGCCGACGGTGGTACGCCGATCTTTGCTGTCGAGTTCGACGACCCGGCCCAGCACACGGTCGACGCCCAGCGCAGTCAGCGGATGAAGCACGCCGTCTGGGCGGCGGTCGACCTTCCGGTCCTGGTCGTCGAATCCCGAACCCTACGTCCCGCCAGGCACGGCCGGCGGATCGTCGACTATGTCATCGACGCCCGCGCCTACGCGGCCGCCGCCCCCGAACACGACGACGAGGCGGGAGAGGCGTTCTCCGGCGCGCCATCGACCTACCGGGACATCATCGGTCGGCTGCCGGACGGTCGCAGTGGTTTCGTCAACGATCTGGGCGCGATCGCCCGCGCCACGGCCATCGAGGCGTACGCGAACCGGCAACTCGCCGACCCCATCATCCGGGGATTGCACGTCTCGTGGCGGGGCGGCCGTGCTGAGGGCTGGGGCTGGCTCGAGGTACGCGACGGGGAGTACCTCTTCGAACGGACCAGGATCGGCCACCACAGGTTCTCCTGTGGCGTGGACCCCGGCCGGCTCGCCGAGGACCTTGCCACCCTGGCCATCGGGGAACAGCTCAAGGTTTTGGCCGCGGCCGAACCGCCGCTACGCGACCGACAACAGTTGGAGCGCGAACTCGCCGAGCTGCGGCGACGCCGCGACGAGATGGTAGGCGACTACCTTTTCGACCACATCTCCTTCGAATAGTGCGGTCGGGGGCGAACGTCGTGCGGCGGGCCGGCGGCATGCTTGGCACCGGTCCGGGTACGCCCCGACGGCCACGACCACCCGGCTCCGCGTAGCGGGCCGTACCAGAAGGAGACGCGATGGTCATTTTGACGGAAAACGCCGTGATGGTGATTCGGGACCTGACCGCTCAGGAGAACGCACTTCCCGACGGCGGCCTGCGGATCTCCAGTGATCCCGCCGCCGGATCGTTGGAGATCGCCGTCGCGGAGGCGCCAGCCCAGGGGGACGAGGTGGTCGACAGTTCGGGGGCCCGCCTCTTCCTGGACCCGGCCGCGGCCCGCCTCCTCGACGACAAGGCACTCGACGCCGCGGTTGACGAGGACGGTGACGTGCAGTTCGAGTTCGCCGAACAGCCTGGGTGAGGCGACGGCCAGTCTCCTGGGCAGCCAACCGCCTGAACGCCCGGCCGAACGCGCTAATGCGGGTGGCCGGGGCGGTAGCAGGGAAAACCTTCGCTTACGACGCGGCGGGCGCAAATTGCAGCTCGTCGTAGCTGTTCACCTTTCGGCGGCAATTGTGTACCCGTACGTACTAACTGCGGATCTCGGGTTAGGTGCCCGAGGCGACTGTAGGAAAACCGACAGCCGTCCAAAGTCTGTCGCTTTGTTCCGGCAACAGGTGCATCCTTGCAGGTGAAGCGGTGCGTGGATGGGTCAACCGGCGCGGGGAGACGGGAACGGAATGAGCGCGGCGAGGAGCGTCGAGTGAAGTGTCCAAGATCGACTCTTCTCTAACCCTATAATCCCCTGAACTGTCGAACATAATGCCGTTCGATAGAGCCTTCTGACTATCATCTGCGTAGTCGAACCTCGACGCGGTGCCATCGTTCGATGACCAACTGGGTGACGAGGGGGTGGATGGTGCGTCCCGGTTTTCCGTACCGTCAGACCTTGAGCCTCGTACGACCGCGACTCATGGCGGCCATCGGCCGGCAGTCCACCTCGCCGACCCTTGTTGTCGCACCAGCAGGATGGGGCAAGACTACCCTGCTGGCCCAGTACGCTGCCGCCTTCGACGGTCCAGTCGGCTGGTTGCGGATCGAGGCCGCGGACGTGCAGCCCGAGCGGCTGACCGAGCGGCTCCAGTCGTTCGTCCCGGATGGACTGACCACTCCGACGGATTCGTCGCACCCCGGCGGGCCCGCGCCCTCGCTGCTCGTGATCGACGACCTCCACCTGATCGAAGAGTCCACCGCCGAGCGGATGCTTCTGCACCACCTGCTCGACCGGGCCAGCCCGGTGCGAAAGGTGGTCATCGGTAGTCGACGCATGCCCCATCTGAACCTGTCGCGGCATGAGCTGTCGGAGATCGACATCGTCGACGCCGAGCAGTTGCGGTTTCGGGCCTGGGAGGTCGAACGTCTGCTTCGTGAGATCTATCGGGAGCCGCTGCCCGCCGACGACGTTGCCGCGTTGTCTCGACGGGTGGGTGGCTGGGCGGCCGGGCTCAAGCTCTACTACCTGTCCACTCACGGCCACCCGCTCAGCGAACGGCGGCGAGCGGTTGCCGCGTTGGGGGGCCGTTCCGCCCTGTCCCGGGCTTACCTGACCCGTACCGTACTAGCCGAGCTGCCGGAGGCACTGCGCCGGTTCCTCGCCCGGACCTGTGTGTTCGACGTGCTCACCGGTTCCCGATGTGACCAGCTGCTGGGCAGCACCGACAGCCAGCTGCTGCTCGAACAGCTGGAACAGCGGCAGGCATTCACCGTCACCCACGACGGGGGACGTACCTTCCGTTACCACCAGGTATTGCGGGCCCACCTGGTGGCTGGCTTGGTCGAGGAGTTGGGGGAGTCCGGTGCCCGGGCGTGGCATGCCCGAGCTGCGGAGATCCTCACCGAGGAGGGGGAGGTGCTGGATGCGGCCCGCTGCGCCGCCCGGGCCGCGGACTGGACAGCGGTGCACCAACTACTCGACTCGGCCGGTGCCCGCGTGGCCGACCACGGGCTGGACCCGTGGAGCGATCTGCTGCCCAGCTGGTTCATCGCGGAGGATCCGTGGCTTGTCCTCGCCGAGGGTCGACACCGAATCAACCACGGTCAGCTAGAGGCGGGTATCGCCGCGCTCCGTCGCGCCGAAGGGATGTTCGGTGCCGAGCCGGAACGGGCCCGCTGCCGGACACTGCGGACGATGGCCACCGCCTGGCTGCCGGACGCCACACCGTGGCGGGGCCACTGGAGTGGCTGGCTCCGGGCGGCGACGCGGCGACACCCAGCCGTCGTCGCCGGCGAAGCGGAGTTGCTGCCCACGCCGGTGGCCGGGCTGGTCGGCAGCTTCGCCCACTTCCTGGCCGGCAATGTCGGGGAAGGGCGACGGCTGTTGCGTCAGGTGCCGCAGGACGATCCTGGATTCGTAGGCGTGGCCGGGCGACTGCTACAGGCCGCCTGCGCTGTCGGCGCGGGTGAACCGTACGGTGCCGTCGGTCTTGCCGACATCACCGTCGACGCCGAGCCGGCGCATCAGCCGTGGATCGGCCGACTGGCCCGGGCGATGGTGGCGCTGGATGGCACCGAGTCAAGCCTCAAGGAGGCCATCGCGGTCACCGAGGAGTGCGACCGGCTCGGCGACAGGTGGGGGGCCCTGTTCACCACCGCTCTCGCCCGACTGATGCGTTCGCTCGTGGGTGCTACCGACCTCGACGAGGCGAGCCAGTTGCTGGCCCGAGCGCGGGCATTGGACAGCGGTGTGATTGCCGCGTGGGCCCAGTCGCTTGTGGCCTTGGCCGCCGTACAGTCCCGGCTGCCAGACGCTGAGGTCGAGGTACGCCGAGCGGAAAGCACCGCCCGGGCCGCCGGGGTGCCCGGTGCCCGGGTGCTGGCACTTGCCGCCGCAGCATACGGATCGGCCGATCAGCTGACTGCGGTGTACGCTGCCGCCGCTCAGGCCGGCCTGCCGGAAACGGTGGTGGCCGCCTGGACCGCGGGCTGCGCCCCCGCCGAGGAACAAGCATCGACCAGCCCTGCCGACCAGACGCTGCTCAGCATCTGCTGTTTCGGTGGGTTCCGGATCAGCTTCGACGGCCGGGACCTGGACTGGTCGTCGATCCGGCCCCGGGCCCGGGCCGTGGCCCGGATCCTCGCGATGAACGCCGGCCGTGCCATACACCGGGACAAGCTTGTCGAAGCCCTCTGGCCCGGGGTGCCGCCCGGGGCCGCGACCCGCAGTCTGCACGTCGCCCTCTCCAGCCTGCGCCGGTTCTTCGAACTCAACCTGCCGGCCGAAACAGCCGAGCGCCTGCTTTGCCGGGACGGCGATGCCTACCTGTTGGCGGTACCTCCGGGCGGATACAGCGACGTCGCTGTCTTCCGGGCCGCGTTGAAGACGGCCCGTCGGACCCAGCACAGTCAGGGCACCGCCCACCTGGACGCGCTGCGGGCGGTGGTCGACACCTATGGCGGGGACCTCCTGCCGGAGGACGGGCCGGCCGAGTGGGTGGTCGGCGAGCGGGAGACCCTGCGCCAGCAGGCTGCCGACGCCGCTGCGGCACTGGCCCAGTCCGAACTCGACGGCGTGCCGGAGATGCTCCACCCGACGAGTGCCGCCGTGGAGTCGGCGCGTCGCTGCGTGGAGATCGACCCCTGTCATGACGCCGGCTGGCGGCTGCTGATCGAGGCACACCGCCGGGCCGGCAACGCCGCCGCTGCCGAGCGAGCCCGGCGCGAGTACGCCCAGGTGCTGGTGTCGTTGGGGTTGGACCCGGTGACCGGCCGGGAGCCGGAGCGGGACCCCGAGGTCAGGTACGGCCAAAGAATTCCACCTCAGCGATCGCCACACTCGGCTCCGACTGCGGCCCGTACGTCGATCGGACGACGATCCTGAGCCGGACGACCCCGCTGGCCTCGAACTTGAACGTCTGCGCACCCGGCTGGTCGCGTAGTTTCAGCGTTTCCCCGATCACCTTGCCATCGCTGGTGGTGGCCGACACCTCCAACTGGTCTGGCCGCCCGACGGTGAGGAACTTCGCCTGATCGACGTTGATGCCAGGGGTCACCAGGATGTCCAACACCCGCACCGGGCGAGCGAAGGTGACCTCCACCCACGAGTCGACCGCCGGACCGGTGGGTGCCCAGTACCGGTTGTGGGCGCCGTCGGCGATTCGGCTGGCCGGTGTCGCGTTTCCAGCCGAGGAGGCGGTCACCGTGGCGGGAGTGAGCGGCACATGGGGCTGGGTCAGGTCACGGACCTCGCTGATCGCCCGAGACACCAGCGGCGGACCGACGATGGCCAGGATCACCAGTACGCAGATCACCGCGACGATCTTCAGTAGCCGCTTGGCGTTGGCCGTCGCCCGCCGGTCCCGGCGACTGCGGGCTTCCCGGCTGCGCTGACGTAGGCGGTTGAGTAACCGGCGCCACCAGGGCAGCCGAGCGGCCACCTCCGTCTCGACCAGAGGGGCACCGCAGGCGCGGCAGAATCGGCGGAGTTCCTCGTTACCGGCCTGGCATCGAGGACAGACCCGGTCTCCGGCTGCCACCGCCGACCGGGGCTCCTCGACGGGGCGTACCGGTCGGCGGGTTTGTACCTGGCCGGGCTGGACCGCCACCGGATCCGTGGTCCGCTCCACCACCGTCGGACGTTCCACCGGGTCGCTCGGCTTGGTCTCGGGGCTGTCGTCAGGGGACGAGGAGGGGGCAGGGGCGGTGGTGGTCTCGGCCTGCTGTTTGGTCTGGGGAGCCGGTACCGGCGCGGTACGTTCGGCCACCGCGCCATCCCACTCCAGAAACGCCCCGCACTCGCCGCAGAACCGCTCGTCGTCCCGGTTGCTGGTGCCGCATTCCGCGCAGACGATCATGCCGCTTCCACCTCGACGATTGCCGATACGTGCGCCGGCACGCTGGCGGCCAGCAGATGTTGCAGGCGGGGCTGATCCACCGATGCGGGATCGGGCACCCGGATGCGCACCCGTACTTCGGCCGGGGCGGCCGGTGGGGCAGGGGTGTTCGGGGTGCTGGACCAGGACACCGCACCACTGTCAATGACCTCTACCGTGCCACCGGTGAGGATCTCCATCTCGCGGGCGATCCCTCGGGCTGTGCCGCGCCAACGGTGCAACTCGACCGCGTGCCGGACCAGCTCGCGGCGCAGCTCCACCGGCCAGGTGCCGTCAGTCGGGGCAGCGACCCAACTCGCCAGCAAGTCCAGGAAGTCCGGCGGCGCCAGTTCCAGGTCCAGGTAGGCGTCGAGACAGTCGAGCGTGAGCAGCACCGGCGCGAGCACCTCGTCCAGCCCGGCGGTGAACCGCTGGGTGAAGTCATCGTCGAGATAGAGCGCTGGCAGCGCCATCCCGATCGGAAAAGGGCTGGTCAGCCCCGGTACCGCAGCGCGCATTGGCAGCTCCTGGACTCGGTCGGAGGGGTGGTTGGGACGGTGGCGGTCAACTGGTGGTCCGGTTGGTGATCCGCACCTGGTGGGCGTACGAGAAGACCAGCGCGTGGGGGCCCAGATCGATCCGTTGCACCGGATCGCCCCGTTCGCCGGTGTACGGGTCGGCCGCGAAGAGTCGGATGTCCTCGACGAGATCCAGCCCCTCGACCCGCTGGAGCACGGCGTACACCTCCCCGGACTGGATCGGCCGGCCGAAGGGCCAGCCGGCTCCGTCCGGGCCGCCGCTGACCGGGTTCAGATAGTCGTACAACGCGCGTAGCGCCCGCTCGCGCAAAGTAGTCGCCGTCGTACGAGGCTGGGCGCGTAACTGCGCCACCACGGTGACGCCCTGGTAGAACGGCGGTTCCACAAGTACGGTGGCGCCCACGCAGCGCCGCGCGTCCAGATAGGTCTGGATTCGTTGAAGCATCTCGTCCGGCGGTTTGAGCGCGGCGAACCGGGTCGAGTCGTCGTCGGCCTCGGTGTGCGCGCTCAGCGGCGGTACGACCAACAGCCGGATCGCGGGCGAATCACCGCCCGCCGGCACACAGCGCACCCGCAGCACCTCCGGCGCCGCCTCCCGAGCGAGCTGCTCGTAGTCGTCGGTGGTGACGGCCCGTTCCCGGGTTCGCAACATCAGCGGTCCGCGCGTCGCCGTCTCGGCCAGCGACTCGCCGTCGACGCCCCCGACGGCAGCGGCGCGATTGGTCACGGTGGAGACGAACGGCACCGGATCCCGCAGCACGGTCAGACTGTTGGCGGCCACGTTGCCCCGCCGACCACCGCCGGTCCGGTAGCTGCCGATCCGGATCGGCGCGGCCTTCGGCGGCACCGCACCGTACTGGCGGATGGTCCCGTCGGCCTGCCGCACGGCCGGTCCGAAGGCCACCTCGCCACTGGCCCGGTCCACGACCACGTGCCGATCCTGCGGCCCGGAGTTGGCGAACGACGGCACCTCCTGCCAGGTCGTCCAGGCGTCCCCGCCGGCCACCTCCACCTCGATCGGCTGGTCGCCGGTGACGATGGGTACGTGTTGCGTGGTGAACCGCTGGCCAGGGACCCCCTCGGACAGGCCCAGCGTCTCCTCCCGTACCAGCACCGCGTGCTCGGCACGGACCGAGCCGCCGATGGTGGCGGCGCTGGCACTGCGTAACCGTGGGGAGGCATGGTAGAAGGCCTGTCCCTCGGCCGGCTCGGTCAACCGGCAACGCAGCCAGCCGGCCCGGCGGCGGCCGATCACCGACGCCATGTGCCCGGCCGGTACGTGCAGTACCACCTCCCCGGCTCGATTCAACGCACCGGTGGTGTCCCGGTCGACGACACAGGGCTGCCAACCGTCGGCGGTCCACGCCTCCCAGACCAACGGCGGGTCGGTCGGGTCCACGCCCCGCCCGGCGACCGTCCAGTCCATCCGCAGCAGCACCGCGCAGCCCGGTATCGGCTCGGTGAGCCCGAACAGGGTGGCGTCACCGGGCGCGGGCGAATCGGAGAAACACGCCACCCAGTTTTCGCCGGTCAGCTCGGTGGTGCGGTCGGTGATGTCGGCGTCGCCCCGGGCAGTCAGCACCCGGTCCAGGCCGCACGGAGTGATCACCAACTCCTCGACTGTCTCGAAGGTGACCGGCTCCTCGGTTTCCAGCCGTACCGTTGCGATGTGCGTTCCGGTGGGTACCGTCACGCTGGCGTCCCGGGCGGCCGACAACCAGAAGGTGACCTCGCAGCTGGCCATGGTGGGGGCGAACGGAGTGACCCCGAGCAGGTCCAGGAACTTGAGGTAGTGCCGGTTCGGCACCCGGTTGAGGCGGTACAACAGCTGGTCGACCATGAACGCGAAGGTCTCGATCAGGGTGACTCCGGGGTCGGAGACGTTGTGGTCAGTCCACTCCGGGCAGCGCTGCTGGACGAGGCGTTTGGCGTCGTCCACCAGATCCTGGAAGCGCCGGTCGTCGAGATTCGGGGCGGGTAGCGGCATCAGTCGGCTCCGGGCGGGTGCGGGGGGATCACGTAGAACGGGAAGACCAGGTTCCGAGGGTCGTTGTCACTGCGAATCCGGTACCGGATGTCGATGTAGAGAGTGCCCTCCCCGGCGTCGGTGAAGTCGATGATGACGTCGTCGAGCACGATGCGCGGCTCCCACCGTTCCAGGGCCACTCTCACCTGATAGGCGATCTGGCCTGCGGTGCTGGCGTCGGCCGGGGCGAAGACAAGTTCGTGGATGCCGCAGCCGAACTCGGGTCGAGCGGGCCGTTCTCCGGGAGAGGTGCCGAGGATCAGCCGAATGCTCTCCACCACTTCGCGCTCACCACGTACCAGGGCGATCGCCCCGGTGGCGTCGGTACGCAGCGGGAACGCCCAGCCGGCCCCGACGAAGTCCGAGCGCATGGTCAGCCGCCGATGAGAACGGTCGGGCAGCCCACCACGATCGGTGCGCCGCACCCGGTCAGGTCGCCCATCCGGGCCGCTGGCTGTCCGCCGATCAGGACCGTGGGGCAGCCGGGCGGAACGATCGGGCTCGGCGGGTGTGGGGGAGTGCCGGGAAAGGTGCAGGCGTGGGTGGTACCGACGGTAGCCGCTGGCTGTCCGCCGATCAGCACCGTCGGTACGCCGGGCCCACCGATCGCACCGGGATGGCCGGTCGGATCGCCGACGCGCGCGGCAGGTGGCATGGCGTACCCCCGTTCAGTTGATTTTGACGATGCCGCCGCGGACGGTGACCGATCCGCTGGCGGTGAGTTCGGTGCTGCCCTGACCGGTGACTTTCACCGTCGCGCCCTCCACGGAGGCGCCGGCGGTGCCCTTCACGCTCACCTGGCCGGTGCCCTCGATGCCGACGTCGCTCTTGGACTTCACCGTCACCTTCTGGCCGGACAGCTCCAGCGGGCCGGTGCCAGAATCGACGGTCATTCCGTTCTTCGCGGTGACCTTGATCTTGCCCTCGCTGATGATTTCGACGAGTTGGCCCTTCTTGTCGAGGCGGAGGCTGAACTTGTTGTCGCCGGTGGTGAGTAGCACGCCGTCCGCGCCGCTTGAGGTCTCGGTCAACTCCAATCGGTGCCCGGTACGGGACACCAGCGCCCGGACCACGACCTCGCCGCTGCTGCCATCCACCGGTTCGGCGGCGAGTGCGGGCAGGGCGTCCTTGCCGTTGTGTAGCCCGCCGAGGACGTACGCCGCGTCCAGATTGCCGTCGGTGAACCCGACCAGCACCTCGTCACCGACCTCCGGCACGGTCACCAGGCCCCGCTTCGCCCCCGCCCCGGGCTGGACCAACCGGGCCCAGCCAGTGGTGTACTGCCCATCCAGCCAAGGCATGGTCAGGCGTACCCGGCCCAGTTTCTGCGGATCCTTGACGTCGCTGACGATCGCCGGCAGTACGCCGTTGGCCAACTTCCCGGCTGCCGGCCCGCCGCCGGTGAGCCCGTACAACGAGCGGTCCGAGCGGCCGGAGACGGTGAACGCGGTGGTGTAACCGGCCTGCTGGCTGAAGAGGTGCCGGGTGCTGGACAGGATGTACTTGCCCTGGAACGGCTCGCCAACGTTGGCCAGCGCCACCGCCGTACCGGCCCGTAGCTTGGGGTTGCCCTTGGCCACCCCCTCTATCTCGGCGAACCCGGTGCCGATTCGTCCAGCCGTGGCGTCAGCGACCGCCCGGACCGCGGCGTCGTTGGCCAGGGTCGAGTCAGTGACCAGGTACGGCGGGCTGTTGAACGTCTTTCCCAGTTGTACCGGGTCCACCCCGGACGCCTCGGTCCCGGCCGCCTTCGGTTTGGCCGCTGCCGACACAGCCTGCTTCGCGGCCGGATCCCACCCGTGTACGGTCACCTCGGGTACCTGCGCGGTGGCGGTGATGCCGGCGCGCAAGCTGACCAGATTGCGGTTGACCTCCAGCACCAGCGGGTCCTGGGTGGCCTTGGTGCTCGGATCGGGTGCCCCCGTGGGCGGCTCGGGCAGCCGGAAGTGCAGTGCCCCGTCGAGCATCATCACCTGGGCACCCACCAACTCGGCCAGCCGGGTCAGGAACGTCCAGTCGCTGACGTTGTCCTGGCTGAGTTGGCTGTCCGGGCTGCCGCCGAAGCCCTTGACCGGGTCGATCTGGCCGGCCTTGAGCCCGGCCCGCTGGACCACCTTGCGCACCACGTCCGGCACGGTCATGTTCGGGTACGCCGCCACCCGGCGTCCCCGGAACAGTCGATGGGCCAGGTCCAGCCCGCGAACTTCGGTGAAGGTGCCAGTCTTGTCGAGTTCACAGTCCAAGCCGGTGACCTCGCCGGTGAGTAGCGGTTCCGGGCCGCCCGGGTCCGAGGTCTGTACCCGCAGCTTCACCTCGGCACCGATCTTGAAGCCCGCCTTGCTCAACACCGTCCGGCCCGGGTCCCGGTAGCGCAGCAGGAACCGGTCGGGCAGGTTACGGCTGTCGTCGACGTACGCGTAGACCAGTAGGGACGCCACGTCGGCCGGTAACTGGTTGCCCCCCACCTCGATCAGCAGGGAGTTGGCGAACTGTTCATTGGCCACGCCGACCTCCGCCGGACTCGATCTCCTCCAGCGCGGGCACCAGCAGTGTCGTACCCGGACGTAGCCGCATCGGATCGTCGATGTCGTTGGCGTCGGCGATCTCGCGCCACAATCCAGAGCGGCCGTACGCCCGGTAGGCGACCGAGTGTAGGGTGTCCCCGGCGACGACGGTGTGTACGTCCCGGACGGCCAGCGACCCGGAGGTGGGGTTCTGGCCGCCCTGCTCGCCGGAGATTTCCTCCAGGGTCACTGTGCAGAGCGCCCGGATCGGGGTGCCGCCCGGGGTGAAGAGGGTGTACTTCGCGCTGACGCTGGCCACAAACGCCGGGAAACCGACCATGCCACCCCAGTGGAAGACCACCCACGGTGGGGAGCCTTTCTTCTGGTCCCGGCTCGCATCGGTGGGCACGCAGCAGGAGAAGAGCGCCTCGACCCGTTTCACGACGCTGGAGTCCATCGTGTCGGTGGCGTCGAAGAACATCTCCACGGTCAGTTTGCACGGGTCGGCACCGGTGAACTCCGGTACGCCGCTCTTCTTGGCGTTGCGCTGGGCGTCCCGCTTCCACTTGGCGGTCTTGGTCAGCGACAGCTCTTTGGGGTTGAACTGGAACGGAATCCGGCCCAGCGGTGGGCCCGGATTGGCCGTACCGCCGTTCTTCGGCGGCTCGTGCAGTTGCAGGTACGCGTGGGTGAGCTGTGGGGGTGCCCCGCCGCTACCGCCCACGCCCGAACCGCCTGCGGCGCTGAAGGTGACCGGTGACGCGCTCATGCGGACCACTTCCTACGGTCGTCAGTCATCGCCAGCCACCTCATCCGCCGGTGCCGGGACCGAAGAAACCATGGTGGGCGAGCTCCAGGGTCTCGGTGGCGACCTTGGGGGTGTCCGGGTTGAGCTGCGGCCCGGTCCATCGGATCGGGATGACGTCGAGCAGCCCCCACCGGGCGATCACCGTGCCCTCCTGGGTACGTGCCTCGATGGTCGCGGTCTTGCGCTTGAGCCCCCCCGCCATGCCGGAGAACCAGCGCATCAGCTTGGCACTGTCCGCGGTGACCGGGCGGGAGAGCTTGACGTTGGAGAACTTCATCCGGGTCGGCAGCTGCCAGACGTGGCCGTTGTTGCCACCTTCCTCGCGTTGCTCGACGACCACCTCGCAGCCCAGGCCGTCACAGCTGTTGAACGCGCCGAGATCCTGATCGTCGATCTTGACCACGAAGGCCACCGCGACGGCGACTTCGTCCCTGACCATCCTTCTCCTCCTTCTGGGTGCTGCTCCGTTCCGGTTCCGGTCGTCAGTCCGGACCGTCCAGCACCCCGTACCGCTCCCGATCCAGGCGCAGCTCGACCTTGAGCCGGCGCAGTAGCGGGTCGATCAGTTTCTTGAGCAGTTCCTCCGGTTCCGTCGCCCCGGCAGCCCCGCTAGCACCGGGGGAGCCGGGGGCGCCGCCGCCCGGCGCGGGCGGCGGTGGAGTCGCCCCGGACGCCGTCGGGGCTGGCGCGGGCTCCGGTTCGGGAGCAGCGGCCGGCTCCTCCGGTACGGTCGGCGGCGGATCGGGCGGCGCTGCCGGCTCAGGTAGCCGCTGTGCCACTGGCGTGGCGATGGGCGTCGCCGGGTCAGTTGTCGGCTGGCTGGCCAGGTACGGCACGGCCAGTACCGGTGCGGCAGTCGCACCCACAGCCTGGCCGGGGTACGTCGGACCCGTCTGCAGATCCGATACTGCACCGGTGCCGGTCCACCGCTGTACCGGCACGACGTCGGCCGGGCTGGGCTGGCTGATTCGCCCGACCGGAAACACCGCATCTGCCGGAGTGACGGAGTCGAGGCGGCTGGGGGCCGGTGATGACGCGGGGGTGACTGCGGTGAAGCCGGTGTCGCCAGTGCCGCTGCTTCCGGCCGTGCTGCTGCTTCCGGCCGGCCTGCCGGGAGCGGAGTCCCAGTGGAGCCGTTGCGCTGTCGGCGGCAGCGGAGCCGGCAGGTAGGGACTCGTGCTCTCCTTGCCCTCGCCGGTCAGCGGCTCGATCGAGCGGTCCCCAATCAGCCGGGCCACCACCAGTGGCGGGGCCGCGGCCGTCACCGAGTGAACTCCCTCCGCAGGGCTGCTGGGCGTCGACCTTCCGCCGCCGCCGATCGGGCGCAGCGGCAGATCGGGGCTTTCCGGTTCAGTGAGCCGCTGTATCGACTGACCGTCCGCGGAACCGTTCTCGGCAGCAGGGAGGCTCGGCGTGGCTGTGGCCAGCTCGGTGTTACCGAGCGTGGGCACACTGTCGGTCGGAGCGGTGTCGATCCAGGTCACCGCCGGGGGTGTCACCGGCTCGCTGGGCGCGGGATCGACTGACCGGATCGACTCCGGCGGGGACGGACCATCAGTCAGCGGCAGCTCGTCGAACTGGCCGCGCGTCGGTGACTCCGAGTTCGACGTGCCGAGGTCCTGCCCCGCCTGATTGGTCCCGACCGACTCGGCCAGCCGGGACACAATGACCTCGCTGCCCAGCAGTTCGGCGGTGCCGCTCGGGTCGGTCGGCAGGGTGGGTGTCGCCACGGTCGGCGCTGCCGGTTCCGGTGTCGGAGTCGGCGTCGGCGGATTCGAGGCCGGGCCGGATGGTGACGCTGCGGCCTGCGTACGCTGCACCATCGGCATTGCCGGCCCGGCCGGGGCGCGTGGTGCGCCATCCGACGGTCCCACCACCGGTCCAGCGGGCATCGACGGGATGGTCGGGGTGCGTTGGGCGGTCATCGGCGGGGCCGGCGGCACGATCGGCTCGCCCAGCCCGAGCCGGCGTGCTGGTCGGGTCGCACTACCGGCGTCGGCCAGGAAGTCTGCGCTGCGTTGGACAGTCTCCGCTGCGGGCCCGTCCCCGGCATGTGCCGATGCCGACCGCTCAATGCCGGGGGACGAGGGCTGGGACGGCGCCGACGGTGGGGAGTCGCCGAGCGAGCGAGATACGACGACAGGCGACACAGACGACGTGGGCGAAGGGGCGTACGACGACTCGACTGGGCTGTCTGCGGCGCTGTCCTGGATGCCGCCAGCATGCTCGACGGCTGCCACACCGATGGTGGGTACGACGCCTTCCGATACCAGATCCGGCACGTTCGCGCCGCTTGGCTCGGGTTGTGTCTCGATACTGGGCGAGCCGCTAGGGGCGGCTACCTCGGCTGAAGCGGAACCGGGCGTATGGTCCGGCACCGGATCGAGAGCGGGCATGATCGGCGGGGCGGCTACCACGGGCAACGTCAGCGATACGGGTGGGGTCGGGGCCACGGTGAGGCGGCTGATAGGCAACGGCTCGGCCGGCACCAGTTGCTCCGCCGGTGGCGCGAAGTGTGGTGCCGGTGCGGGGCTTGGCGACGGTGCCGGGCTTGCGGGCCGTGCGAAGCTTGGTGCCGCTGCGGCCTGCACCCCGCTGACCTGCCGTTGGAGGGATGGTTTCGGCGGCGCGGTACGGGTCGGAGGCAGGGCGAGCGGCGGATCAGCCGAGGGCGACTGTGGGTAATCACTGTGCGCCGAAGCCGGTGGCACCGGTACCGCCAGGTCGTGCAGCACCCCGGCGGGCTCGGCCGGGCCGAGCGCATGCCCCAGCGAGCCGACGAACGACGGATTACTCCAGGCGGCCAATGAGGAAGTGAACTCTTCCGACGGGTTCAGCAGCGGACTGCCGGTCACCGTCCGCTGGATCGGCGGTAGGGAACGCCAGGCCGCCGGTGGTGGCGGGACGACTTCTGGTGCCGTCGGCCCAGCCGGCGTTACCTCCGCCGGGCGAGTAGGAGCCGGGACGGGCGGTGGTGCGGAGTCCGCAGTGGACCGCTGCACCGACGCTTGACGGCGACGCCACGGCCACATGTTCTCACCGTCCTTGGCTTATCCGGTTGTTGATATTGGCGATCTCGGCTACGTAGCGCAGCCGTTCGCCGTGTTCGAGGTCGAGGATCTCGTCCAACGACCAGTGGAAGTGGTAGGCGACGTACGCGACCTCGGTGTAGATCCGCTCGGCCGCGTACGTCACGATTCCCCCAGGCGCCCACCCGCGAGGTCCACCGCGAACCGGTGCTGGCACTCAGGACAGACGACGCTCGCGCGGGTGTGCCCCTCGCTGTTGATCCGTCGGTACATGTCCTGAAGGAATGCCAGATCCGAGGCGAACAGATCCTCCACCACTCCCGGATGCACGTCGACTACCGTGCCGATCCGAGTGATCACCCGGCTGAGTAGCACCACCGTCAGGTAGGGCGGGTTCTCCCGTACCCGGTCGTCGCGTAGTGGCACCAACTCGTCCCGGGCGGTAGCCAGCCGCATCACGCCGTCGCGGTGCACCGTGCCGCTGCCGTCGACGTAGCCTCGGGGCAGCTCGAACGGGAACTCGGTCCGGAGTGTCTCCCGCTGCGGTGCGACCGCGACATCGGTCTGGGCCGCACCGGCGACGGTCGCGGTGGGGGAGGCCAGCGCGGAGGTACGGCGCATCGGGCTACTCGACTTCCATCGACTCGTACGTGATGACCAGCTTCTCGGTGAGTACGCTGGTGTCACCGGCCTTCAGTGAGCTGATCTCCAGGCTCTTCGCCCAGGCGTTGGTCAGCTTGTAGCGCTTGATCGGGAAGCCCTCGTAGTCGAAGACGATGATTGCGCCACCCTTGCGCGCGTCGCCCATCTTGCCGAAGCGGCAGTCCTTGATCCAACGCTCGAAGCTGTTGTCGGCGGTGAGACCCCGGGTCAGGGTCACCTCGCCGGCCTTCGGCGCACCCGGCGCCTTACGGACGAAGAACTTCCCGTCCGCGGTGTTCGACTTGTACTCGATGACGTCCTGTTCCATCTTCAGGCCGGACACTTCGGTGATCTGCTTGATGATCACGCTGTCCACCTCCAGCCCGAACGAGTGGCCGACGGCGGAGTCAAAATCGGGGAGCGGCACGGTTACCTCCTCAACTCACTGACCAGTGCTGACTTCTGGTCGGTCACTACTCGCTGACCAGACTGGTGCCGCCGGACATCTGCGCCAGCTGGAAGACGACGAACTCGGCCGGTTTCACCGGGGCGATACCGATCTGGCAGACCACCTGGCCGGCGTCGATGCTCTCGGCGGGGTTGGTCTCCCGGTCGCACTTGACGAAGAACGCCTCGTCAGGCGTCAGCCCGAACAGAGCACCCCGCCGCCACTCCATCACCAGGAAGGCGCTGATCGTACGGCGGATACGGGCCCACAGCGCGTCGTCGTTCGGCTCGAAGACCACCCACTGGGTGCCGGCCAGGATGGACTCTTCCAGGTAGTTGAACAACCGACGTACGTTCAGGTAGCGCCAGGCCGGGTCGGAGGAGAGGGTCCGAGCGCCCCAGACGAGGATTCCCCGTCCCGGGAAGGTGCGGAGGCAGTTGACGCCGAGCGGGTTCAACAACTCCTGCTCACCCCGGGTCAGCTGGGTCTCCAGCGCCACCGCGCCACGGATCGTCTCGTTGGCCGGAGCCTTGTGTACGCCCCGAGCGTTGTCGTTGCGAGCCCAGATGCCGCCGATATGGCCGGATGGCGGGACGTACCGGTTGATGCCGGAGGCCGGGTCGAAGATCTTGATCCACGGGTAGTAGAGCGCCGCGTACTTGGAGTCGTAGCCGGCCTGGTCGGTGCGCCACTCCTTGACCTGCTGGGGGGAGAGGCCGGGCGGCGGATCAAGGATCGCCATCCGGTCGCCCATCAGCTCACAGTGCGCGATCATGGCGGTCTGGACCGCCTTGACCGACTCCAGGTCGATCGCCCCTCGTTGGTAGGCCCCCATCAGGTCGGGCACCGCCACCATGGTGACCTCTTCGACCGCCTCCAGGCCGCCGAAACCGGTACGCTCCGCCGCATCCCCGACGTACTCGTCCGCGGCGACTTCGGTGGGGGCAGCCGTGGCCGGTGCGGGTACGGTCAGCGCCACCTCGCCGCCACTCGGGCGGGTCAGCTGTGCCGCCGGCACCGTCTCCTCAAGGGTGATCAGCTTCGACTTCTCGCGGACCGCCGTGACGACGTTGTCCTTGCCGCGCTTGGTGGTCACGTTCTCGAAGGTCTCCGCGACCTTGCCGCCGCGCTTGACGACCAGGTTGAACCGCTCCTCGGGTGCCCCCTCGGGTGCGTCGGTCACCTCGACGGTCAGGTCGTCCGGGGTGCCGCCGCGCGGGAGCTCCCGGGCGGTCACCCGATAGGAACCGACCGTCGCAGTGGGGCCAGGGCCGAGGGCGGCCTGTCCGGCGCCGGCCGTGCCGTTCGCACGGTCACCACCGATGCGTACGACATAGCAGGCCCCGCCGCCGTTGAGGAAGAAGCCGTAGACCGCGTGGCCGAGATAGCAGTCCGGCACGAACTCGCCGAAGACCTGCGAATACTGGCTCCAGTTGGTCACCAGCGTCGGGGTGTTGAACGGGCCCTGCGCGGCGAAGCCGACGAAGGCAGCCACTGCGGTACCCACGCCTTCGATGGGCCGAGAGCCGGACTCCACCTCTTCGACGTACACGCCCGGCGCCAGATAGTTGGGCATCACGCCTCCTCGTCCTATGGAATGAGGAGAGCGTCGCGCGCCACCGCTGCGGCGGACACGACCGACAGGACGCTTGATCGGGAAGCCTTCGATGCCCGTACGGGCACCTAGTCGCAAAATGGGCAAATTGTTAGATTGTGGCCAGGTGTCATCGAGCTGTGAGCGTCGATGTTCGTTGAGTGGGTGTGACGTGGCTGTCAGAGGCCCGGGTAGATCAGACTCCAGTCAACATCCGCGCTCTTCTGTCACCGGCTCAGCCGGAGCGATGACTATGGATCACTCTGATGGTGCGTTCCGCGTCGGCGCGGACGCCGTCATCGGAGTCGTTCGCAGCTACTCGGCTCAAAGCTGGATCGAGTTCGGGCCAAGACAGATAGGCGACTGCGAAGAGCGCCGCGGTGCGGACCTCACGCTCCGGATCGGCCAGCGCTGTGGTGAGAGCGTCCACGATGCGGGAGTCTGCTGCCTGTTGTGCGCCAAGCGCGGCGAGGAAAGCGATTGCATGGCGGCGGGCATCTATTCCATTGATGGTGGATAGCGCTCCAGTCACATCGGAGACCGTAACGGCACCGAGGCTCTCTGACAGATGTCTGCCGAGGCTGTCCTCGTCAGGGCCAAGGCACACGCAGTACGCTACACCTAGTAAGTCGTCTTCTATGTAGTGGACGGCGCTGGCCCCAGCCCGCCACACCTGCTCGTAGGGATGCGTACCGTCTGCGGCTACGGTTTGCACAGGTATCCAGCCGGCGATGAACCCGAGGTTTTCAAACTGTACCCGAGTTACGGCATCGCCTAGCACGACGCGTCTCACGAATTTGCTCCGTGGTTACGCGCCTGGAAGAACAGGATTTGTTTGAGATGGTCCCGTAGATGCTTGAGCACGTAGCGCTCCAATCGTTCCTGATTGTCGTACAACTCGGGTTGCGCCAACATCTGTGACTCCAGGTGGCGCGCGATGAGGCGCAACTCCCGCCCGAGAAAGACGGCCACGTCCGCTTCTTTCGCTTTGCCGAAACTGCTGCCCACGCCGGGTGTCTCCGGCAGGCCAAGTTGGTGTTGGGTTCGGCGGGAGATGCCACCAGATCCGGTCGCAACCATTGGTTGCTCCTCTCCGTAACGGTCCGCCCAGGACAATGATCCTTCCGTGCCGAGGTGGTTGGCAAGGTTTTCGGTTACCAGCGCGCCGGAGCCCCGTCCAGATTCTACTTGGGCGAGTCGTGCCAACTCGGCTGCACGTTTCAGATCCGTCGACGAGAGCCCGGGTGGTGGTTCGTGTCCAGCCTGCAACGCGAAGATTGCTTGCATGAGCAACTGTGGATCGGCAGGAGGGGCGGCTGCCGTTTCGGAGTATTTGCCGGGGCCGACTACGACCACGTTGCCGGGATGCAGGCTGCTGGCGGCAACTTCACCCACAGTGGTGCCTTGCGTCGCGCTGGACATTTTGATCTGTTCTTCCTGCGGATACTGTTTTCCAAGTTTGATCTGCCCAGCAGTGATGCCTGGAATCCCGGGGACCACCTGACGGGAGCCGGGCTTGTTCGGGCCGGCGATGCTCATGTTCCGTAGGTCGAGGGCAGCCGGTGCTCCGCCGTATCCTTCGGGGTTCTCGATTGGATTCTGTACGCTTCCGCCCCCGGCTATCCGCTGGTCGAGAATCTGCTGTGCCAGTCTGCGAACATCTGGTTCGTCCATGACCTGTTGGGAGAGGTCTCGGATTAGCCGGCTGAGGAAATCTCCATGGCTTTGTACGATGCGAGTGACGAGGTCGACCTCGGGGCTGTTTGCCGCGACAACCCTGGAGTTGTTTCCGTCCGTACGGATCGTGAGGACTCGCAGGCGGTATGCAAGGCGCCATCTGGTGAGAGTTGCCTGCAACTTCGATGCGGGTATGCCAGATTGGAGAAGTCGTTCGATCTGCGGAGGTAGTTCGCGTTTTGCTCGTTCGAGGTCGCGATGCCGCTGGTCGTGGTCGGCTGCTGGTCGAGAGTCGTCCTGCTGCTGTGCTCGCTTTTTTCCGAACTTGTCTTTGAGCTTCTTCCCGGACCCCTTGAGCTTTGCCCAGATTTTCTTGCCGATTCCGACGATCTTGTCGGTGATCCAGTCGACGGCTTTGCGTACCGGTTTGGTAAGGGTCTGGAAGAAGGATTTGACCTTGTTGGCGATGCCGCCGATGCCGAGGATGGCGGCGAGCGCGCCGATGAGGACGGGGATGGATTTGGCGAGGGCATTCTCGATGAGGGCGGGTACGCCGCCTGCGCCGCCGCCGGCGATGGCGATGACGGCGTCGAGTACGGCGTTGACGAACTCGATGATCTGGGCGCCGCGTTCGATGATGAACGTGACAATATCGATAATCATCTTGCAGGCTTTGATGAACGCCGATGCGGGGTTGAGCAGGCTGATGATCCAGGTGATGCCGGCGATCAGGACGGTCGGGATCAGGTATTCGCTGATCTTGCCGAGGAGGTTGCCCTTGAGGTCGCCGACCTGCTGACTGATTTCGTCGGTGACCCCGGCGACCCCTTCGGACTGGAGTTTCTGGGCGACTGGGACGGACGCTTCGACAGCGGTCATGGCCTGCTCGGGCACGCCGCGGGACACGATCCTGGCGCGTAGCGCTGCCCAGGTGAGCCCGAGCAGGCTGGCGATCATGGTGATGATGCCGCGTAGGTCGAACTTGGCGGGCAGTTCCAGACCAGCGCCGGCCATCGAGCCGAGAAGCCAGCCGATCAGTCCTTTCTTCAGGTGTTCGCCGATGTTGGCCATGAACGCCTTCAGGCCGGCGCCGACAGCGCTGACGAGGTTGCCGAGGAACCCGATCGGATCTTTCAGAATGCCGGCGATCGCGCTGGCGGCCTTGGCCAGGACGCCGAGCAGCAGGTCCTTGAGCTGCATGATGGTCTTGATGACCCCGCCGACCGCGTCGATGGCCTTGGCGATCAGGCCCTTGTTCTTCTCCTTCTCGGCGGCGATCTCCTCGTCCACCGATTTCAAGGCCTCGTTGTACTTGCTGGCGAGGGTCTGGACGAGTTCCTTGCCCTTGGCGTCGACCGATTCAGTCAGCTCGTCGAACTTGCCCGCGAACTCGCCGGCGGCCTCCTTTCCGATGGCCTGCAACTCGGCGGGGAGTTTCTTGACTTCGGCCTGCAACTGGTCGCGGCCGGTGGCGATGCGCTGTTTCGCCCGGTTGAGTTCCGCGCCGATGATGTCCGCCACGCCGGAGATGACCTGCTGCATCCGGTCGACGTAACCCTTACGGGCCGCCACGAAGATCTGGTTCGCTTCTTCGGGCAGCCCGGCGAACTTGTCCTTGATCCACCGGCCCTTACCGACCAGCCCCGAGTAGCGTTCGTCCTTGTAGTCGTCCATCCGCCGCTTGTGATCGGCGGTGAACGCATCCCGCGCCGCCTTCTCACCCTTGCTGAAGGCGTCGTCGACCTTCTTGTCCAAACCGGTGAGGATGCCCTCGACGTCCTTCTTCGTCGCGTCGAACACCTTCTGCAAGACGGCGGTGACCTGCGCCCGCTTCGACTCGTCCGAGCCCTTCGCAGACTCCTTCCCCTCACCGACCGCCTGCCCGGCCCGCTTACGATCCGCAGCGAGGGCAGTCATCGCCGCCGCACCCGCCGCGCCCGCCGAAGCTTTCGCCCCCGCCAGGGTCTGCGCCTCGCCCGCCCGCACCTCACCCGGTGCGGTGGCGGCATGCTGCTCGCCGGCTTTCTTCTCCTTCAACGCCCCGGTGAACTCCGGCTCGTTCGACTTCGCCAACTGGTCTTCGGTGACCTGCGCATCCGCCATCTGCTGATCGACCTGCGCCGGCCCAGCGGAGAAGTCCGTCGCCGCAGCCGGGGCCTTGTCCGGCACCGCCTTACCCGGATCCGGGGTACCCGGCACACCCGGTGGCCGATCCGCCACCAACGGCGTGACTGGTTTGTCTTTCGCCGCCGACGTGTCCGGGGGTGCCTTCGTCGCGGTGTCGATCGCCTCCGCCGACGCCTTCTTCCCGTCGGTGACCTGCCCCTGCACCTGCCCCTTGACCTGGTCGGCCTTACCCGACTCCCCGAACTTGTCCGCCTCATCCAAATTTTTCGGCGCCTGCGCGGCGATCGCCTCGTTCACCGCCGTAACGAACCCGGCCTTGTCGAACCCGCCAGGCTTCGCCGCGTTCATCTTCTCCGCGTTCGCGGTCTTACCCTGAGCCTCCTTGTCATCAGACGGAGGCTTCGCCGCACCCTGCGCCTTACCGGCTTCCGACGCGGCCGGCGGATGCGCCGACATCTGCTTCTGCTTACCGCGCACATCCCCGGTCAACGCCGCGAACTTCGGCTCGGCCGACGCCGGCGGCCGAGCCACCGGCCCACCATCCGCACCCGGCGCCAATCGCTGTACCGCCGGCAACAACACCGACTCGGTCTCCGTTGACCCGGCCGAAGACGCCGAGCCCGAGGAGGTGGCACCTTGCGATGTTGACTGCGGAGCAGCAGCGGCAGCAGTCGGGCCCGTACCAGGTGGTTTTGCCGAACGCGTCGAAGCCGCCCGCCGCTGGGCGATCAGACCCGACACCGCACGATTACCCGCCGCCGCCTGCAACCGCTGCGCCACCGCCGGACTCAGCGTCCGCGACGACACTGCCGAGCTGGTAGCCGGTGACTCACCGGAGGTGCTGGTGACGGCGGGGGCACGATCGGGGGAAGGCGCCGTGGAACGGCGTACGGAAGCCCGCTCCGACCCCAGGTCTTCCGCCGGCGCCTTCACACGCACCTCCTATGCGGCGGGCGTTTCCTCTTCTTCTTCCTCACCGGCCTCTTGGCGCTGGACGTACGTCTGGGCGGCGGCCTCGTCCTCTTCGTACTCGTCGCCGCTCTCCTGACGCTGGACGTACGTCTGGGCATGGGTGTGGTCGTGCCCGTCGTCCTCGGTGTGCCGCTGCACCGCCGGCCCGGCTGCCGAGACAGTGGCGGGCGCAGGCTGGGACATCAACTGGTCGGCGTTGGCCACCGCTTCGCGTTCGAACCGGTCGGACGGGTCGCTGACCTTCACGCCGCCACCCGCGTCGGTGCCGTCCACCGGGCCACTGCGCTGCTGCACCACGTGGGTCAGTTCGTGGGCCAGCATGTGCTGCCCTGCGGTGCTTGACGGGTCGTAGGTGTCCCTCTGGAAGACGATGTTCGAGCCGACCGTGTACGCCTGCGCGTTTACCGACTTCGCCGACTCGTGTGCCGCCCCGTCAGTGTGCACCCGTACGTCGCCGAAGTCCTGACCACCGAACCGCGCCTCCATGTCGGTGCGTACGTCCGGTGCGAGCGCTGACCCGCCGCCCGAGTTGACCACCGAGTGCACCGGTGAACGTTCCTCGGCCGGCTCCAGCAGTTCCGTGACGCCAGCGTTGCCTACCGCCCGTTGTAGCCCGAGCAGCCCCGACGCGCCCAGGACGTCGGTCCGGCCGGTCGCAGCCGCCTGGTACATCAATGCGTCGTGCTCCGGTTCGGTTGCTCGGACCCGATCACCAGCGGGACGTACCGCCGACTCCGAGTCGAACTCGCGCTCTCCCCGCATCTCTACCTCCTTCACCACCGGCACCCTTGACCGTCCACCTCTGGGCAGTTGTCGGCCAGATCCCGTCGCCTCGCCTTCCGGGCAGACGCGGCTGCCTTTTCGGGTAACCGCGATAAGTGGCCACCATCAGTGCGCCAGGGCCAGGTACGGACCGAACTCGCTTTCCAGAGTGAGCCGGCCGAGTTTGCGGTACTCCCGGCCCACCGCGCCGATCAGCTCGGCCATCCCGACCGGACGGCCGAGCCCAGCGGCGAGGTATGCCGCGGTCACCGCCGCCGAGCGGATGTGCCCGCCGGCCAGCTCGAACGCCTGTGCCAGGAAATCCAAGTCCACGTCATTGCTGCGGGGCACCCGATCACCGAGGCAGCGTTCCCACAGTGCCCCTCGGGCGTCCTCGTCCGGCACCGGGAAGTCGACCACGATGTCCAGTCGACGGGTGAACGCCTCGTCCAGGTTGGCCCGCAGGTTGGTGGCCAGCACCGCCAGACCGTCGAAGGTCTCCATCCGCTGCAACAGATAGGCGCTTTCGATGTTGGCGTACCGGTCGTGCGCATCGCGTACCTCGGAGCGCTTGCCGAAGATCGCGTCGGCTTCGTCGAAGAGCAGCACCCCGTTGACGCCCGCCGCCTCGGCGAAGATGCGCTCCAGGTTCTTCTCTGTCTCACCGACGTATTTGTCGACCACCGTGGCCAGGTTGACCGTGTAGAGGTCCAGGCCCAGGCTGCCGGCCACCACCTCCGCCGACATGGTCTTGCCGGTACCGGAGTCGCCCGCGAAGAGTGCGGTGACGCCGTGCCCCCGGCCACCGCCGGGTCGCATCCGCCACTCGCGCAGCACCCGGTCGCGGTGACGGGCCCGGCCAGCCAGCTCGTGTAACAACGCCAGGATCGGACCGGGTAGCACCAGGTCGTTCCAGGAAACCTCGGGGACGATTCGCCGGGCCAGCCGTTCCAGTCCGGCCGCGTTCTGGGTACGCGCACCGGCACGCAGGTGTGACTCATCGACCGCCTCACCGGCGGCAGCGGCGAGTTGGGCGGCGACCGAGGCGGCCCGGCGGATGGCCGGAGCGCCCAGGATGAACTGTGCGGTGGCGGCGGCCGGGTCGACCCCGTCAGCCAGGGTGCCGGCCAGCGTCTCCCGCCACACCGCCGCCCGGTCCGCGCTGGACAGTGGCGCCACCTCGACCTGCAACGGTGCCCGTGGGGCCCAGCTCGGGTCCCAGGTCTGCCCGCCGTACGCCAGGACCGGTGTCGACCCGGCGGCGAGCTGCGCCCAGACCTCCCACGATTCGGTCCCGGACACCGGCCCGATCACCACCCCGGCCCCGGTCAGTACGGCCTCCCGGAGCACGACGGTCGCCAGTTCGGCCGCGTGCGGACTGTCGGCCAGCCGGGTCAGGTCGACGGCCAGCGTCGTGTGGCCGGCCTGCGCCAGGGCAGCCGCACCCAGGGCCAGCGCGCTTGCGCCGGCGCGCTCCCGGAGGTAGGCCAGCCGGACTCCGGCCCGGTCCAGCGCCTGGGCGAGCTCTGCCGCGCCCGGCGGCGGTTGCCCCTGCGCGTCAATTGGTTCGGCGATCCCGGCCAGCAGCGGCTCCGGCGCGTCGGCGCCGAGCAGGTGCGCGCTGACCCGGTCCGGTACGCGCAGCGCGCGGGTCAGCACCGGCCGATCCGGATCGTCCACCTGGACAAGACGCAGATCGATCAATGGTGCTCCGGCGGCGAGTCGGACCCGGGCCACCGCGGCGGCTTCCGGTAGTCCGCAGAGTCGTAACGCCAGCCCGATGGTGGCCCGACGGCGGGTGACGTCGTCGTTGAGATAGCCGTAGAACTGTTCGAACCGGCTGTCCACGTCTGGAGCCAGCGCTACCAGCAGCAGCGCCACGTCCAACGGGGCGAGTCCGGCCGCCACCGCCAACGCGTCGAGCCGATCACCGAACTCGCTTACCGGCGGATCGCCGTCCTCCTCCGGCCAGCTGGGGTACGGCCCCCGCCCGCTGGCCAGAGTCGCGTCCAGCATCTCGTCGGAGAGGTAGAGCCCACGGAACGGGTCGTCCGGGTTCGGGTCGGTGTCGCGGCGTTGCGCCACGGCGGTTCGTACCGCCTGTTCCAGATGTTGCAGGCGACGTAGCAGTGCCGATGGTGGCTGCGTCATGACGTCCGGTCACCCCCGGACTGCCGGCGCATCGCGACCCGGCCGTCGCCGGTCGGGTCGGCGACGCCCGGCGCGTGGCCGACCCGATCGTCGGTGCCGCCCTGACCGGTGAGGTCCGCGACGTCCACCTGCACACCCTCGCGGGCGGGTGGACCGGCTGGTGCACCCTGACCAGTGATCAGCGGGGTGCTCACCACGACGTCCAACGACGGTTTCAACTCGCCACCCAGCGCCGTCCACACATCGGCGAAGGCCCGGTCCTCGGGTGGCGGCAGGGCGACCGTCATCGGCACCGGCATACCGACCTGGGCCACCGAGCCGGTCAGCAGGGCGGTCGGCATGGCATCGAACCGGATGAAACCCAGCAGCAGCGCGGAGAGCAGCCGATGCTCGTCCTCCGGCCGCTGGGTCCAGGCAGTGACCAGATAGGACAACTTGAGGTAGCGCGGTGGCATCACCCGACGGGCGACGACGCCCTGCTCGTCGTACTCGTTGATCAGACCTCGGGACCGGCGACGCAGGTCCTCGCGGATGTCGTACAGGTAGATGTTGACGGTCGGGGCGTTCCGCCGGGCCGCCCACTCCTTGGTGGGGGCCTCGAACACGATGTCCACCGTTGCCGCCGGCAGGGCCTCGTCGCGGACCAGCCGACGTAGCGCCTCGTCGATCTCGTGGATCACCGGTTACCGCCGTTCGTGGAAGTTGGGTGGGTCGAGAGCCCGAGGTACGACCAGGAACGGCTGCTCGGTGCGGACCGGCCCGAACCGGGTACCACCGGTGACGTGGACCGCGCCCAGGTGGCGCGGGCCCAACGGATCCTTCCGCAGGATCAGCACCTGGACCTGGAACGTTCCGTCGGGTTGGACGACCACGGTGTTCGGGGTGGCGGTGATGCCGAGGTCCCAGCGCAGCCGGACTGTCGCCCCGGGCGGGAAGTTCGTGCCGACGGCCTTGGTGACGAAGCCGGGTGGACCGATCGGTGGATCGACCACGATGGTCGGTGCGAGCACCAGCAGCGGAGCCTGCGCGAACCGGGTGGTGGGGGTGCCCTCGCCCACAGTGGCGGTCAACCGGCCGGCGACAGCCTGCGAGGTCGCCGCCCGGGCGGGCAGGACCACGTTGACCACCTGCTGGTCGCCGATGCCCAACGTGCCGAGCCGGCACAGCCCGGTGGTGGCGTCGCAGCGGCTGTCCATCGACACCGCCGGAAGCAGGGCGGGGGGCAGGGCGAGGCTGAGCCACGCGTTGCTCGCCGGCTGCCGAGAGGTGTTCCGGATCGTGTAGGTGACCGGCATGCTGTCCCCACCGACGTAACCAGGCTGTCGTCCCACGGAGACCGTCAGGCTCAGATCCGGTACCGGAAGGGTCTGGTATGTGGGCTGGTAGCCGACATGTCGGATAACGGTGATCGCCGGACCGCCGCTGCTGGGCACGGTCACGATCGAGGACGGCATGGCGCAGTCGCAGGCGGCGGTCAGGCCCGGTCCGGGCACGCTCAACGCGACGGCGATCCGGCTGCCATCCGGTGCCCACGCCGGGTCGGCCGCGGGCCGGCCCGCCTGGTCGATGGAGGAGAGCGGAGTGCGGGCATTGGTTCCGTCGGCGTTGACCACGCACAGCGTCGCGAATTGTCCGCCGTCGGTGAAGGCCAGGGCCGCACTGTCCGGAGACCAGGCTGGCCCACGGTCCCCGGTACGGGCCCGGCACGGCTCGCTCACCCGGGCGCTGATGTCTGTCTGGTCGCCGAAGGACAGGGTGTCGGCGGTGGCCGCGGCGATCCGGACCACCCAGATCCGGGTACCACTACCGTCCTTGTCCAGCACCGTGATGGTGGCGACGTCCTGCCAGCTTCGTCCGGCGGAGTCGACCGCGGTGCAGGTCACCACGGTCTGCCCGATCGGGAACCGGGACCCCGAGGCCGGCTCGCACCGGGGGATCAGCGGCCGGCCAGCGGCGTCGACCGCGCTCGCCTGATATTGCACCACGGTGCCGTCGGTGCCCTCTGCCGCCACGGTGACGTCGTCTACCCGTACGAAGGGATGGTCCGGGTGGGCCACCCGGACGATCAGGTCCTGCCGGGAGTCCAACCCGGGCTGCGGCGCGTTGACGTCGAAGCGGAGCACACAGCGCAGCACCGCGCCGGGTGTCGCACCCGGCGCGACGGTCACCAGTTCCTGAAAGACCGCCGGTTCTCCCGCCGGCACCCGGGCCGGATTCGGGGTGAACGTGACGTTGAGCCCGTCGTCACAGTGCTCGACGACGGGGGTGACGGTCAGGGTCAGGCTCCGGATGGCGTCCTTGATCGCCGGGATGAGCTGGCCCGGCTGGCTGTTGGGGGTGAGTCGGCCGCCGGTCTGCTGGGCCAGCGATTCGGCGATTCCGTCGTAGTTCAGCCCCGCTTCGCCGCCCGCGCCGGTGATTGGTACGCCGATCAGGGATATTCCGGCCCCGACCAGCTCATCCCCGAGTGACTCCCGGGTTATCCGTTCCCCGGCGGGGGTGGTCTGGTCGATGCTGTAGGTGTCACTGATCAGTACGACGATCCGGCTGCTGTCGGCCCGGAAACCGGTCCGGTCGTTCCGGGCGATCTGCCGCAGCGCGTAGAACCAGTTCTCGGTGCCGTACCCGCTGTCCGCCTCCAGGGTGTCGATCGCGTCCTGGATTGTCTGCATGTTCTCTGGGGTGTCGGCGGGGGTCAGCGCCAGCCGTGGATCGTAGAGCTTCGGATCGCCCTGACCGCCGAAGGTGGCCAGGGCGAAGTGCGCGTCCGGCTGGTCGGCCCGGACACTGTCGATGACCTCGGGGATTCGGGCCTTGAGCTGTTCGATGACGCTGCTGCCGTCCTCTCCCGGTGCCGCCATGGAGCCGGTGTTGTCGACCAGGAAGACGATGTCCGGTCGGGGCGGCACTGCCGGAGTGCGTACCCGGGTGGTGACGGTGAACTCGCGGTCGGGTAGGGACGGTTGGTCGACCAGCGTTGGATCGACGATGCTCTGCCGTCGGGTGGCGGTACGGGAGATCGCGATCCGGGTGCCATCAGGTGACCAGGCTGGCTCGGTGTCCTGGGCGGCCAGGTGGTGTGGCACCGGTAGTTGCCCGAGCAGGTGGCCGTCAACGGCCCGAACCACCAGGATCCGCGTTGGCAGCGACCGTCCGGCGGGCCGCCGGGTGAACGCGATCGCGGTGCCGTCGGGGGACCAGGTGGGGTCGCTGTCCTCGTCACCGACCTGAGTGCCGGGTGGGGCGAGCATCCTCGGGTTGCGGCCGTCGCCGTCGGCGACGACGATTCGGGCCCCACCCGCTGGCTGTTCGGCACTGTAGGCGAGACGGGTCCCGTCGGCGGTGAACGCCGGCCCGGTCTCGTCGTACCCCGGCCGCACCGTCCGGTCACGGCGGTCCTGCCCGTTGGAGTCGGCGGTCCACACGTCGGTGGAGGATTCGGCCTCGGTTCCGGTGAAGATCACCTCGTTGTCCTGCCAGACCGGATGCCGCTCAGCCAGCTCCGACGCCGCGACCGGGGTGACCGTACCCCGATCGAGCAGGTAGACGTCTCCGGCGTTGTCGAACCGGGTGCTGACGAACGCGATCCGCCGACTGTCCGGTGCCCAGGCGGGCTGGGCCGAATCCCATGGGGCCGGTACGACCCGGGTGACCGGACCGCCGGTCGCCGGCATGGTCACCACCTCGGTGGCCGCACCCGAACCGTCGGCCGGGGCGAACCGGGAGGTGGTGAATGCGATCCGGGTGCCGTCCGGTGACCAGGCCGGTTGGCTGTCGGCTCCCGGGTCGCTGGTGAGCCGGGTGGTCCGGCCGCTGGCGACGTCCAGGACGTAGAGGTCCCCGGCTGGGTCGTCGCGGGTGCTGCTGAACACGATCCGAGTGCCATCCGGCGACCAACTGGGTCCGGTGTCCTCGCCGGGGTGGTCGGTGAGCCGCCGCGGTGCCGACCCGTCCGTCGCCACCAGCCAGAGGTCGGCGCTGCCGCCCCGGTCGGAGACGAACGCCACCCGCCGGCCGTCTGGCGACAGCGCCGGTTGACTGTCCGCCCCGGAGCCACTGGTCAACCGGGTGATCCCCGAGCCCGGTCGACGCAGGTAGAGGTCCCCGCCAGGATCGGCCGGGGAGTCCGCCGCACGGCGGCTGACCCACACCAGGATCCCGGCGCGCGAGTCTGCTTCCAGATCGGCGTCACCCCGGTCGTCCGCCGACAGCAGCGGCCGGGCCGACTGACCCGGGACCGCCACCCGCAGCGTGGGCTGTTCGGTGCTGGTGTAGCCGAGCCGATAGCCGGTGGCGGCCGGCGCGGCGAGCAGCTCGGTCGGAGGTGCCGACCGGGTCACCGGCTGGGCACCCGCCAATGCCAGACCGGAGAGCAGTACGACGACGAGCGGCACCGCTCGACGAATCCCCCTGCGCACGACACCTCCTGCGGTCCTACCTGCCTCACACGGTGGTCCTAGCGGCTTGTTCAGGTAGTGCCACGCGGTGCCGGAATGAGGGCAGCTGCCATTGCCTCATCGGGCAGTCCACCCGGGATGTGTGGTCGGCACAGCTCAGATCAAGCCGTTGCGTAGCGCGTACGCCACGGCATGGGAACGATTGCGCAGATGCAACCGGCTGGTCACGTCGTGCAGTACGTTCTTGATCGTCCGTTGCGAGTAGGACAACTTCGCAGCGATCTCCGCGGTGTCCAGCCCGTCGGCCACCAGCCGCAACACCTCGACCTCCCGGTCGGCCAGACCGGAGAAGGAGATGCCCCGGGGGCCGAGCACGTTGCGCTGAAGGGCACCGACCTGTTGCAGCAGCCGCCCGAGCAGATCCGGTGGTACGGACCCGTCCCCGGCCGCAGCGGCGCGGATGACGCCGACCAGCCGGTCAGCGCTCGCCTCGGCCCGGCGGACCAGCCCAGCCACCCCGTTCTCCACCGCCGCGACCAGGCCCGCGTCGTCCACCTGCGTGACCACCAGCACCAGCGCGGGTACCCCGCGGGAGCGTAGGGCGCGCAGGGTCTGCAACGTCGGGTCGTCGATGCTGTCGCTCATCACGATGCCCACCCTGGCCAGGCTCTGCTCCTCCTCGGCGAGCACCAGGACCTCCGGTCGGGGCCGTAACTGGCTGACCAGACCAGCGCGTGAAATCATGTCGGTTGCCGACAGATAGACAGGTATGCGATCCACTTTGTCCCCCATCCCTGACGTGAACTGCCGGTCAGTATTTAGGTGAGTACCAACCGTGCAGTTAACGTGGGCTCAACGGGCCATCCGGATTGCCCTTAGGTCTTCCTCTCCGGCTGCCGCCGCAGGCTGTAGGTATTCCTAGGGTCACGCCATGACCACGGTTGCCAACCTGGACCGGATCTCCGTGGAGGTAACTCCGGGGGAGGAGACCAGGTGCCTGCTGGAGATCCGCAACGACGGCTCCATCGTCGAGTCGTACGCGGTGGAGGTGGTCGGCGACGCCGCCGCATGGACGACGGTCGAACCGTCCGTGGTCTCCGTCTACCCGGGCACCTCCGAGCAGGTATCGGTCTACTTCCGGCCGCCGCGCTCCGCCCAGGTGCCAGCCGGTGAGTTGCCGTACGCCCTTCGGGTGGTGCCCACGGAGCACCCGCAGGACCTGACCGTGCCGGAGGGCACGGTGCACGTCCTGCCCTTCGTGGATACCACGGCGGAGATCGTCCCGCGCACCTCGAAGGGGCGGTGGGGTGCCCAGCACGAGGTCGCCATCGACAACCGGAGCAACACTCCCGTCCAGGTCGCGCTGACCGCGACCGACCCCGACGACCGGTTGCGGTTCCGCACCCAGCCCGAGAACCTGACCATCAACCCCGGGCAGGCGGCGTTCGTCAAGTTGCGGGTCAAGCCACGCCGAATGCTGTGGCGGGGGCATCCGGTCACCCTCCCGTTCCAGGTGGTGGTGGCCCCCAACGACGCACCCCCGGCGGCGTTGGACGCGGCCACCGTGCAGCCCCCGATCCTGCCGAACAACCTCGGTCGGCTGCTGGCGGCGCTCGTGGTTCTCCTGTTGCTGCTGACCGGCCTGTGGTTCGCGCTATTGCGCCCGGCAGTGAAAACGGCGGCCAAGGAAGCGACCCAGGAGCAACTCGCACCGATCGCGCAGAAGGCCAACGAGGCCAACGAGAAGGCGCAGAAGGCGGTCGAGGCGGCTGGCCCAGGTGGGGCCAACGGTGGCGCGGGCCGCCCGACTCCGACTGCCGCCCCCAGCGTCGCACCCACCCAACAGCTACCGGGCGTACCGGCCGGTGCCCAGGCGTTCGCCCGCCGGTTGCAGACCACGACGGGGACCAATGCCACCCGCAGTGACCAGTACACGGTTCCCTCAAGGCGGACGTTCGTACTCACCGACATCTTCCTGCAGAACCCGCAGGGCGACGAGGGGCGGCTCGACCTCGTCGTGGACGGCACCGTCGTGCTCACCGTGGCCCTGAACAACTTCCGGGACCTCGACTACCACATGGTCTCGCCCATCGAGGTGCCGGCCGGTCGGGTGATCAGCATGCGGGTCACCTGTCAACGGGCCGGCGCCCCACTGGCTGGCACCGGAGGCAGCGGGCAATGTCGTAACTTCGCACTGCTGAGCGGCTACCACCGTACGGTCGCGTCGAGCCCAACGCCCTGATCCGTCGAACCGGCCCTAAGCTGGATCCTCCGGGGCCGGCGACGGAATGGAGCACGCGCGATGACCGACCGTGGGGGTACGGGCCATCGGCGGGCGGCCCTGTTCGTCGACTTCGAAAACGTCTATCCAGGGCTGTGCGCCTCCAGCCGGGAGGCGGGCCAGCGGTTCGCCACCGACCCCGCGCGTTGGGTGCAGTGGATGGAGCGGGACCTGGGACCACTGCTCGTGGACGATGACGAAAATCCCCGGGCGCTGCTACGACGGATCTGCTACCTGGATCCGGCCCGGTCGAGTAAGTTCCGGCCGTACTTCACCCGAGCCGGGTTCCGTGTCGTCGACTGCCCGGCGTTGACCGCAGCCGGCAAGAACAGCGCTGACATCTACATGGTGCTCGACATCCTGGACACCCTTACCCATCCGACCTGGTTCGACGAGTTCATCGTGCTGTCGGTGGACGCCGACTTCACACCGGTGCTGCTGCGTCTGCGAGAGCACGACCGGCGTACCGCGATGCTGGTCAGCGGGCCAGCGGCCGCCGCGTTGCAGGCCGCCTGCGACTTCGCCATTCCCGACTCGATGTTCCTCGACGAGGCGCTCGGGATGGGAGTCGACGAGCCTGTCGCAGCGGCGGAAGCCGTACCCACCGGTGTGACCACGGTTGCCGTACCCGGCCGAGAGGAACTCGCCCAGCTACGCGGCCAGATCGAATCGGTGGTACGAGATCTGGTGGCCGCCGCCACCGAACCGGTCACCATGGCCGCGGCGGCGCACGAGGTCCGGCGTATCGTCGGCGAGCAGGTCGACACGACCGGCTGGGCGGGCAGCGGCGGCTTCGGCAAGCTTGTTACCGGCTTCGTCGATGACAAGCTCGGTGTCTACACCCGACGTCCGCCCGGCTGGTTGTACGACCCGACCCGGCATTCGGTGCCGAGGAACGGCACCCCCGACCGGCTGCTCCCAGCGAGCGTGCCCGAAGTGGCCGAACGGGTGCATCGCGTCGTCGGTGCCCCCCTGCTCGCGGCGGAGGGCTATCGGGCATTGTTCCGGGCGCTGGTCACCGATGCCCGAGCAGCCAGCAGCGATGGCCAGGCACGTGCCGAGCAGGCCGCCCGGGACGCGTGCACCCGCCAGGGACACGCGGTGCCCCGAGCAGCGGTGCACTTCGTGTTGCTGGGTTTCCGGTACAGCGGCCTGGACTGGACCGACCCGGCGCAGGATGAGCACGCCCTCGCCGACGCCTTCGCCGACAACATTCTGCGGCTGGCCGCCGACGCGCAGATGGACCTCGGAACTGGCGAGCAGCAGCAGATTCGGGCCTGGATCGACGGGCGGCCCAAGCCGATCCGCTAGTGCCGTCGGCTGGCCCGACCCCTGGTGTCGAGGGAGCGAGATACTCTTGGCCCCGGCCCTTCATGGCCATCCACGGACACCAAGGTGAAGGTGATCAATGCCGTCCGCGCAGTGCTGCCGGTGGAGCCCAGGACGGACGGTTGGCCGGTCATGAGCGGGGCATTGCTGGCCATCAGCGACCTGCACGTCGCCTACCCGGAGAATCGCGAGATCGTCGAACGGTTGCGACCCCGCTCGCCAGACGACTGGTTGCTCGTGGCCGGTGACGTCGGCGAGTTGGTGGCCGATATCGAGTGGGCGTTACGGCTGCTCAGCCAGCGGTTCGCCCGGGTGGTCTGGGCACCGGGCAACCATGAGCTGTGGACCCCGTCGAAGGACCCGGTACAGCTCCGGGGCGAGCAGCGCTACCAGCACCTGGTGGAACTCTGTCGCGGGCTGGGCGTGGTCACGCCGGAGGATCCGTACCCGGTGTGGCGAGGAGCCGACGGTGCTGCCGTCACGGTGGCCCCGCTGTTCGTGCTCTACGACTACTCGTTCCTGCCCGACGGCAGCACCACGAAGGAGCAGGCGCTGGCTCGGGCGTACGACGAGGGGGTCGTCTGTGCCGACGAGTTCCTGTTGCATCCGGACCCGTATCCGAGTCGCGAACAGTGGTGTCGGCATCGGGTGACAACGACCGAACGGCGGCTCGCACAGCGCGATCCCACCCTGCCGACGGTGCTGGTCAACCACTTCCCGCTGGTCCGCCATCCCACCGAGGTCCTGCGGTACCCGGTGTTCGCCCAATGGTGCGGAACGGAACGCACCGCAGACTGGCACCTGCGCTTCGACGCGGCGGCGGTGGTGTACGGACATCTGCACATTCCCCGTACCACCTGGCAGGACGGGGTGCGCTTCGAGGAGGTCTCGGTGGGCTATCCCCGGGAGTGGCGTCAACGGGGCACCGCTCCGGGTCAGCTTCGGCAGATTCTGCCGATTTTCGGGGCGTGACGATGATCGAGCAGATCCTGCCGACGACGGTGGTGGTCGTCGAGGCGTTCGAGGATGAGGTGGGTGCCCAGCTGTTTCCACAGGAGGAGGAGCTGGTGGCCAAGGCAGTCGACAAACGGCGCCAGGAGTTCACCACCGTACGGGCCTGCGCCCGCCGCGCTCTGCTCACGCTCGGGGTGCCGGCCGGACCGATTCTTCGCGGTTTGCGCGGCGCTCCCCTGTGGCCGGACGGCACGGTCGGCAGCATGACCCACTGTGCTGGCTACCGGGCGGCCGTGGTGGGGCGCGCCGCCGAGGTCGTGACCGTCGGCATCGACGCCGAGCCACACGAGCCGCTGCCCGACGGGGTGCTGGACGCCATCTCGCTACCCGAGGAGCGCGATACATTGCGGCGGCTGGCCGAGGTTCGGCCCGACGTGCACTGGGACCGGCTGCTGTTCAGCGCGAAGGAGTCCGTCTACAAGGCGTGGTTTCCGCTGACCCAGCGGTGGCTGGGATTCGAGGACGCAGTGTTGACCATGGATGCCGGGGCGGACGGCTTCACGGCCCGACTGCTCGTGCCCGGTCCGGTGGTGGCCGGGCAGACCGTGTCGGGGTTCGCCGGTCGATGGCTGGTCCGGGACGGGCTGGTCTGCACGGCGATAGCGGTACTGGCCCGCTGACCCGGGGACCGGGGACCGGGGACCTGGGCCGGCCCCGGGACCGCTGGGCGTACCACCACCGGGTGGCGGTACGCCCAGGACCGAGGCTGTGGCGGATGATCAGCCCGGGATCGTCAACCACTGGTCGCTGCCGGTGAAGCGCTTGACGGGCGCACCGACGGCCGACACGTGGTAGCCGTACGCGCCGGTCGCCGAGTAGCCGTACAGGGCGAAGCCGTCCATGTTCCAGTTGTCCGCGGTTTCGTACCACTCCGGGTGGGAGACCATCCGCAGTTGCACCCCGGTGACCGTGCACGAGTTGACGGTCCAGTTGGGATTCAAGAACGTCACGTTCCGCGAGGTGCTGCTGTTTCCGCCGAACGTACCCCAGACATGCTGTAGCTCGACGGTGCCCGAGGTGGTGGTGAGCCAGGTGATGACCTCGGAGTTGTACCGCAGGTCGTCACCGCCGGTGCGGAACTCGAGGACGAAGCTGCGTAGGTTCTTGCAGGATCCGATCGGGCCGGCGCTGGCCGGTGCCGCGGCGACACCGACGGCTCCGATGGCCAGGATGCTCGTGGCCAGGAGCAGGGCGGCTCGTCTCAGTGCGGCGGCGGGTCGGAATCTCATCTGGTTGTCCTCCGGTACGTCGTGACGGGTGGGCCCCGGGTGCCGACCGGGCCGGTGCCGGGGTGCCTCCAGCTTCGCCGTCGGCACAGCGCGCAGACGACGGGGAAATCCGCGCCCGCCGGCGGTGGAAGTCCGTACCACGATGGTCGGAAAACCCGGTGGTGTGACCACATCGGCCTGGTCAGCCAGTCCCGCCGTCGCCGCCGCGAAGGAAGGCGAGCGTGGCGAGGACCCGTACGTTGACCCCGCGGCGGGCCGGTTCGTCGATCCCACCCAGGCCCAACTTGTGGGTGATCGCCGTGAGGTGCTTCTCGACGGTGCTGATCCGGCAGTCCATCTGTTGGGCGATTCCCAGGTTGGACCGGCCCTCGGCGACCAGCGCCAGGATTCGGCGCTCGTGTGGACTCAGCCGGTCCAACGGGTCGGCGCTGCGTCGACGGGACAACAGCCGGTTGATCAGTTGCCGGTCGATGACGACCTCGCCGTCGGCGACCCGCCGGATCGCCTCGATCAACTCGTCGAGGTCACCCACCCGCTCCTTCAGTAGATAGCCGACCGCCCGTGAGTCGTCCTGCATGCTCAGCAGGCGTTGGGCGAAGGTGACCTCGGCGTACGACGACAGGACGAGCAGACCGATCGTCGGGTGGCGTTCCCGTACCGCCTCGGCGATGCGTAGCCCCTCGTCGGAGTAGGTCGGCGGCAGCCGGATGTCGAGCAACAGCACGTCCGGAGAGGTGTGCTCCGCGAAGTGCAGCGCTCCGGCGGCATCCCGGGCCCGACCGACCACGGTGATGCCCCGGCCGGCCAGTCCTGCGGCGAGGATGTCCTGGAGCAGAGCCTGATCCTCGACGATGCCTACCCGCACAGCTCCTCCACTGGTAGCACTGCCCGCAGCCGGGTTCCCCGGCCGGGGAAACTGGTTACGGTGAGCCGGCCGCCGGCCGCCGCCACGCGGTCGTACAGGCCGCTGAGACCGGAACCGGGACGGCCGGCAGCCCCACCCCGGCCGTCGTCGACGATCTCGACGATGAGCCGGGAGCCATCGGGCCGGACCGTCAGGTCGACCCGGCTGGCTCCGGCGTGCTTGTACGTGTTGGCGAGCGCCTCGGCGACGAGGAAGTAGGCGGTCAACTCGACGTGTCGCGGCCAGCGGCCGGCGGCCACGTCCACGCGTACCGGCACGGCGGAGACGTCGGTCAGGTGTGCGACGGCGGCGACGAGACCGTGTGTGACGAGTTCGGCCGGATAGATGCCCTGGGTCAGGTTCCGCAGCGTCGCGATCGCGTGGTGCAGCAGTGTGTGGGCCTGACCGACGGTGTCTGCGGCCGTGGCGGCATCCGGTGTGGCCCCCGTCAGATTGTGCCGGGCCACGTCGAGCAGCAGCAGTACGGCGTACAACTGTTGCTGAGCCCCGTCGTGCAGGTCGCGTTGGATGCGGTGCCGCTCCTCGTAGGCGGCGGTCGACAGTCGCGTACGGGAACGGCGCAGTTCCTCGGTCTGCTCGTGCTGCACGGCGTGGAGTTGAGCGTTCTCGATGGCCAGGCCGGCGACGCCGAGGGCGGCCTCGACGACCCGATGCTGTTCCATCAGCGCCGCGTCGTGTTCCACCAGTGCGACGAGCGCCTCCCGACGTCGGATCGGGGTGACGGCCCGGCCCGACGGCGGCGGGTGGATGCGTGCCGGGGAGTCCGGCAGCCCGGTGGCCGGATAGGTGACGGTCAGTGTCGGGTCGCCGATTGCCTCGGCGAGGGCGCGTTGTAGGCGGACCGGGTGCGGAGCGAGCGGCTCGACCCGTTCGAGGTCGAGCATGGCCTGGGCGGCGCGGCCCTGCGCCATCTCCTGGTGGATCCGCCGGGCCAGCACGACCAACGGGATGACCACCAGGTCGACCGTCAGGGCGACGAGCAGGATGCCGACCCGGACCTCGGTCGGTGCACCGAACGCGGCGACGGTCGCGGCGGCGATGCCGGCCACCCCGGCCACTCCGGCCGCGACCCACATCGCGGTGGCCTGCCGGCGGCGCAGCATCGTCGCGGACCCCCACCGATGAGCCAACAGCAGGAGTACGGCCAGCGCTAGGCCGATGTAGACGAGACTGCTTGCCTTCGCCCAGCCGGTGTTCGGACCGGGGGCGACGTTCCACCACCAGGGCGGCTGCGGTGCCTCGGTGACGTAGCGGCCGACCTGGGTGCCGACCGCGCCGAGGTAGCAGGCCACCACCAGCAGCCCGGCCAGTGCGCCGGTGACCCGTCCGCCCGGTAGGGCCAGCGCGATGTGCCCGACCATCGCGGTCCACAGGTAGGCCAGGCAGAAGCCGATCGCGAACAGGGTCGGGTCGGAGCTGGCCCGCAGATCGCCCAGATAGTAGAACGTGCCCAACAGGAGTAGGAGCTGCCCGATCCGGGGCGTGGGGGAGCGGAGCCACACCACCGCACCGATGACGATCGCCAGCGCCCCGAAGCCGTGCAACGCGATCTCGACTGGACCGCCCTTCAGCACCGGCTGGGACATCAACATTCCGATGGCGGCGAAGGCCAGGCCGCCGAGCATCGAGCAGGCCACCACGAGGTGACGCCAGGGCAGGCAGGACAATCCGACTCCAGGAAGGGCCACGAGCAGCGTGAGCGCGCGAGTCGCCCGGGAGTCAGAAGGTAACCATGGCCGGCCAGCGGCGCCAGGAACCGGCGTATGTCAGACAGAGACGATGTACGAACGGGCGGTTTCTACCTGCTCGGGAGGTAGCCGCCCGGTCGAGGTTTGCCCAGCTTGTGCCCGGGAACGGCAAGGCATGACAAAACCACGCGTCGTGATCGTCGGGGCCGGCTTCTCCGGTTACCACGCGGCCCGGAACCTGTCTCGGATCGCCCGAGGCCGTGCCGAGATAGTGCTGCTCAATCCGACTGACTACTTCCTCTACGTGCCCCTGTTGCCCGAGGTGGCGGCGGGAATCCTGCAGCCCACCCGGCTGACGATTTCGCTGGCGGGCTCGCTCGACGGAGTGCAGGTGGTCATCGGCGAAGCCGACGGAGTCGATCTACAACAGCGTCGGGTCAGTTACCGGCGGCCGGAGGGGGACAGCGCCGATCTTGCGTACGACCGGCTGGTCCTCGCCGTCGGCAGTGTGAACAAGCTGCTGCCGATTCCGGGGATCACCGAGCACGCACACGGGTTCCGTGGCCTGCCGGAGGCGCTCTACCTGCACGACCACGTGGTCCGTCAGATCGAGCTGGCCGAGGCGGCTGACGATCCGGCGCGGCGGGAGGCGCACAGCACCTTTGTCGTGGTGGGGGCCGGCTACACCGGCACCGAGGTGGCTGCCCACGGTCAACTGTTCACCGACGCGCTGGCCGCTCAGCATCCCCGGCTGACCACCCGACCCCGGTGGCTGCTGCTCGACATCGCGGAGCGGGTGCTTCCCGAGCTGGACCAGCGGATGTCCGACACGGCGCGTCGGGTACTGGACGGGCGCGGGGTCGACGTGCGGATGGGCACGACGGTCAAGGAGGCCACCGCCGATGGGGTACGCCTCAGCGACGGCAGTTATCTCGCCACCCGGTCCCTGATCTGGTGTGTCGGCGTACGCCCCGATCCGCTGGTGGCCGGCCTCGGGCTGCGTACGGAGAGGGGCCGGCTGGTGGTTGACGAGTTCCTCGGGGTGCCCGGGTTTCCCGAGGTGTTCGCGTGCGGGGATGCTGCGGCGGTGCCGGACCTGACCCGCCCCGGGGAGGTCACCCCGATGACCGCCCAGCACGCGGAGCGGCAGGGCAAGCTGGCCGCGCACAACGTGGCAGCCTCGTTCGGGCAGGGCAAGCGGCGGGCGTACCGCCACCATGACCTGGGGTTCGTGGTGGATCTGGGCGGCACCGACGCGGCGGCGAACCCGTTGCGGATGCCGTTGTCCGGGCTGCCCGCAAAGACGGTCACCCGGGGCTACCACCTCTACGCGATGCCGGGGAACCGGGCCCGGGTGGGCGCGGATTGGTTGCTCGACGCGACCTCGTCCCGGCAGAGCGTGCAACTGGGCCTGGTCCCCGCCAACGCGGTGCCGCTGGAGAGCGAGTCGCCCGAGGTGCCCGTCCGCTCCCGCGCCTAGCGGTTAGGAAGGGCCCCTTTCAATCGCTTTCTGCCTTGGAAGGGGCCCTTCCTAACGCGCGTCGACGGCGACGCCCGTGGTACACGTCGAGGAAGATGATCTGGATGATGCCGGCAGCCGGGATGGCCAGCAGCGCGCCCAGGATTCCGGCCAGGTCGGCGGCGATCAGCAGACTGATCAGGACGGTCAGTGGGTTGAGCCGGACCGCCCGGGCGTAGATCATCGGCTGGAGTACGTGGTTCTCGATCTGCTGGTAGAGCACGAAGAAGACCAGGACCACGATGCCGGCCCGGGTCGAGTGGACGAAGCTGGCCCCGGTGGCGATCACCGCACCCAGCGTCGCCCCGACCAGCGGCAGTAGGTCCGCGACGGCCACCAGTAGGGCGAGCACCCCGGCGTACGGCACGCCCATGATTGCCATCGTCGCGTAGGTGAGCACCCCGCAGATGACACTGATCAGCAGGTTGCCGGAGAGGTAACCGGTGATGGTGCGGGCACATCGGCCACCGACCTGGCGGATGCGGGCGCGGTGCCGCTCGTCGACCAGCGCCAGCGACCGGTCGACGACCTTCGGCGACTGGAGAACCATCAGGTACGCCAGTACGAAGACCGTCACGGTGCCGGCGACGCCGAACACCGCGTCCCGCAGCGCCTTCAGACTCGGCTTCTGTAGCCGGGAACCATATTCCCGGATTTCCCGCGACTCCAGGTAGCGGCGCAGATGGAGCCGTTCGAGCAACTGCCCGATCGGTCCGTGCCCGGCCCGAGCATCGTGTAGCAGTCGGGAGATCTCCTCGGTCAGTCGGCCCATCTCGTCGAGGAGCGGCACGACGAGCAGCGCGGTCAACGAGGCAAGCAGCCCCAGGGCGGCCAGGAACACCAGCAGGGTGGCCAGCCAGCGCCATTTGACCAGTCGGTGCTGGGTCCAGTTGGCCGCCGGGTTGAGCGCCACCGCGAAGAAGACCGCGATCAGGATCCACACCAGCACCCGCCGGGTCGCGTACACGAAGAGCAGACCCAGTACGACGGCGAGCAGTAGACCGAGGATGATCGCGAACCGCCGTACGAGGGTCCGGTCCTCGGCGTTGTCCAGTGCGATCCGGTCTCTCCTTCCTGCTGTGGGGCGCTGGCCTCGGTCAGGCCATTCCGGCCCCCACCTCGTCGATGGCGGCGTCGACCTGGTGGGCGAGTTCCACATCCATCGCGGTTACCGCGTCGAGCCGACGGGTCCGTACGACGATCCGGGCGGTACGGTCGCTCTCCCGGCCGATGCGTGGCCCACGCCCGGTCTGCTCATGCAGCAGTTCGAGTCGCCGCAGCACCCGGTCGAGGTTCTCCCGGGGCAGCTCGATGGTGCGCGACAACGCTCGTCGGTCTCCCGACCAGTACGGCAGCCCGGCCAGCGCGGCCCGTAGTTCCTCGTCGGTCAGCGGGCTGACCCGGGCACCCGGCCGGATCGATCCGCCGCTCGGCAGCGGTTGCAGCAGTTGCCGTAGATCAGAGGGCAGATCCAGCGACTCGACCAGGTCCTGGTCCCGTTCGGCGATCGCGTGGAGCGTCGCCTCGGCCTGATAGCGCGCCTGTTCTGGGGTGCGATGGCTGAGCCGCGCGATCTCGTCGAGGAATCCGGACAGGTCTCGCCGGGTGTTCCTGGTGGCGGTCGACCGGTCGTCGTACAGCTCGTTGGGTACCGCGTCGAGTAACCGTTCCCGGTCGGCCTCGTCGAGCGCCTGCGCCAGGGCGATCACGGTCGCCTCGGCAGCGGCCCGGGCCTGGTCGAAGTCGATACCGGTACGTCTGCCGACGTCAGCCACCAGGTCCTGGTACCGGATGACGGGAACGCCGCTGCTGGTGTCGGCGAGTTCCGCCTCAGCGGGCGAGTCTGGGATGGGCCACGGACGGGCTGCGGGTGCCGGTGGCGTTGGCGGAACCGGTCCACCCCGGTCCGGTGTCGGCTTGCGCGTGCCGGCAGGCTGCGGTCCGTCCCGCTGGGCACGGTCGAGATGTTCGAACTGCTTGGATGCGCCCAGCGTCACTCCGGCCTGGCTGGGCTGCTGACCGCCCTTGCGGGCCTGCCGGGCCAGGGCCCGCCGCCGTTTGTTGTCGCCCTCCATCTGCTTTCCCATGACTGCGCCTCGCTTCGCTCAGGAAACCGCGCCTTGCTCGGTTCGCTGTGCCGCACCGTCGTGCCTTGGCGTGGCCGTGTCTACCTGGGGTGCCGCCTTCCCCCGCACCGCACCCCGAAACCGGGCGTCCACCCCGACGCACCGAAGCGGTGGGGGTAGCCGGCGGGCAGGACGGCGGAGCTTCACCCAATGGGGATGAGGGGCGCTCACCTGTGGGAACCCCATCATCGAACTGGACCATCCGACGTTCGCGGAAGGAAGGTCACCATGAGGAGAATTATCGAGATAGTGCCTGCTCGGCCTGGCTGGTACGCCCGCTGGTGCACTGCGCCCGGCACCACCTGCTCCTATCCGGTGACCGTGTGGGCTCTGGTGGAGGACACCGACGCAGCGAGGCGTGAGGTCGTAGGCGTCGACTCTGTCGGCCAGTGGCCCGGCTCCGACGACAACGAGGCGGGGTCGGACTTCGTTCGCTATCTCTTCCACGCGCCCGACGAAGGGCAGCCTGCGGATGCCTTCCACGTCGGCCGGAGCACTTCCGGTAGTGGGGTTCCGCCGGAACTTCTGGCGCCGATCACCACGTGAGGTCTGCCGATCACTACCTGAGTTTCTGTATCGCCAGGGATGAAGCGATGACGCACCTACCCATGACACGTCCGGGTAAACCCGGGAGCAGGGACGGCCGCCGGGCCGCCGGGCGACCCGATAATGTCGAGCATTTTTCTGATTCCGCCGTGCGCGGACCACCTGCTCGGCGAGGATTTCAGTGGAAGGTAGGACCAGGCTGCCTGGGGGGCGAAGTATGGAGTTCTCCGTCGTTGAGATTGGTTATGACCAGGACCAGGTTGACTCCTGTCTGGAGGACCTGTGCCGGCAGTTGGGCCGGATGGCGGCGCAGGCGGAGGCCGCCGCCGAGGCCACCGAGGAGTTGGATCTGGTACGGGAGGAGGTCGAGCGGCTACGCGGTCTCCTGAGCGGGAAGCCGGGTGCTTATCGCACACCCGCCGCGTCCCGGTTCCAGGAGATGTTGGCGGTCGCGCAGGAGGAGGCGGCGCAGATCCGGGCGCAGGCCCGCGACGAACTCACCTCCGCCCGGGAGGAGGCGCGGGTTCTGCGAGACCAGGTCTACGCCGAGGCGTTGCAGGCCCGGCGGGACTTCGAGGCTGCTCTGCAGGCCCGTCGCCGGCGCGAGGCGCGGGTGGACGAGATCCTGCGTGAGGTGGACCTGGTCGCCGTATCGGTTGAGCAGGGGGCGGGTGGGGCCACAGCATCGGCCGTACCGGCGACCCGGGCGGCGGCCACCGGCCCTGCCGAGCGGGCCACCCCGGCCGGCTGAAGGGGTCATCCCGTCATCGACCATCGAGCGGAACCGGTGGTGGTCCGGACGCCGGGCCGCCACCGGTCAGGCCAGTAGGGCGGCGACGATGGTCGTGGCTCGGTTCTCGTGTTGGGCGTACGCGTCGGGAAAAGCGGAGACCTGTACGGCCTGGGCGGCGGCGCTCACGCTGAGCTGCTGCCAACCAGGCACCTGAACCAGCGCCTCGAAGAACTTCTGCGCGGCGTATGCGGGCCGCATCAGGTCCTTTACCGCGCCCCATCCGCTGCTGGTGCGTTGCTGGAACAGGCCGACCGAGTCGTGGTCCGAACCGCTGCCCTGATGCGGATAGTTCTTCGACTCCGGTAGCACGTCGCTGGCCAGGTTGTAGAGATTGCTCTCCTGCATCGCGGTGGCGATGGCGACCACCAGTCCCTTGCGGGGGATTTTGAGTTTTCCACCGACCTGGACGATGGTCTGCGCGTTGTCCATCTGGGCCTGGGTGAGACCGGCGACCGGCTTGGGCTTCGCTGGCTTGGGCGGTACGGTCCGGGTCGGCTTGGGGCGAGGCGTCGGTGAGCTGGTCGGCACCGGCGCGCGTTCGGTGGCCCGGGAGGCGGGCGGCACCTCGGCCGCCATCGCGCGTTCGGTGAGTTCGGCGAGCACGGTCGGCGGCGGTTCGTCTGACTTGATGGGTGCCTGCGACCCGGTGAACGCGACGAGCCCGAGGCAGCCGGTCACACCGACGGCGAGCGCCAGCCGTACCGGGGGAGGGGCCAGCCGCGATCGCAGCTTGCGCTGCGCTGGGCCGGCCGCCCGATGACGCCCACTTGGCCGATCAGCTGATGCAACTTCGGCTGTACGGGTAGCTGATTCGTTCGCGATTGCTTCCTGAACCGCACTGTCCTTGGCACGCACCCGCCGAGGCTAGGCGTTCGTGGTGCGAGGGTGGCCGTACCCGAAGGTGGCATTAGCCACAGTTTCGTCTACTTGGCCGGGCATCGAAGGTGAAGATATGACTCGCCGGGATACAAGCGACAAAAGGCAAATGTGCGAAATGCGGCCATCGCCTGGCCTGAACCACGTCAGTGGCAGTGACCCTGGTCGAAGAATTTGGACCTCCCTCCGGATCCCCTGTTCGGTCGAGGTGAGTCAGCTGTTCAAGCGAGGGCTGATCGGCTCCTCAGAGGAGACGACGTTGCCCTGGTGGGGCGCTTAACCGGGCCTCGCACCGAGCTAAGGAATGCGCGATGAGGAAGACACCGGGGATATCCCTGCTTGCGGTGTTGCTCGCGACCGGCTGCACCGCACCGCCGAGTCGAACGACCGTACAGCGTTCGGATCCGCCGGCCACCGTCCAACCGGTGATGCCGAGGTCCGAGCTCACCATCGTGGCCGCCGGTGACCTGCTGGTGCACCCGCCACTGACCGACCAGGCTGCCGCCGACGCGCGGGCCGCCGGCCGGGACGGGCACGACTTCACCCAGGTTCTGGCCTCGGTACGGCCCCTGGTCAGCCAAGCCGATCTGGCGATCTGCCACATGGAGACACCATTGGCCGAACCGTCCGGTCCGTTCACCGGATATCCGATCTTCAGTGTCCCGCCGTCGTTGGCTGACGCCGCCGCGTGGGCCGGCTTCGACACCTGCTCGACCGCCTCGAACCACTCCCTGGACACCGGACAGGAAGGCATCACGCGGACACTGGAGAACCTGGACCGGGTGGGACTGCGGCACACGGGCACCGCCCGGGACCAGACCGAGGCGGCTCGGCCGAACATCATCGACGTGGCCGGAGTCAAGATCGCCCAATTGTCGTACACGTTCAGCTTCAACGGCATTCCCCGCCCGAAAGGCAAGGAGTGGTCGGCGAACCTGATCGACCGGGAAGCCATCCTCGACGAGGCCCGGCGGGCCCGGCAGCAGGGGGCGGAGATCGTCGTCCTGTCCATGCAGTGGGGCACCGAATACCAGAACGAGCCGGACGAGGGACAACTTGGCTTGGCCCGGGAACTGCTGGACTCACCCGACATCGACCTCATCGTCGGGCATCACGTACACGTGGTTCAGCCATTCGAAAAGATCGGCGGCAAGTGGGTGGCGTACGGCATCGGCAACCTGACGACGAGGTTCCCGGACGGCTCGCCGGAGAACACCCAGGACGCGGTGGTCCCACAGTTCACCTTTACCCGTACCGCCTCCGGCAGATGGGAGGTGACCCGGGTGGAGGTACTCGCCACCTGGATGGAGTACGAGCCCGCAGCACGGGTCGTCGACCTGCAGGCGGCCGTGGCGGACGACCGGATTCCGGCCGAGCGCCGGGCCGACTATGCCCGGATCCAGGAGCGGATCACTCGATACGTCGACCAACGCGGGGCACTGGGCGACGGCCTACGGATGCGGAACTGACCGCCGTACCCGATCCGCCCGACCGTCGATGTGATCTTTCCCCACCTCGATACGATGTCGACGGTGACTGGCAGCAAGATCGACTCATCCGGAAACAAGCCGACGGGCGGCCCGCTGATCCTTCGTCGCGGCGTCCTGACCGTCTCGGCGGCTGTTCTGCTGACCCTGCTCATCGTCGGGCACCGGTTCGTCCCCAACGTGTACGGATTAGGCAGCCTGGTGGATAGCGCGGCCCCCGTACTCGGTGTCGGCATTCCGCTGCTCGCCCTGGCCGCGGTGCTGCGTCGGTCCCGGCTCGCGCTCGCGGTGGTGGTGCTGCCGGCCGTGATCTGGGCCGTGGTCTTCGGGACCGCCTGGCTACCGGCGGAGGGGAGCGGGCCGGTGCAGTTGCGAGTGGCCAGCCAGAACCTGCTCGCCGGCAATCCGGATCCGGTGGCCACCGTGACCGCCCTGGTCGACACGAAGGCGGATCTGGTGGGCCTACAGGAGGTCTCCGACGACGTTCACGCGTCGGTGGCGGCGGTGCTGCGGGACCACTACCCGCATCAGGTGTCCATGTCCACGGTCGAGCTCTGGAGCCGCTTCCCGATCCGCGAGTCCGTGGGGGTCGACACCGGACTCGACTGGACCCGGGCCCTGCGCGCCGTGATCGCCACACCCACCGGAGACGTTGTCGTGTACGTGGTCCACCTCGGTTCGGCCCGAGCCGGGGACACCAGCACCCGGGACCGTACCGTGCTTGCGCTCGCTGACGCCGTACGCCGGGATCCCGCCGAGCGGTTGATCGTGCTCGGGGACCTCAATACGGCCAGCACCGACCGGGTGATCACGCCGCTGACCGACCTGCTCGATGACGCACATGCCGACGTCGGCCGCGGGCTGGGCTTCACCTGGCCCTCCGCGCTGCCGGTCACCCGACCCGACCATGTGCTCTACCGGGGACTTACCGCGACGTCAGCGAGTGTGGTGCGGACCCCCGCAAGCGACCACCGGGCGGTGGTCGCCGGTTTCCGGAGCTGAGCGGTAGCCGCCAGGCCAGGCACCTCGCCTGCTGACGGCCAGGTCCGGAATCACGGCAGAGACGCGCGTCCACGCGGTTCCGCCGGGACCACCGTCAACGTGTGCCGCCCGTCTCCGTCGCTGGAGAACGGCCACAACCGGTCGGCGTACTCGGCCAGGTCGATCAACTGGTCGCGGGTCAGCCCCACGGAAGCGATGCTGGCCCGTACGTCGGCCCGGTAGCGGCCGTCCGGATCACGGGCGAGGCGCGCGTTGGCGGAGACCCGTACGGTGTGTGCCTCATCGGTGATGTCCGTTGCCGCCTCGACCGCAGCATGGTGCAGGCAGGAAGCGAAGGCCGCCGCCAGCAACTGTTCGGGGGCGAGCCCATTGCAGTGCGGTGCGAGCGGCGACGCCAGGGTGGTGGACAGTTCCCCGTCGTCGGTGTGCAGATGACCACCTTCGGCGGTGGCCGTGGCCTCGTGCACCCAGGAAATTGATTCCGGCATGGTGTTCCCCCCGTCACTCCCTGGCGGCCTACCCGACCGACCCGCCGTAAAACACCTCTGCCGCAGGCGTGTCGGCCGCAACTTTTGCCAATTCGGCAAAGTTGTTTGCCGGATCGTCGCGTCGTTGCGCACTGTGGCAACAGGCAACCAACGGAGGGAAGAATCAGGTGGACGAGATGTACGACGTGGTGGTGATCGGGGGCGGCGCCGCAGGACTCAGCGGTGCGCTGGCACTCGTTCGGGCACGGCGGTCGGTGTTGGTGGTCGACGCCGGGCAGCCGCGTAACGCGCCGGCCGGGCACGTGCACAACTACCTGGCGCGGGAGGGCACACCGCCAGCCGACCTGCTGGCAACCGGCCGTGCCGAGGTGACCCAGTACGGCGGCGACATCGAGGCGGGACGGGTGGTGACCGTGTCGAGGGAGGCCGAGGGCTTCCGCGTGACATTGGATGACGGCCGAGACGTCCGGGCCCGGCGACTGCTGGTAACCACCGGACTGGTCGATGAACTCCCCGAGCTGCCAGGGGTGCCCGAGCGGTGGGGCCGTGACGTGCTGCACTGCCCGTACTGCCACGGGTGGGAGGCCCGGGACCGGCGGATCGGCATTCTGGCCACCGGGCCGATGGCCGAGCATCAGGCGCAGCTGTGGCGTCAGTGGAGCCCGCACGTCATGTTCCTGGTGAACGCCGACCTGGCGCCCGGCGGTGAGGAGGCCGAGCGGCTGGCCGCGCGCGGAATCACCATCGTGCCCGGCCGCGTGTCAGGGCTCGAGGTGGTCGACGACGCGTTGACCGGCGTACGACTGGAGACCGGCGAGGTCGTCCCGCTCGATGTGATGGTCGTCGCCCCGCGGTTTACGGCCCGCTCCAGCGTCCTGGAGTCACTCGGGATCACGCCGGTCGAGGTGGAGATGCACGGGCACGTCCTGGGCAGCCAGGTTTCCGCCGACGCCTCCGGAGCCACCACGGTGCCGGGTGTGTGGGTCGCGGGCAACGTGGCAGACGTACGGGCGCAGGTGGTCATGGCCGCCGCCGCTGGCCTGACCGCAGGGGCGGCGATAAACGCCGACCTCGTCGCCGAGGAGACCCGCGATGCCGTGGCGACCTATCGGCAGCAGTTGCACACGCTGTTTGACGAAGCCGGCTGGGAGGAGCGGTACCGTACCCGGCCGGCGTTGTGGAGCGGACGCCCGAATCCGCAGTTGGTCGTTGAGGCGGCCGAGTTGACTCCCGGTCGGGCGCTCGATGTTGGTTGTGGTGAGGGGGCCGATGCCCGCTGGCTCGCTGAGCGTGGCTGGCAGGTGACCGCGGTCGACATCGCCACCACCGCGCTTGACCGCGCGGCCGCCCATGCCGCCGCAGTAGGGGGGCAGGTGGGGGACCGGATCGAGTGGGTGCACGCGGATCTGCGTGACCAGCCGCCGGCGGAGGACGCGTACGACCTGGTGTCGGCGCAGTTCATGCAGTTGCCCGGGGAGGTCCGACAGAAGATGTTCGCGCGGCTGGCCGCTGCGGTGGCCCGGGGCGGCACTCTGTTGATCGTTGGACACCATCCATCCGATCTGCGGGCCAGCGCACACCGGATGCACTTTCCGGACATGATGTTCACCGCCGAGGAGGTGGCGGCTGCCCTGGACCCGGCGGGTTGGGACGTGCTGATCGCCGAGACCCGTCCGCGAACGACGCTGGGCCAGGAGGGGCAGCAGACAGTTGTCCATGATGCGGTCATGGTCGCCCGCCGTCGGTCATGACCGAGAGACGTCGCACCACCACTTTAACCTAGCGTCCTAGGACGCACTAGGGGATGTGCCCCACCTCCCAGCTCGACAGCACAGGTTTTCACCGACCCCAGGCCGGGCATCTCCACCTGCAGCGATGAACGCAACCCGACCCGGGATGCGCCTACCGGAGGGAGTGGCAACGATGAGCTTGACCGACAAGGCCAAGAACAAGGCCGAGGAGCTGAAGGGCGCAGCGAAGCAGAAGGCCGGCGAGGCCAGGGGCGACCAGGATCAGCAGGCCGAGGGGGCCTCGGAGCGCACCGGTGCGAAGGCCAAGCAGGCTGGTGAGCACGCGAAGGACGCTGGGCGAAACGTCAAGGAGATGTTCAACGGCTGACAAAGCCGGCGTTGACATGGTGAAGGGGTGACCGGATATCCGGTCACCCCTTCACCATGGATGGATCACTCTCAGGCCAGAACGTCGGATCCCTGCCGCGCCCACCACGCCTGACCCGAGTCGGGCAGGGTGTCGATCGGGTCGTAGTAGGCGTAACGCTTGTCGAGCGCCTCCAGGTCGGCGGACTCGATGGAGGTGCGGTAGTTCTTGGTCCAGTACGAGATGCCGCGCTCACGGTCGTACTCGGTGAGCATGTGCACCCAGCGCTTGCCGACGAACGGCACATCGCAGACGATCCGGGGAGTGGCGTAGCCGGGCAGGTAGCCCATGATGTCGTGCTGGAGTTGCTGGGCGTGCCAGACCGGGACCCGCCAGTGCTCGGCGTTGGGGATCATGTCGCACATGTAGAAGTAGTACGGCAGGATGCCCGCTTCGCCCTGGAGTGCAAAGCAAAGGTCGAGCAGGTCGGACGAGCTGGCGTTGACGCCACGCATCAGCACGCCCTGGTTGCGGACGTCGCGTACGCCGACCTCGAGAGCGGTCTGCGCGGCTCGGGCGACCAACGGGGTGATGGACTGGGCGTGGTTGACGTGGGTGTGGATGGCGAGGTTGACACCGCGACGGGCGGCGGTCCGGGCGACCCGCTCCAGGCCCTCGACCACGTCGGCTTGGAGCCAGTGCTGTGGCAGGCCCATCAGCGCCTTGGTGGCGAGTCGGATGTCCCGGATCGTCTCGATCTCCAGTAGCCGCATCAGGTACGACTCGAGGTTCCGCCATGGCACGTTGGCGACGTCGCCACCGGAGACGACCACGTCCCGTACGCCGGGGTGGGCCTTGAGGTAGCTGATGTGGGCGTCGTACCGGTCGACCGGCTTGAGGGTCAACTTGAGCTTGTCCACTGCCGGGGTGGAGTTACCGACCAGGTCCATCCGGGTGCAGTGCCCGCAGTACTGCGGGCAGGTGGAGAGCAGCTCGGCGAGCACCTTGGTGGGGTAGCGGTGGGTGAGACCTTCGGCGACCCACATGTCGTGCTCGTGGAGCGAGTCACGGCTGGCGTACGGGTGCGATGGCCAGTCGGTGCGCCGGTCGGAGGCGACCGGGATCATGTAGCGGCGTACCGGGTCGGCGAGGAACGCCTCGGTGCTCATCGGTTCGAACGGCACCATGGTGTTGAGCATCTGCGGCGGGACCAGCATCGACATGGTGGCCAGGTCGGCCTGGTCGGCGGCGAGGTCGGCGTAGAAGGACTCGTCGACGAGATCGCCGAGTACGGCGCGCAGTTGCTTGATGTTCTTGACGCAGTTGACCCGTTGCCATTGGGCGGATTCCCACTGTTCCCGCGTGACGTGCCGCCAGCCGGGGAAGCGCGTCCAGTCGGGTTCGACGAGGGGCCGTCGGCGGTATTCGTAGGGCTGTCCGGCGGCGCTCTGGGGCGGGTCGGTGGCGGCGTGGCGGGGTTGAGGGATGGTCTCAACCGGGTGTGTCTGTGTCACGAGCCCTCCTCTTGTCCCGCGTGATGCTCTTGGCCGCACGAAGGCTACTGGAAAATATCCTGCTGAGAAACTATTCTGCCGGAAGTTTTCCCGTCGAGCGACCGGCCGTCGAGTGACCGGCTGGATGTTGGCCGACGGGTGGGAGGAGGGCCGCCGTGACGTCTCCAGTGGGTTTGCATCGAGTGGTCGAGCCGGCGGGGGTGCTGCCGCAGGCGGCGCTACGGCTGGACGCGAGTCGCGAGATCGGCGCTGACGAGGTGCGGATCCGGGTGGAGCGGCTCAATCTCGACGCGGCGAGTTTCCGTCAGCTCTCCGAGAAGCACGGCGGTGATGGTGCGGCGGTGCGGGCCGAGGTGCTGGAGATCATTTCCAGCCGGGGCAAGATGCAGAATCCGGTCACCGGGTCGGGGGGCATGCTGATCGGCGTCGTGGACGAGGTCGGCCCGGAGTCACCGTTGTCGGTCAAGCCCGGCGACCGGGTGGCCACCCTGGTGTCGCTCACGTTGACCCCGCTGACTATCACTGACGGGCTCGCCTCCTGGGACGGGCGCGGCGAGCAGGTGCCCTGTTCCGGGCACGCGATTCTGTTCGCCCGGTCGATCGCCGCGGTGCTGCCCGACGATCTGGACCCGATGCTGTCGTTGGCGGTGCTGGACGTGTGTGGTGCGCCGGCGCTGACCGCCCGGGTGGTGGCCGGCTACGACCGGCCCACGGTGGCGGTGATCGGCGGCGCGGGTAAGAGCGGCTCGCTGTCGTTGGCGGCGGCGACGCGGGCGGGTGCCGGTCGTACGGTGGGTGTGGTGCCGGTGTCGGCGGAGCGGGACCGGTTGGTGGCCGCTGGCCTGGCCACGGATGTGGTGCTGGCCGACGCTCGGGATCCGGTGGCGTTGTCGGCGGCGGTCTCCGGTGCGTTGGGCGGTCCGGCGGATGTCACGGTGGTGTGCGTGGATGTGCCGGGCTGCGAGCATGGGGCGATCCTGGCTACGGCCGACGGTGGCACGGTGATCTTCTTTTCGATGGCGACGAGTTTCGCGGCGGCGGCGTTGGGCGCGGAGGGTCTGGCGGCGGACGTGACGATGCTGGTGGGTAATGGCTATGTGCCGGGGCACGCCGAGTTGGCGTTGTCGTTGGTGCGGGAGGTCGCCGGGGTGCGGAATCTGTTTTCGGCGCGGCTCACGGCAGACTGAGTGGCATGACGAACCCCTCGACTCTTTACCGTGGTGGACGGCTCTACTGTCCGGCGGATCCGCAGGCGACGGCGTTGTTGGTGCGTGACGGGCGGATTGCCTGGGTGGGCATGGATGCCGACGCGCCGGCCGCCGATCGGGTGGTGGAGTTGGATGATGCGTTGGTGACGCCTGCGTTCGTGGACGCGCACATGCATGCCACCGGTAGTGGTTTGACGCTGACGGGGCTGGACCTGACGGGGGTCGGGTCGGGGGCGGAGATTCTGGATGCGGTGGCGGTGTTCGCCGCAAATTTGCCGGTTGACGCGATGGTGTTCGGCAACGGCTGGGATGAGTCGCGGTGGGCGCGGCCGGGGTTGCCGACGGCTCGGGAGTTGGATCGGGCGGCGCAGGGGCGGCGGGTGTATCTGTCGCGGGTCTGTGGGCATTCGGCGTTGTGTTCGACGGCGATGATGGCTGCTGACGCGCGGGCGGCGGGGTTGGCCGGGTATGACGAGTCGGGTTGGTTGCGGCTGGACGCGCACCATCGGGTGGCGGAGATCGCTTTCGGGTCGTTCTCGTCGGTGCAGCTGACGGCGGTGCAGCGGGCGGCGTTACGTCGTGCGGCGTCGGTGGGGATCGCGGCGGTGCACGAGTGTGCTGGGCCGGGGACGTCGGATGAGAACGACCTGACTAGTGTGCTGGCGCTGTCCGGGGCGGGTCTGCCGGAGGTATACGGCTATTGGGGCGAGTTGATGGCCTCGGCGAAGGCTCGTGACCTGGGTGCGGTCGGTGCGGGTGGGGATCTGTACGCGGATGGGGCGTTGGGGTCGCGTACGGCGTTTCTGTCGGAGTCGTACCTGGACGAGCCGGGTTGTGGGCACGGGTATGTCACCGCCGAGCAGGTGCGTGATCATCTGTTGGATTGTGCCGAGCATGGGATGCAGGGCGGGTTTCATGCGATCGGGGATGCGGCGATCGGCACGGTGGTGGCGGGGTTTGGGTTGGCGGCGCGGACGTTGGGGGTGGAGCGGCTGCGGGCGGCTCGGCATCGGGTGGAGCATGCCGAGTTGATGAGCAAGGCGACGATCGCCGGGTTCGTGGAGTACGGGATCGTGGCGAGTGTGCAGCCGGCGTTTGACCGGTTGTGGGGTGGCGAGCAGCAGATGTACGCGTCGCGGTTGGGGGGGGCGCGTTCGTTGGAGTCGAACCCGGTGGGGGCGATGCATGGGGTCGGGGTGTCGTTGGCGTTGGGTTCGGATTCGCCGGTGACGCCGTTGGATCCGTGGGGTTCGGTGCGGGCGGCGATGTCGCATTTCAATCCGGCGCAGCGGTTGAGTGCGCGGGCGGCGTTCGCGGCGCATACCCGGGGTGGTTGGCGGGCGGTGCACCACGACGACGAGGGGGTGTTGGTGCCGGGGGCGCCGGCGACGTTTGCGGTGTGGTCGACGCCGGCGGGGGTGGATCGGGGGTTGCCGGTGCTGGTGTCGGAGGTGGCGGAGTTGCGGGGGCCGCAGGATCCGACGCCGTTGCCGGTGTGTCGGCGTACGGTGCTGCGCGGTGAGGTGATCTATGAGGAGGGGACGACGCCGTGAGCGGGAAGCTGGCTTTGGATCCGGTGTTGGTGGGCCGGGCGCGGGAGTTGGCGCGGCGGGCCGGTCAGCCGGTGGTGGATTTGGCGCGTAGTCATACCACTGTGTCGGTGGAGCGGGCGGTGTTGCGGCTGGCCGGGGTGACGGGTGCGGATCCGGATGGGATTCCGTGGGTGAACCGGTTGGTGGATGCGGTGGTCGCCGACGTGGGGTTGGGGCACGGGGTGTCGTTGCCGGTGTTCGATGCCCTGGCTCGGGAGGGTGTGGATGATCTGACGTTGCTGGCGCAGAAGGCGGCGGCGGGGTCGGTGCGGTTTGAGGTGCCGGCGGGGAAAGCGGCTACGGCGGCGCGGAAGGCGGCTCGCCGGTCGGTGGGGGCCGGGATCCGGCTCATCGACCGGCGGCGGGTGGAGCGGGAGCGGCTGGTCAGGCGTTGGGGTGATCCGAAGCAGCGGCCGTGGATCTATCTGATTGTGGCGACCGGGGATATTTACGAGGACATTCCGCAGGCGCAGGCGGCGGCGCGGGCCGGGGCGGATGTGATCGCGGTGATCCGTTCGACGGGGCAGTCGTTGTTGGACTATGTGCCGGAGGGGGCGACCCGGGAGGGGTTCGCGGGGACGTACGCGACGCAGGAGAATTTCCGGTTGATGCGGGCGGCGTTGGATGCCTCGTCGAAGGAGTTGGGCCGTTATGTGCGGTTGACGAACTACGCGTCTGGGTTGTGTATGCCGGAGATGGCGGCGTTGGCTGGCCTGGAGCGGTTGGACATGATGCTCAACGATTCGATGTACGGGATTCTGTTCCGGGACATCAACCCGATTCGGACGTTTGTGGATCAGCGGTTTTCTCGTCAGGTGCACGCCCGGGCGGGGATCATCATCAACACCGGTGAGGACAACTATCTGACCACTGCGGATGCGGTGGATGAGGCGCACACGGTGACGGTGTCGCAGTTGCTCAACGAGTTCTTCGCCCATGAGGCGGGGTTGGCGGACTGGCAGTTGGGGTTGGGGCACGCGTTTGAGATCAATCCGGATGTGCCGGAGTCGTTGCGGTTGGAGTTGGCGCACGCGTTGTTGGCGCGGGAGTTGTTCCCGGATGCGCCGTTGAAGTGGATGCCGCCGACGAAGCACATGACCGGTGATGTGTTCCGGGGCAACCTGCTGGATGGGTTCTTCAACCTGGTGGGCACGCTGACCGGGCAGGGGATTCTGCTGGTGGGGATGATGACCGAGGCGGTGGTGACGCCGTGGTTGTCTGATCGGGACATTGCTCTGCAGAACGTGCGGTACGTGTTGGGGGCGGCTGGCGGGTTGCGTGAGGATTTCGTGCCGGCGTCGGGTGGGTTCATCCAGCAGCGGGCGAATCGGGTGTTGTCGGATGCGGTGGGGTTGTTGGAGCGGATCGGTGACGACACGTTGTTGACGGCGATCGCCGAGGGCACGTTCGGGATCATGAAGCGGCCGGCGGATCGGGGCAAGGGCCTGGATGGGGTGGCCGCGCAGGCCGACGGCTACTACAACCCGGCTACGGAGATCCTGGAGGCTCCGTCGGCCGGCTCGTCGGTGGCCGAGGGGGAGGGGCGATGAGCGGGCCGATTGTGCGGCCGTACGGGGACACCACCGGTGACGGCATGGTGCAGATGTCGTTCACTTTGCCGGTGCCGCACGACAAGCGGGCCGAGGGTGCGGCGTTGCAGTTGGCCGGGAAGATGGGCATGGACCCGGCGATGCTGGTGCATGCCAAGCAGATGGGCGATGGCTTCACCTTTTTCGTCGTCTATGGGCGGGTGAATCATCTGGTGGACCTGTCGGCGGTGCAGGTGGTGGAGCGGGACTTTCCGTTGTTGTCCGCCAAGGAGGTCAACGCGCTGGTCAAGCAGCGGTTGCGGCGCAAATTGTCGGTGGTGGGTGGCTGCATCGGCACCGATGCGCACACGGTTGGCATCGACGCGATCCTCAACGTCAAGGGCATCGCCGGGGAGAAGGGCCTGGAGTACTACCGCGAGCTGAAGGTGACGAACCTGGGTGCGCAGGTGAGTGTGCCGGATCTGGTGGAGGCGGCCCGGGCGGAACGCGCCGACGCGGTGCTGGTGTCGCAGGTGGTTACCCAGCGGGATGCGCATCTGCACAACACCCGGGAGATGTCGGCGGCGTTCCGGGAGGCGATGCCGGCCGGGAAACGACCGTTGTTGATCGTTGGTGGGCCGCGGTTCGACGAGAAGATGACCGGGGAGTTGGGGGTGGACCGCATCTTCGGTCGGGGCACCACCCCGAGTGAGGTGGCCAGTTATCTGGTCCACGCGTTGATCACACAGAAGGTGAAGGCGGCGGCATGACTGATCCACGTCTCGGGCTGACGGTGACCCATCGGCGCTATGTGCCGTACTCGCACGCCCACTACGCCGGTGACCTGGTGGATGGGGCGTACGCCCTGGGGTTGTTTGGTGATGTGGCCACGGAGGTGTGTATCCGTACCGACGGGGACGAGGGGTTGTTCGCGTCCTATTCGGAGGTGCAGTTCCGTAATCCGATGCGGGCCGGGGACGTGTTGGAGGTGGTGGCGACGGTGGCCCGGGTGGGTAACCGTAGTCGCACCATCGACTTCGAGTGCCGGGTGGTGTGCCGGGGCCGGCCCGACCGGGGGGCGTCGGCGGCGGAGGTGTTGGCCGAGCCGGTGGTGGCGGTGTCGGCGACCGGCACGGTGGTGGTGCCGGTCGCTGCCCCGGCGGCGGCGCCGGGGGCGGTCCCTGGGGGCCTGTGACGTGTACGCGGTCTGTGCCGACGTGGGTTCCACCTGTACGAAGGTCGCGGTGGTGGACCTCGGAGACGGGCGGTTGGTGGCGACCGCGACCCAGCCCACGACGGTCGGCACGGATGTGCTGCACGGGTTGGACGCGGCGGTGGCGCAGGCCACCGTGGGGCTTCCGGACGGCTCGTCGATGCCGTGGTACGTCTGTTCGTCGGCTGGCGGTGGGTTGCGGCTGGCGGTGGTGGGCTACGAGGAGTTGGTGACCGCGCAGGCGGGGCACCGGGTGGGTCTGTCGGCGGGGGCACGGGTGGTGCACGTCGCGGCGGGCCCGTTGGACGGGGCGGGGGTGGCCGCGTTGCGGGCCGCCCGCCCGGACGTGGTGCTTCTGGTGGGCGGTACCGATGGCGGGGATGCGGAGGTGTTGACCCACAACGCGTCCCGGTTGGCTCGGGCCCGGTGGCGGATTCCGGTGGTGTTGGCCGGGAACGGGGACGTGCGGGGGCCGCTGACGGGTCTGCTCGCCGAGCGGGGGGTGCCGGTGACGGCGGCTGACAATGTGCTGCCCCGGATCGGGGTGCTGCGGCCGGGTCCGGCGCGGGAGGCGATCCGGGGGGTGTTCCTGCGGCATGTGATCGGCGGTAAGCGGTTGTCGCGGGGGCGTCGGTTCGCGGGCCTGGTACGGGCGGCCACCCCGGATGCGGTGCTGACCGGGGTGGAGTTGCTGGCCGACCACACCGGCGGGGATCTGTTGGTGGTGGATGTGGGTGGGGCGACCACGGACGTGTATTCGGCGTTGACTCCGGACGAGTCGGCGGGCGGGCCGGGGTTGGCGGCGGCGGGCACCCTGTGGCGGGCCCGCACCGTCGAGGGTGATCTGGGTATGCGGTGGAGCGCGCCGGGTGTCGTCGAGGCGGCTACGGCGGAACGGCTGTTGACCGAGGCGGAGCGGGCGGTGTTGGTGCAGCCGGCGGCGGCGCGGGCAGCCGACCCGGGTTATCTGGCGGTTGGCGGGGCCGAACGGGCGGTCGACGAGCGGATCGCGGCGTTGGCGGCGACGGTGGCGGTGCGTCGGCATGTGCGGGGTGGTTCGGTGGGGGAGCGGGCGGCCCGGGACCTGCGGGATGTGCGGTTGTTGATTGGTTCCGGTGGTGTGCTTCGCCACGCCGAGCCGGCCCGGTCGGCGGCGGTGTTGGGCGCGGTGCTGGGCGACCATGCTGGTGGTTGGGCGTTGCCCCGGGCGGCCGGTACGGCGGTGGACGTGGACTACGTGTTGGCGGCGGGTGGGTTGCTGGCCGCCGAGCATCCGGGGGCGGCGGTGGCGTTGCTGCGGCGGCATTTGGTGGATGTGGCGGGGTCGGGCGGCCGGTGATCGGGGAAGCCCGGGTAGTGGTCGAGGCGCGTCGGGTGCGACACGCCGAGCCGATCTGGGCGACTGGCCGGGGGCGGTTGACAGTTACCGGGGTCGACCACGTACCGTCTTTGAGTCCTACTACGGGAAGCGGCTGTTGTTCGCTTCGTCTCTTCGTCCGCTGGCCGAGCGACATGGTTCTTGTGTCGCGGCGGCCAGGTCCAGCGGGCGGGGGTCGGCGGGGCGGCGCGAACCGGCCGCGGTTACCGGTGTACGGGCAGGGGAATGTACGCGGCCAGTAGACAACGGCCTTACGGGGGCAGCCAGCCCGCGTCTGGTCGGTCCGAAGGTCGTGCTGGATACCTTTGCCGCACCGGCCGGGGAGGGCCTGGGAGCATCGGGGCGTGGCCAGTGGCCGCGCCCCGATTTTGCTGTCCGCTGTCGTTCCCGTTCCGACCTTTGCTGCTGGCTGGTGGGCTGGGCTAGTGCGTCCCCGCCCCGGTCGGCTGTGGGGTGCTGTCACGGTGCCGGTTGCGGTCCACGCGGCCGTGTACCAGGTGGTAGAGGGCGGCGGCGAGGAGTACGACACCGGCGAGGAGCAGGTACATCTGGGCGTAGTCGGTGTGGCTGAGTAGCAGGCCGAGCAGGATCGGGCCGATACCCACACCAAGGTCGATCATGAAGAAGTGGGTGGAGATGGCCACGCCGATGCGGGGCATGGGGACGCGGGCGACCGCAATCGACTGGAGTGCGGACATGAGGGTGCCGTAGCCGAGTCCCATCAGGCCGCCGGCGAGGAGCAGGACGGTGTTGGAGTGGGCGTTGGCGAGTACGGCGAGGCCGGCGGCGAAGGCGCCGATGGCGATGTAGACGACGAGGTTGTCGCCTCGACGGTCCTGTAGTGGGCCGGCGACGAACCGGGCCAGGAACACGACGGCGGCGTAGACGAGGAAGAAGACGCTGGCGGCGGATTCGAGGCCGCGTTCGTTGGCGTAGGAGTTGAGAAAGGTCAGCACCCCGGAGTAGCTGATGGCCATGACGAACATGAAGCTGGCTACGGGGACGACGTCGGCGTGCAGCATGTCCCTGGGGTGGAAGCGGCGTAGCCGGGCGCGCTGTTCGGCGGGCAGCGGCACGTGTGGGGTGCGCAGGAACAGTGCGGTGATCATTGCGAGCGCGGAGGCGATGCAGCCGGCGATGAACAGCGCCTGGAAGCCGGGGCCGTGGACCAGTAGTAGTGCGACGAATGGTCCGAGCGCGGTGGCGAGGGTGATGCTGAGGGTGAAGTAGCCGGTGCCTTCGGCGCGGCGGGATGCGGGGATGAGGGATTGGGCCAGGGCCATGGCGGCGGTGCTGGCGGCGGCGAACGCCACGCCGTGGATGGCCCGTACGACCAGCAGGACGCCGAGTGAGTCGAGCGCGTCGGCTGGTAGGTAGCTCAGGGAGGCGATGAGGAACACCACGAGGGAGATGGTGAGGGTGCGGCGGCGGCCGACCAGGTCGACGAGGTTTCCGGCGAACAGGCGGGCTACGGTGGCGCCGATGACGAAGACGCTGGAGGTGAGGCCGCCGAGGGTGTCCGAGGCGTTGAAGCGTGCGATGGCGTATCCGGCCATCGTGGTCATGAGCATGTAGAACACGAACGCCAGGAAGAGGTTCGTTATCGAGGCGAGGACCAGGTCCCGGGTCCACAACCGCTCTTTGCTCTTGACTTGTGTCATTGCCACGCAGGCCTTTCCAGGTGTGGTGTCACGTTCTTTTCGGCTCTTGGGTCGAGCCGCCCACGGGATGCTGCCACGAGGGCGCCCGTTTTGCCGGCTATGATCCCGCTCACTTTCGACAGGCCCGGATGGTCGTTTACGGCTGAATGTCGCGTCTGTAGTTCTTTCCCGGTTGGCCGCCCGGCCCGTGCCACGACGGGCGGTGGGCGGTGCCGGCGTCCCGGCGGGCCGGGCCGGTAGCCTTCGGCGGGAGATTTCTCGTCGCCGGTGCCGCCGGTGGCGGTTGGCGGCCCGCTGCTGGGACGCGACGTGATGGGGTGGGGTGAAGACGCCGGTGGAGGTCGTCGACGGCCGGGCGGTTCGTCCAATGCCGCTGGGGTGGGCGGTGCTGGCCGCGGCGGCGGCCGGTGGGGCGCTGCTGGTGGCGTTTCCGCCGTACGGGCTGTGGTGGTTGGCGCCGGTCGGGGTGGCGCTGCTGGCGGCTGCGGTGCACCGGCGGCGGTTACGCGCCGGGGCGGGACTGGGGCTGCTCGCCGGGCTGGTGTTCTTCGCGCCCTTGTTGAGCTGGACGAACCTGCACACCGGTTCTCTGCCGTGGGTGTTGCTGTCGGTGTTGCAGGCGGCGTATCTGGCGCTGCTGGGGGCGGCCGGGGCGTGGACCAGTGCCCTGGTGGACCGGTTCCGCTGGTCGTGGCCGATGGTGACGGGGCTGCTGTGGGTGGCGCAGGAGGCGCTGCGGGACCGTACGCCGTTTGGGGGGTTCCCGTGGGGTCGGTTGGCGTTCAGCCAGGGGGATTCGCCGCTGCTGCGGGTCGCGGCGTTGGGTGGCGCGCCGTTGGTGACGTTCGGGGTGGCGCTGGCCGGGGGGTGCCTGGTGGCCGCGGTGTGGCGGTCCTGGCGGCGCCCCGACGGCGGCTGGCGGCTGACCGGGTGGCGGCCGGCGGTGGGCCTGGTGGCGGCGGCGGGGCTGTTGATGCTGGTCGGGCTGCTGGTGCCGGCGGGTGGCACCCCGACCGGGCAGGCGCTGACCGTGGCGATCGTGCAGGGCAACGTGCCGCGCATGGGGCTGGACTTCAACGCCCAGCGGCGCGCGGTGCTGGACAACCATGTCAACGCGACGGTGGCCCTGGCTGCCAGTGGCCAGCAGCCGAAACCGGACCTGGTGGTATGGCCGGAGAACTCCAGTGACATTGATCCGCTGCGGTATCCGGATGCGGCCGCCCGGATCTCCGAGGCGGCCTCGGCGATCGGGGTGCCGGTCCTGGTGGGGGCGGTGCTGACCGGTCCGGGTGCGGGGCAGGTGCGCAACGTGGGGCTGCTGTGGCAGCCGGGCAGCGGCCCGGACCTGGACCAGCTGTACGTCAAACGGCATCCGGTGCCGTTCGCCGAGTATGTCCCGATGCGCGACATCGCCCGGATGGTCAGCAAGGAGGTCGACCGGGTTCGGGCGGACTTCGTACCGGGCAGCACCCCGGGGGTGGTCCGGGCCGCCGGGGCGGTGCTGGGGGATGTGATCTGTTTCGAGGTGGCCTACGACGAGGTGGTGCGGGACACGGTCACCGGTGGGGCACAGCTGCTGGTGGTGCAGACCAACAACGCCACGTTCGACGAGGCTGAGGCGCTGCAGCAGATGGCGATGGTGCGGCTGCGGGCGGTGGAGCACGGCCGCCCGGCGTTGATGGCCTCCACAGTCGGAGTGTCCGGGTTCGTTGACCCTGCCGGGCGGGTATCCGACGCCACCGGCTTCAACACCGGTGAGGTGGTGGTACGACAGTTGCGGCCGCAGGACGGTCGTACGGTGGCCACCCGCGTCGGGTTGTGGCCGGAGGTGGCCCTGGTGGCCGCGGCCGTGCTGATCCTGGCCTTGGCGGTGCGCGAACGCCGCCGCCCGGGGGCGGCCCGGCGGGACGTGACGACGGGGGACGTCGGTGACCCGGCGGGGGCGGAGGAACATGGTGAGCGAGGCGCTGAAGTCCGACCGTAGGGCCGGCTATCCCGGCGTGGGTCGGGTCCTGGTGGTGATTCCCACCTACAACGAGGCCGACAACGTCAAGGTGATCACCGATCGGGTCCGCCGGGCGGCACCCGATGTGGAGATCCTCATCGCCGACGACAACAGCCCGGATGGCACCGGGGCGCTGGCCGATCGGCTGGCCGCCGACGACGAGCGCGTCCACGTGCTGCACCGCAGCGGCAAGCAGGGCCTGGGGGCGGCGTATGTGGCCGGGTTCGGCTGGGCCCGGGACCGGGGCTACGACGCGGTGGTGGAGATGGACGCCGACGGTTCGCACGCCCCGGAGGAGTTGCCGAAGCTGCTGGACGCGGCCCGTACGGCGGATGTGGTGATCGGGTCGCGGTGGATGCCCGGCGGGGAGGTCGTCAACTGGCCGTGGCACCGGTTGGTGCTCTCCCGGGGGGCGAACCTGTACGCCCGGTTGGCGTTGGGGATGCCGGTTTCCGACGTTACCGGCGGCTACCGGGTCTACCGGCTTCCCGTGCTTGAGAAGATCGACTTCGGGTCGGTGTCGTCGCAGGGCTTCTCGTTCCAGGTCGAGCTGTCCCGCCGCGCCCACCAGGCCGGATTCCGCATCGTCGAGGTGCCGATCACGTTCTCCGAGCGGGAACACGGGGCGAGCAAGATGAGCCCGACGATCATCGGTGAGGCTTTGTGGCGGGTCACTGTCTGGGGTGTGCGGGATCGGCGGGCGGCGTTGCGACGAGGGTTACGCGGTAGGCCCACCGGGCAGGTTCGCTGGCCGTGATGGTGGGCGTGTCATGCTGGATGGGCGGATCCCCATGGCCGCAGATCCGGATTGAGGTGACATGCGCCGAGGACTGAGGTTGGTGCCGCTGGCACTGCTGCTCACAGCGATCGCCGAGTTTGTCGTGTTCGTGGCGGTTGGTCAGTGGATCGGGTTCGGTTGGACGATCCTGCTGGTCCTGGCCGCGTCGGCGCTGGGCCTGCTGCTGTTGCGGCGGGAGGGCATGCGGGCGTGGCGCGGGTTCCGGTCCGCCGTCGATTCGGGACAACCACCGGGGATTCAGGTGACCGACGGTCTGGTGGGATTGGCCGGTGGGCTGCTGCTGGCCGTACCGGGACTGGTCACCGGGACGGTCGGGCTGCTGCTGGTGGTGCCGCCGGTACGGCGGCTGGTCCGCCGACAGGTGCAGTCCGCCGCCGAGCGGCGGGTGTCGGCGATGGTGGCCGGTGACCTGTTTGGTCCCCGTCGGGTACGGGTGTATCGCGGGCAGCCACAGCCGAACGGTACGTCCCCGTCGCCCGGTCCTACCGCCGCACAGGATGTCCCGCCCGGGGTGGCGATCGAAGGGGAAATCGTGGAGCCCCGCCAGCCCTGACCACAGTCGGTCGGCCGCCATTGGGTGGGCGGCCAGGCGAGCCGCAGACAAAGCCGCCGTCGTTACCGGGAATTCCCGGTAACAGGCGTATCGCCGCCGTCGTTACC